>CAYPQK010000001.1:0-80580 GCA_964412895.1 uncultured Spirochaetales bacterium
TGGGCCGCCGAACGAGCCCCATTTGGTCGTTTGGTCCTGATACGGTTTAAGTCCGTGGTGATAGTAGCTGTGATCGGTGCGAAACAGGTTGTCGGGAGAAAGGAGTATATAGGCGAACAGAGAATCGAAAATGGCCGCGATGACGACCAGAGAGAACACATTGAAAAATATCAGGCGAAAAAGCGGGGTCTTTTTTTTGACCAGACCATACAGAACGAGCAACGACGCCGAAAGCAGAAAGAAGGGGTTCATCAAGAAGCCGAATACATAACTCATGCGTCGCTCCGTTTTCAACGACAACTACTCTTTTCTCATATTTCTTTTGATTTTTCAATAGAAGAGGACTATTTTTTTGCGGCGCTCTCCGGTAGAGTGCTGAGCGGGAGGAGAGAAATGAAGAAGATACTACTAAAACATCGCGACGGGGTATGCGACATCCGTTGCGGCGAACCGTTCGCCACGCTTTTGCCGCGCATCGACCCGCGACGCACCCTCATCGTCACCGACAGCACCGTACAGCGGCTCTACGCGCCGCTTTTCGGCCCGTTGCCGGTGGAGACGGTCGGGCAAGGGGAGGCGATAAAGACGCTGGAGACGGTCGAGATACTGTACCGCGCCTTCCTTGATCGCGGCGTCGACCGGTCGTGGCGCGTGATCGCCGTCGGCGGAGGGATCGTCTGCGACATCGCCGCCTATGCCGCCGCCAGTTGGATGCGCGGCGTGCGGTGTATCCTCATCCCGACGACGCTGCTGGCGATGGTCGACGCGGCGATCGGCGGGAAGAACGGCGTCAATTACCACCGTTTTAAGAACCTTGTCGGCACCATCCGCCAGCCCGAGGAGGTGCTTATCGACCCCGCGTTTCTCAAGACATTGCCGCGTCGCGAGATGCTCTGCGGCCTTGCCGAAATGTTCAAACACGGCTTCATCGCCGACACCGATTATCTGAAAGAACTGGAACCGGCCGTTGCGATGGGCGCTTCGTTGGATACATTCATCGCCCGGTCGGTCGAGATAAAGGTGTCGGTCGTCTCGCAGGACGAGACCGAAACGGGACTGCGCCGCATTCTCAACTTTGGTCACACCGTCGGTCACGCACTTGAACGGCTTGATCCGACGCTTGCCCACGGCGAGGCGGTCGCGGTGGGGATGACGGTCGCCGCCGAGATGTCGCACAAACGGGGACTCATCACGAAAGCCGACGCCGACCGGGTGCGCGCCATTCTTTCAACCGCCGGACTGCCGGTGAGCACCGACCACCGCGCTGGCGACATCGCCGCGCTGATGCGGGCCGACAAGAAGAAAACGGGCGATAGTCTGGCCTTTGTTCTGCTCAAAAAGCTGGGAGAAGCGGTCGTCGTCGATATTCCTTTCACTGAATTGGAGGTGACCCTTGCAACTGTGTGTCAGCATCGGTGAGCCCTGCGTCAACCGCGTCCGGGCGGCACTTTCGCGCATTTCGTTCGCTGAGATACGGCTCGACCTCATCGAGGATATCGACATCGCGGCGGTGAAAAAACTCTTCACCGGCAAAAGAACGCTCATCGCCACCTGCCGTGCCGGACGCTTTTCCGAGGCCGAGCGGCTGGCGCTTCTCGGGGCGGCGATGAATGCCGGGGCGTCGTACATCGACCTCGACTATGATAGCGATCTCTACCGCAATAAACTCTTCCTGCCGCTCATAGCCGTCGCGCGGAAAGCCAATTGCGGACTGATCGTTTCGCGGCATTTCTATGAGAAGATGCCGACCGATAAACAGCTCTTCGACACCGTGAAAAAGCTCGCCGCGTTCGACCCGACCTACATCAAAGTGGCGGCGCGGGCCGATTCGGAAGAGGCGGCGGCGCGGTTACTCGCGCTGATGGCGCTCGATAAACGGGTGGTGCCGGTGACGATGGGGGAGTGGGGGCCGGCGGGCCGCATCGCGGCGCTCAGCCTTGGCGCGCCGTTCACCTATGTCTCGCCGACCGGCGGACGAAAGACCGCACCGGGACAGATCGACCTCGCCACCGCGAAAAAGCTGCTTATAAAATAAATAGTTATATCAGTATGAGACAAAGTCAGGGTCGTACGCAAAAACGCATTTGAATGACTCTCCCGTTCCGGGAAAATAATAGTGAAAAAGGAATTCGGAACGCTCCTCGTCGGGAAGACCCTGTCGGTTCACCGTCTGCATGGTGAAAGAGGTCGCCAACAGATAGAGTTTCTGTCCTTTTTTGATGGTGAGAGGTTCTTTGGGTATCGTGGTTCCCGCCGCCTTTTCCTGCGCAATGATCTGTTTGTTCTCATCACGAAGGATCAATGAGATCTCGGGAGTGTGTATGTGCTCCGGTTGGGACAGCATCTGAAGAGAGATGATCCCCGGCGGGAGCGTCGCCGACTCGGCTTCTGTAAAAAACACGAACTCGAAATGATCCCGAAGAACAAAGGAATTGGCTTCTATCTGAAGTTTCAGGTCATGAAAAGAAAGCTCGTAGTGTCGCTCCGTTCTTTCAACCTGTGGCCGGGTAATGCGATATCTCCAGCCGGGATCGCAGCCCCAGATGAAAAGTAGCGCGCCGGTCAGCGTAAAAAGAAAAAAGTTCTTCATAAGCCCCTCCATGATCGCCGCACCGATTTTAGCGTACCGTCCGAAAGAAAGCAACAGCACTAAAAAATTTACAAGTACCCCGTTCGGCGTACCATGTTCCCGCCATTCGAACTGAAGGAGTGCCCATGTCCCGCGCCATCATCCTCAAAGGGGTCCGCCACCATAACCTGAAAGGGTTCGACCTCATCATCCCGCACGAAAAGATCGTCGTCATTACCGGCGTCTCGGGCTCCGGCAAGACCTCGCTCGCCTTCGATACCATCTACGCCGAAGGCCAGCGCCGCTATGTCGAATCGCTCTCGAGCTACGCCCGCCAGTTCCTCGAACTCTCGGAGAAGCCCGATGTCGAACACATCGAAGGACTGTCGCCCAGCATCGCGATAGAACAGCGCGGCCTCAACAAGAGCCCCCGCTCGATCGTCGGCACCACCACCGAGATCTACGACTACCTGCGGCTGCTGTTCGCCCGCGCCGGGACGATCCACTGCCATGAGTGCGGCCGGACCATCGTCAAGACCCCCGCCGCCCGCATCGTCGAGGAGATACTGAAACTCGCCGGCGAGAAACTCTACCTCATCGCGCCGGTCGTTTCGGGCCGCAAGGGGAGCTACGAGAAACTGTTCGACGAACTGCGCGGCGAGGGGTTCCTCCGCATCGTCATCGACGGGACCGAATACCGGCTCGACGAGGCGCTGCCGAAGCTCGACAAGCAGAAAAAGCACGATATCGGGATCGTCGTGGACCGAATCGCCGTGCGCGACGGCGCCGACCTGAACCGCATCCGCGCATCGGTCGAAACGGCGCTCCGCAAGGGCGAAGGGAAACTGTTCCTGCGGCTTAACGACGGCGAGACGAAGCTCTACAGCGAGCAGTTCGGCTGTCCCTACTGTGGCATCTACTACGACGAAATAGAGCCGCGTTCGTTCTCGTTCAACAGCCCCGCCGGCGCCTGCCCGACCTGCAACGGGCTCGGATTCACCATGCGGATGGACGAGAAACTCATCGTCACCAACCCCGCGAAACCGGCGACCCACGGCGCGATACCGTCGCTGTGGAATTTCACTAAACAGATGATATCACAACTGCTCGACCACTATAATATAGATAAGAAAACGCCACTCAATGAGTTGCCGGAAAAAGTACGGAAAGCGATACTTTACGGGAGCGACGAGAAGATAAAATTCTCGGTGAAGACCGAGAACATGAGGCACGCGTTCGACCGCCCGTTCGAAGGCGTCATTACGGCGCTGGAGCGGCGCTACAAGGAGACGACCAGTGAGATGATCCGCGAAGAACTCGCGAAATACCTCGTGCAGGGGGTGTGCGACACCTGCGGCGGGAAACGGCTCCAGCCCAAGGCACTCGCGGTGACGGTCGCCGGGATGAACATCCACGAGATGGGGGAGATGCCGGTCGAAGAGTTGGCGAAGATCTTCGGCGATGAGAAGAAACTCGCCTTCAGCGACTTCCAGAAAGAGGTGGCCCACAAGCCGGTGGCCGAGATATATGCGCGGCTCGGGTTCCTTGACCGCGTGGGGCTCGGCTATCTGACACTCAACCGCAAAACGGCGACACTGTCGGGCGGCGAGGCGCAGCGGATACACCTCGCGACGCAGATCGGGAGCGCGCTTACCGGCGTCACCTATGTCCTTGACGAGCCGTCGATCGGACTCCATGCCGCCGACACCGAGAAACTGGTCTCGATACTCAAAAATCTGCGCGATCAGGGGAACAATGTCATCGTCGTCGAGCATGACCGCG
Organism: uncultured Spirochaetales bacterium; assembly: GCA_964412895.1. Classification (GTDB taxonomy): domain Bacteria; phylum UBP6; class UBA1177; order UBA1177; family JAKLFG01; genus CALMRE01. Next base: position 4,352 of record CAYPQK010000001.1, read on the forward strand.
ATATCATGGAAGCAGCCGATTTTCTCGTCGATCTCGGCCCCGGTGCGGGACGGAAAGGGGGCGAACTGCTCTATGCCGGACCGACGGCGGGGATCCATGAAGTGAAGCGGTCGCTCACCGGGAAATATCTGACCGGCGAGATGTCGATACCGGTGCCGAAAAAGCGGCGCAAGCCCTCCGGCTGGCTTCGCATCAAGGGGGCAACGACCAACAATCTCAAGAATATAGATGCCGACATCCCGCTCGGAGTATTCTGCGCGGTGACCGGCGTGTCGGGATCGGGGAAGTCGTCGCTCATCATGGAGACGCTTCTCCCGGCGCTCGAAGGAAAGCCGGCTTCGGTGAAGAATTTCACCGTGGCGGGGAAGCTGGACGAATTTCTTGAGATAGATCAGTCGCCCATCGGCCAGACGCCGCGCAGTAACCCGGCGACCTACACGCAGGCGTTCGGTCTGATCCGCGACCTCTTTGCCCAACTGCCCGAAGCGCGGGCCCGCGGCTACCAGCCGGGGCGCTTCTCCTTTAATGTAAAGGGGGGTCGCTGTGAGCGGTGCGAGGGGGCGGGGCTCATCCGCATCGAGATGAACTTCATGCCCGACACCTATGTTACCTGCCCCGACTGCGGCGGGAAACGGTTCAGCCCCGACACGCTTGAGATAAAGTACAAAGGGAAAAGCATTTTCAATATCCTCGAGATGGAGGTCGACGAGGCGGTCGAGCTCTTCCAGCCCTTCCCGGCGATACGGCGCAAACTGGAACTGCTTCATCAGATCGGGCTGGGCTACATCACGCTCGGCCAGCCGGCCCACACGCTGTCGGGCGGCGAGGCGCAGCGCATCAAGTTATCGAAAGAACTGGCAAAAAAGAAGGCCGACCGGACGCTCTACATACTCGACGAACCGACGACCGGGCTCCATTTTGATGACATCAAGAAACTCATCGCGATACTCGACCGGCTCGTCAGCCACGGCGCCTCGGTGCTGGTCATAGAGCACAACCCCGACATCGTTAAGTGCGCCGACCATATCATCGACATCGGCCCGCTCGGCGGCAACAAAGGGGGCGAGATAGTCGCCGTCGGCACCCCCGAAGAGGTGGCGAAGAACAAACGGTCGCTCACGGGTAAGATGCTGAAAGATATCCTGTAATGATAGGAGGTCCCTCATGAAACGGCAAGACGCGCTGTTCATCGCCGGAGTGGCGGTGTTCTTCTCCCCGTTCTTCTTCTCCGACGCGGTGCTCGAGGGCTACAAGGCCTTCAATCTCGAACACGGCATCATCATGGGTGCGATAAAGTTCGGCATCCTCGCGACGCTCGGCGAGGTGATCGGCCTGCGCATCCGGACCGGCAACTACAACGCTCCCGGCTTCGGCATCCTGCCGCGCACCGTAGTGTGGGGGGGACTCGGCATGGCCATCGCCTATGCCTTCATGGTCTTCCCGGCGGGAAGCATCAAGTTCCTCGGCTACATGGGGCTTGCGGTCAACGCCGACACGCTGAAGGGGGCGATCACCGGGCTTCAGTTCGTGACCGCCTTCACTATCAGCGTCGGGATGAACCTCATCTTCGCGCCGTGGATGATGACGCTGCACAAGATCACCGATGAACACATCGCCCGGACCGGCGGTACCATCGCCGGTTTCCTGAGTCCCATCGCGTTCGGCGATATCCTGTCGAAGATAAACTGGCAGGTGATGTGGGGCTTCGTGTTCAAGAAGACCATACCGCTGTTCTGGATACCGGCCCACACGATAACCTTCCTGCTGCCGGAACAGTACCGCATACTCTTCGCGGCGGTGTTGGGCGTGGTGCTCGGTGTGTTCCTTGCTATCGCCAGTCTGATGGGAAAAAAGTAGGGAGGATCACTCCCAAGGCTTATTCATCTGCATCAGTTCGATGGTGCCGACCAGCGCGGTACCCTTAAGGTCCTCGATGCCGCCGATGAGGTACATCTTGCCGCCGGCGCCCACGGTGCGGTGCAGAAGCCGTTTGACCTTGAAGTAGTCATAAGACTGGTGGACATTGAAATCCATAGAGTCAAGGCTCACATGTTCGAGGAAGTTGTTCGCCTCGACCGCCGCCTGCGTGATGTCGGAATTGCTGGTGCCGCCGATGACGGTGAAATAGCCGTCGGCCGCGTTGAGGACGATATCGTGAAGCCAAGTGCCCCAGAAGAGCGGTCCTTCACTCTGCGCCGAGAGCGCGACGCCGAATTTGTAGCTCTTGCCGTTCATCGAGAAACCGCCGGCGCCGTTGGGCAATTCCAGTCCGCTCGCCGCAACGATGACATCGTCGTTCGGATCATTCGGGTCGCCAAGATAGGAAGAGATGGCGCCTAAGAAAAGATTGGGGGCGGTGCCGCCGGTCCATTCGTCATAACTGCTGGAGGAGACGAGATAGGCGAACTTCGTATCGGAGGATTTGTGGCCGCCGAGAATGAGCACCTTGTCGGTGCCCGCCGCCGCCATCATCGGAGCGACCAGCGGTTTATCGGTGTAATATTCATTTATCACGACGGTGACCGTGTCGGCGACCGATATCTCAATGCCGTAGATGGAAGAGACCGCCGCGCCTTCCTTCACGCCGCCGGCCATGAATATCGTGCCGGCGCCGGTCGTTTCGTCGGAACGGACATAAGCGTAGCTCTGGAACGGGAAGAATTTGTCGTCGGTCAGATCGATGAACTCGACCGCGCTGTTATCGGTGGTAACGACATCGCCGTTCTTGTCGCGGGGCCGTTCGTTCACCTTCGGAAGGTCGACCGTGTAAAGCTCGACGCCGTTGGCGGGGCTGGTGAATGTCAGCGGCATCTGGGGATAGTCGGTGACCTCCATCTTCTTGTTCTCCAACACGGTGATGCCGCCGGTGAAGATGATGCGGCCGTCGGGCAGCAGAGCCGCTATATGAAATGCGCGGAAATTCTTCATGCTGGCTATCTGGTCGATAGTGCCGCTCTCGGGGTCGATCAGTTCGACCGAGTCGGTCGCCTGCCAATTGCCGTTGGACAATCCGGAAAAACCGCCGGCCACGAGGATGCGTCCGTCGGGGAGTTCGGTCACGGTGTGGCCGAAACGCGGGACTAGGAGCGGGGTCGGGAAGCAGCCCAAACCTGAAACCGGGTAGAGAACGACCGAAACGACCGTCTCTTTCCCTTTGGCGAAATCGATGCCGCGGGCTTCGCCGCGCCATTTCGGAGAGCTGATATTGCCCACTTCAAAACCGGAGAACACGACGCGGGCGTTCGAGATGGTCGGGATGCCCTTGACGGTGACCTCTTCCGAAAGATCGGAGGCGGTCAGCGAAACGGCGTTCTTGTTGTTCACTTTGACGATGGTGCCGTCCTCTTTGTAGAACTGAATGGCGAGCGATCCGAGCCGTTCGGCGATGTTGCCGCCGTCGATGTAGTCGCCGGCACCGTCGACATTACATTCGCCGGCAAGAAGTTTAAGCCCGATACGCGGTTCGTCGGAGGCCACCGGATCGGTCGTCTCGTCACCACCGCAGGAAAGAACGGCCATCGCCATGACCGCAAAAAGAGTGAGGAAAAACCCCTTCATCATTATCTTTCTCCCCAAGAAAAATAGTCGAGTTTCAATTCTCGTCCGTTCATAATCGGTGTCATAATACCCGCAAGAAGGAAAAATGCAATAATTTAGGGGAGCGCGCGAAGCGGCCGTTATTCGGGTGCCGGATCGAGGAAGCGGAACCGGCGGTCGTCGCCCGCGAAGAACGGTCCGAGCGGCAGGCGCGAGAAGGCGGTGTCGACCATATCTTCGGCCAGCGTCGTGTACTGGGTGAACAGCGCGTTGACGGTCGCGTCGACCACCATCTTGAGCAGACTGTCGGATTGGGCTCCCGATCCTTTGGCCCGGGTCACGCTCGTCTCCCACAGCAGGGCGCCGCTCTTCACATCGACCAGCCGGAAGGTGGCGGCGACCGTCACCGTCGAGGCGACCACCAGATATTTCGTGCTCCAGTCGGTGAGGGTCACCATCAACAGCGTGTCGGCGTGCAGCATCTCGCCCAGATCCTTGACCGAGTAGGCGTTCATCTGGCCCCCTTCGCGCACATTCTTCACCTCGGCGAGCATCTCCAGCACCAGCAGCGGCGGGACCACATAATAATCCTTGTCCTCGAGCGCCCGGACGATCATCGGGTAGACCAGCTTCGGTGCCTCGATGTCGATGGTCTCGTTGTAGAGCGGGAGGATCGCGATGCTCTTCGGATAATGGGCGCGATGGGCGGTACTGCGGCATGAGACGGCGAGAAAGAGGATCGCGACGATGAAAAGCAGGATCCTTTTCATTGGACACCTCCCGCCGCCGGTTCATTCAGTTCGAACCGTTCGCGGATGAAGGCGAGGTAATCCTTAACCAGCGGGTCCTTGTAGAGCGCATATTCCTGTTCGAGCAGGGCGACCCCCTCTTCGACGCGTCCCTGTTTGATGAGGGTGACGCCCATCGAGGCATAGGTCCCCGGCAGGATATAGCCGGTGTCGAGCGACTTCTGGAAGAACTCCTGCGCCTCGTCGGGGGAGTCGAAGTAGTAGTACTTCACCCCCTTCGCGTAATAGTGCGAGGCATACTTTTGCGGTGCGCCGCATGCCGCGACGAGGCATACCGCGCAGAAAAGAAAGATCAGTCGGGCCATGTTATGATACTCCTGCGTGTCATGTCGAAGATCTCTATTTTTGTCACCGCGCCTTTGTTCAGCGAGATGAGCGCATAGGTCTGTTTTCCGTTGATGCCGGCGCGACCCAGAGAACCGGGATTGAGGTAAAGGACGCCCTCTTTTTCGCAGACGAGCGGTTCATGGGTGTGGCCGAAGATGACCACGCGCGGCCGGTAGGCGGCGAGTTCCGCGGCGTTCGATGCCATGATGCGGTGCGGCGCGGTGAGGTTGTGGACCAGAAAGAAGCGGACGCCGTCGATGTCGGCCCGGATGGTCTCGGGGAGATCGCGCAGGGTCGCGTCGGTGTTGCCGCGGACCGCGTGAACGGTGTCGAAACAGTGGAGAAAGGTAAGCGTCCGATCATCGCCGATGTCGCCGGCGTGAAGCACCGTGTCGGCCGGGATATCGCAGATCCAGTCGGGGAGCGTCCCGTGCGTATCCGAAATGACAAGCACCCTTTTCATAGACAAAAACCTCCCGCAGCGACGCGACTATAACACGCGGCGGCGCACAAGTCAAACCGACCGGAAAGGTTATGGGGGAGGCGAAGGAGGGGTCAGTCTTCGGCTGATACCGCGGGCGCTTCCTTCTCTTTTTCCATCATGTCGAGGAAGGCTTTGCCGGTCTCGGGACAGAACTGTTTGCCGAGATTCTCGCGGATTATCTGGAGCGCGTCCTCCCGCTGAAGCGCCTTGCGGTACGGGCGGTCGGAGGTGATGGCATCGTAGGTATCGGCGATGGCGATGATGCGCGCGCCCAGCGGTATCTTATCGCCCTTTATCATCGAGGGATAGCCGCGGCCGTCCCACCGTTCGTGGTGGAAGAGGATGAGCGGCACGATGGTCTCGAGCAGTTTCAGCGGCCGCAGTATCTCGGCGCCGATGATGGCGTGTTCCTGTATCTTCGCGTACTCTTCGTCCGAGAGGCGTCCCGGCTTGAGCAGGATGTCGTCGCGCACGCCGATCTTGCCCACATCGTGGAGGTTGGCGCCGATCTCAAGGTCGTTAAGGGCGTACGACGACAGGCCGAGGAATTTGCCCAGCCGCGCCGAGTAGTCGCTCACCCGCTGGGTATGGCCTTTGGTGTACTGGTCGCGCGCCTCGAGCGCCGTGATGAGCGACTTTATCGTCGAGAGCATATACTCATATTCTTTCTGGTAGATGTTGTACTTCTCAAGCAGTAGCTGCTCGACGACGATGATGAGCTTCTCGACATCGAACGGCTTGATGAAATAGCGCGAGATACCGAGTTTCTCTCCCCGCTTGATGTCGCTACGCTTGTCGCGTGTGCTCATCATGATCAGCGAGGTCTCCTTGAGATCGGGATTTTCGCGTACCTGTTTAGCCAGATCGTAGCCGTTGAGATTGGGCATCTCGATGTCGGTGATGATGATGTCGGGCCGTTCGCGCACCGCCAGCGCGTAGGCCTCCCGGCCGTCGGCGGCGTGAATGACATTCAGGCTGTTCTTGAGGAGGGCGTGGCTGATGATCTCGCTCGACACCTTGCTGTCGTCGACCAGCAGGATCTTATTGCGCCGCTTGCGGTCGAGCACCGAGAAATATTCGTCGATCTTGTGGTTGAGTTCGTCGGTGGTGGTCGGCTTGGTCAGGTAGTCGTCGGCGCCGATGTCGAAGGCGGTGTCGATATCGACCGGCTTTTTCTTGTTCGACAGAATGATGACCGGGATGTACCGCCCCCGGTTGTTCTCCTTGATCTTTTTGCAGAGCTGGAGGCCGTCCATTCCCGGCATTTCGATGTCGGTGATGACGAGGTTGGGCAGGTGCTCCTGATAGAGCTCCCACGCCTCGTTCCCGTCGGCGGCGATATAAACCGCCACCCCTTCGCGGTCGGCAAGCGTGCGGCGGAAAAAGTGACGCATGACGGCGCTGTCGTCGGCGAAGAGGATGGAGCGGTGCCCCTCGATGGCCTCGCTGACCGGCTTGTCGGGAGAATGGGAGGCGATGAGCTTCTCGAACTTCCGGGTGAAGTCGTGTTTGTCGTAGAAGAAGATGTCCTCTCCCTTTTTTCCCATGCGGGAAAGGCGCTCGACGGTATCGCGGTCGTCCTTCAGGAAAAAAACGATGATGGGAGCCGCAGTAAGGGCGCGGACCTGCGACACCAACTCTTCGACCGGCATATTATAATATTGATGCTGAAGCAGTACCAGGTCGGGCTTGAACTGCACCACATGCTTCTCGATGGTCTCCTTGTGCGGGACGATGAACAAATAATCGAGTCCCTGCGCCAGATAAAATTTATTCAAGAATATCTTGAGTAGATTGAGGTCGATGATGTTTAAAATCTTCACCCGGGGGTCCTCGCTCGATAACGGTGACAGTATAGCAAAAAAATGTCTTCGCGCAAGAAGAAATATCGGTTCCCGGCAAGTTTTTTCCGTTCGACAAGCACACCATCATCAAAAAGTAATCGTATCATATTTCTTTGTAGAGACGGCACTTTACAAACGATGTGGTTTGAATACAATCAACGCGTCACCGGATCGATACGGAGGTGCCGATGAGACGGACGGAAAAATATTTCCTTTTTGAATGCATCATGGCGCTTGCGTTCTTGGCGGGCGCCTGTTCCGGCGAAAAAGCGGACAAGGAAGGCGATATCGCCGACGCCGATGCGAGTGATGCGCTGGTGACGCCCGACGCCGACGAGAAGGTGCTGCCGGAACAGGAAAAGGACGAAAAGGACATAAGCGACATAAAGGACGAAATGGTTGATGAAGACGGCGCCGTCTTTGATGATGTCCTCGCCGAAGGCGACCCTGAGCCTGTCGAAGGGGATGAGTCCACTGAGGCTACAGTGTCCGACACGGACGAACTGTTCTTCGACGAAGATCAGACCGATCAGTCTGATCCGACCGATCAGTCCGACGAAATTATCCCCGACGCCGATGAGCCGGTCGACGATACGCCGGTCGACGATGACGACACCGTTATCCCCGATGTCGATGTCGACGATTGGGCGCTCCTTGACAACGACGGCGACGGCATCGCCAACGAACTGGAGGGCGATGGCGACTTTGACGGCGACGGTACCCCCAACTGGCTCGACACCGATTCGGATAACGACGGGATACTCGACAGTGTGGAAAAAGGCTCCGGCATGACGCCGGTCGATTCGGACGGCGACGGCTACGCCGATGTGGTCGACAACGACTCCGACAACGACGGACTTTCGGACGCCACCGAAAACACCATCGGCACCGATCCGACCGACGACGACAGCGACGACGACGGCATCACCGACCTTGCCGAACATGCCTACGGATCAAATCCGCTCGATCCGCTCGATGTCATCCCGCCCGAAGATTTCTATGTCATTTTGCCGTGGGATGCGACGGCCGATGAGGTGCGCTACCTCGACTTCCACACCGACATCGTCAAGGCCGACATCCTGTTCCTCGTCGATCTCTCCGGCTCGATGGGGGAAGAGATAACGAACCTCAAGACCGGCATCACCGATGTCATCATCGACGGCGTTGCGGCGCAGATAAATGACGCCGCCTTCGGGCTGGCCACCTTCGACGATTTTCGTGGCATCAACAACAACGCCACCTATCCGAGTTTCGACGACCACATCCACCAGATAAAACAACCGGTCACCACCGCGCAGGCCGATATCGAGGCGGCGGTGGCGGCGCTCGGCTATCTCTCCAACGGTGGACAGGAACCGCAGATAGAGTCGCTCTACCAGTCGGCGACCGGTGAAGGGTTCGACGGCAAATTCGACTACCTCTATAATAATCCCCCCAACCATTACCCCGACACCTTCTATCCGCACATTGCCTCTGCCGCCTGTTCGGGCGAAGAGGGGAGCATCGGCGGCGCCTGCTTCCGTGAACTGGCGATGCCGATCTTCATCATGATGTCGGACGAGGCCTTCACCTCGTGGATATTCAACACCGACTATTTCGTGTGGGACGCCGATCCGCAGTACGATCAGCCGCACACCCGCGATCAGGCGATCGCCGCGATGAATGCGGTGAACGCAAAGTTCATCGGCATCAATTCGTTCGTCTCGGCCGGGTGGAATGTTTCGCCCGAGGTTGATTTCAAGGCGGTCGGCACCGGCACCGGTTCGGTCGATGCGCTGGGGAATCCGTTCTACTACGATGTCGGCGGCGACGGGTCGGCCTTCTCGACGCAGATAGTCGACGCGATACTGGAGCTGACGCACAATGTGAAGCTCGATGTCGCGACGCAGAACGAATCGGTCGCCAACCCGCAGAGCATCGACACGACGCAGTTCATCACCTCGGTGGTGCCCCATCTGCCGCTGCCGGGGAACGGCTACGACACCAAGGACCTCGTCTCGTTCTACGGCGTCAAGCCGGGGACGCTCATCACCTTCGCGGTGACCTTCCGCAACGATATCTTCGAACCGCAGGACATGGAGGCGACGCTCTTCACGGCGTGGATACATGTCATCGGCGAGGGGACGCTCCTCGACTCGCGACAGGTGTTCATCATCGTACCGGGCATTATTCCGCAGGGCTCCGGCGGGGAATAGGCCCCGCTTCGTAGTCGTTCAGATAAAATTTTTAGCGGTCTGCACTACACGCCGGAAGATGTTTTGGCGAAAAAAAACCCCTCCCGTTGCCGGGAGGGGGCGAAAACGGCTTCGAGGAACTGACGATTACAGTTCTTTCTTGAAGCTCGGGGTGGGACGGAAGCCGACGGTCTTGGAGGCCTTGATCTTGATCTCCTTGCCGGTCTGCGGGTTGCGGCCCATGCGCGCCTTGCGGTTCGACACCTTGAAGGTACCGATGCCGTTAAGGTTGAGCTTGTTCTCGGCCGAGATGGTGTCCTTCATGATCTGAACGAACACATCATACACCTTCTTGGTCTGCTCATTGGTCAGGTTCACATGCTTGGCAAGGCCGTCTTTCATGACCTTAAGGAAAGCAGTCTTCGTCTTCGCGACCATCGTCATCTTCTTCGCCATGATTTTCACTCCCCAGTGAAAAGTTACTAAACAACACAGCCATTATTAATAAAGGAAAAAGCAAAGTCAACAAAAAAATGCAAAAAAAGTGAAAAAAGTTCTTTAATGTAGGGCGGTTCCCCGATTCGTATATTTTTTTGTAAGAAAAAACCTGCTAAAAATCGGCATAATTTGCCATTCGAAACCTTTTATCCGATTGTTTTCAGTAAGTTGTCAATAGCATTGTTTTGGGGAGGCCAAACTACCGGCCTTTCCAAGAGTGAAACATTGACCGCAGGGCTGATTTACGCCCTATTCAGGGTGTCGGAGTGCTAAAAAGCCACGAAAGACCGCTTTTGGTCAGCACACGGTAGTGTCTTCCCTGATTCTCGATGTGGGCGACACCCTCATGGGAACAGCCCGCGGGGCAGGTGCCGCCAGCGATGCTTTTGAGGGTGCAGACGCGCGAGATGAAGAGCGGCGGGTTGAAGGCAGGACCCGTTCCGAGCAGAGGCAGAGGATAGTTGCTGTCGTCGAGAGGCCGTCCCTCCTCTATCCAGCGGTACCCGAAGAGGATCCGGTCGCCGAGAAAGTCCTGACAGAACGGTATGGTGTAGCAGTTGGCGACATAACAGAATATGTCGAGGAAAAAGAAAACATCAGTCCGGACCGCTATTTCACGGCAGAGAGGGAGGTGGCCGATGTTGTTGATTCCCAGTACTACCGGGCCATCGACGGTATCGAGAAAAGAGGTCAGCGTGGCAAAGTATCTCTCTTCATCAGCTACGAACGGCATGAGCGGGATGACGGTCGCACCGTCGCTGAAAAAGTTGGCGCGGTCGTGCAGTGCGGAGATGTCCGCGAAAGGCAGTTCTTTCGTAAGGTTACCGTTTATTGTATGCTTTGGCGAAAACCGGGTCCGGTCAGCGGCAAAAGAGAGCAGAGTATCGAACTTTTTTGGAGAAATATTACGCGGCATAGGGGCGGTCGCGACCCTCTCCGCCATGTTCCGCGTCTCTTCTTTCAGGGAACTGTCGAGCGTCTGGAAAAAGGCGTTCTTAAGCCGTTTGAGGCGTGACGGCGGAACGAATATCCGTTCCGGTAGTGCGGGATCGTTCTCCCGTTTAAAAGTGACTGTAGCGGGGATAAAACACGATTCTCCCGATTCGAAAACAAGCGGCTCGAAAATAGCGGCGAGGTCATCGCCATGGGCGGGAGAAATATCAACAGGTTCAATATGTTGTACGCAAACAGGACCTAATTCGGCCGAAATGGTGAGTTCTTTTGCCCCGGCGCGGACCGTCACCGCGATGGGCCGTTTCCACGGACGGTAACTGCCGGGAACGATCACCTTGAGATCGAGCGAACGCGAACTGACGAGGAATATCTGCGTACCGACGGCGGGCGACACCTCGGCGGCGATGGCGACTGTCTCTCCGGCGCGGGCGGTACGCCGCGGCCTTCCGGCGGCGTCGAATAGTTCACGCAGAGAGAAAACGACCGGTTCGCGGCCATCTCGCGTGAAGAACTGCAGGCCGTCGCGCAGGCCGATGGAGTGGGCGATGGTGAGGGTACAGCGACCGTTGCCGCTCCCCGTTACGGTGCCGAGGAGGAGTCCGCGGTGTCCCGGGAAGAGGGTGTCGGTGAGCGGCGATCCGTTATTAAGAAGATGTCCTTTGCTCGGCGAGCGCGAGAAGATGATGCGGGCGGCGGTGCGCGCTTCGTCCGCCGGCGTACCATCGAGAATGGCGCGGTAGAGCCGCGCGGTGTGGTAGACATACTCGGGCGATTTCATCCGTCCTTCGATCTTGAGGCCGTCGATGCCGAGGTCGCGGAGGCGCCGGACATCGTCGTCGAGCGCGAGGTCGCGGCAGGAGAACCAGTGACCGGCACGGTGGTCGTGCGAGAAATAGCTGCGGCAGATCTGGGCGCAGGCGCCACGGTTGCCGGAACGGCCGAGCGTGAGGCCCGAAGCGAGACACTGTCCCGAGACGCTGTAGCAGAGGGCGCCGTGGATGAATACCTCGAGTTCGATGTCGGGATGGGCGGCGCGGATGCGGGCTATCGTGTCGAGGTCGAGTTCGCGGGCAAGGATGACGCGGCGGAAGCCCGCCTCCTTGAGAGCCGCGCCGCCGCTACTGGTATGGGCCGCAAGCTGGGTGGAGGCGTGGAGTGGCAGCGACGGAAAATATTTGCGGACGATGCGGGCGACGCCAAGGTCCTGCACGATGAGGCCGTCTATCTGCAAAAGGTCGAGAAGCGCGAGGGTGTCGACGAGTTCCGGCAGTTCGTCGTTGGTGACGAGCGTATTGACGGCAGCATAGAGTTTCTTCCCCTGCTGGGCGGCCATCGTTTTAAGGCGGCGCAAAGAATCGGTATCGAAGTTGGCGGCGGCCTGCCGCGCCGAAAAGCGCGAAAGTCCGAAGTAGACGGCATCGGCGCCTCCCGCGAAGGCGTAGTGGGCGGCGGCAAACGAACCGGCGGGGCTCAGCAATTCCGGGCGGAACGGGGTATCGCTCATAGGTCGGACGAGCAGCCCTCAAGGAAGGCCGCGGTGCGCTCGTGATAGGTGATGCGGTTCTTCTTTTTGCGGAAGCCGTGTCCCTCGTCGTCGAAGATGAGCATCTCGGGCTTGTTCCCGGCGGCGGTGAGTTTTTCGGCGAGGATGTAGGCGTCGCTCACCGGGACACGCGGGTCGTTGGCGCCGTGGGCGATGAAGAGCTTCCCCTTGATGCGGTCGGCCATGGTGGTGGGGCTGATCGAACGGAGGAACGCTTCGTCCTCGAGAGGCCCGTATTCGACCTCGCGCAAAGCCTTGCGGTACGACTTGGTGTTCTTGAGGAAGTTGATGAAGTCGACCACTCCCACGGTGTCGACGCCGCCGCGGAACCGGTCGGGGAACTGCGCCATCGAGGCGACTGTCATGAAGCCGCCGTAACTGCCGCCCATCGCGATGAAGCGGTCGGAGCGCGACAGTCCGGCGCGGACGAGATCGTCGAGCACCGCGCCGGCATCCTTCACCGAATCCATCCGCAGTTTGTAATTGTCCAGTTCGGTGAAGCGGCGGCCGTAGCCGGTCGAGCCGCGGACATTGGGGGCGGCGACGGCAAACCCTTTTTTAAGGTAGTATTGGAAGACGGCGTTGAAGCCGGGGACGAACTGTCCTTCGGGACCGCCGTGGAAATAGACGATGGTGCGGTAGGGGGGTGTCCCCGTTTTCGGGGTGAAGAGGAAGTAGGGGATCTCGAGGCGGTCGAACGAGGCCGTTGTGCGCAGTACGGGGGCGGTGAAGGCGGCCACATCGATGCCGCGCGTGTCGGTGAGGCCGAATTCCTCGGGGGCGCCGCCGTCCAGCCGCAGCACGACGGGCCGCGGTATGGCGTCGGGCCGCGACAGGGTGTAGACGAGCCGCCCGTCCGTAAGGTCGCCCAGCGAGAGCACCCCGGCGCCGGTGGGGAGCACCGTCGTGACGCCGGCGCGCCACCGGCGGCAGACCGACCAGCCCGCCTCGTTGGTGCAGAAGACGATACCGGCGCGGTCGCGGCGGTCGACGAGCGCCGTATCGACGCTCCACGGGCCGGCGTGAAGCACCGTCCGTTTGCCTGCCTTGTCACGCAGTTCAAGGTATTGGGTGTCGCTTCCTTCGTCGGTGATGAGGGCGATGCGGCCGTCGTTCAGAAAGCCGACCGGCTGATAGTAGCGGTCGTCCATCGTCCCCTTGAGTTTGCGCGCGGTGCCGTTCTCGAACAGGTACGGGACGGTGGCGGTACTGCTCTGCACCGTGTGGAAGAGGATCTGGTCGGCGCTCTTCGCGTCGTCGATGACCTGCATCCCCGTTTTGTCGGACAGAAGGCGCTTTTTGCCGGTCGCGATATCGTAGAGGTAGATATAGAAATCGCGGCGGCTTACCTCGTTGGCGGTGTAGAGGAACCGTTCTTCGTCGAGCCAGAGAACATTTCCGAAACGGACCTCGGGATCGGCGAGCAGCGGCGTTATCTTCCCGTCGGCGAACGACAGCAGGTAGATGCCGTACTGTTCATTGCCGCCGGGCGCCATGAGGAACAGGAGCCGCGTCCCGCCGGGACTGACCGTGTAGCCGTCGACCGAATCGGCGCCGCCGGTAAGTTGCCGCCGTTCGCCGCCGTTATCAAGATAAAGCTGTTTGACCTCGCCGGGACCGCGCGACAGGAAAAGTTTGCGGCCGTCGGGGAATACATGCCCCGCTGCCGAATCGACGATCTCGAGATAGTCGCGCACCCGGTCTCCCGGCACCGTTGCGGTGTCGGCGTCGACTACGGCCGGCGCGGCGCGCGAACAGGATAGAAGGAAAATAAGGAGAAAAAGACCGCCCGCGAAGAGGCGGATATAACTAGAATTCTTCGAACTGATCATCGTCGAAAAAGCCGTTCTCGCGCGTTTTCTGCTCGCCGGCGACGGCGGTGGGACTCCGTTTAGGCGTCGCGGCGGGGGCCGGCGGGATGAGCGGCCGCGCGGGAAGAGCGGAAGGAGGTTGGAGGGCGGGAGCGGCCGTCAGGGTCGCCGGCGGTTCGAACCGCATGAAGGCGGCGTTCGGGTCCGAGACGCGGAACTTCTCGAGCTCTCCGGCCAGCTGGCGCGATATATTGGCCATATCCTCGGCCGAGCTCGCGAGCTCCTCGACCAGCGACGCGTTGCGCTGGGTCACTTCGTCCATCTGCATGATGGCCGAATTTATCTGATGGATGCCCGATGCCTGTTCCTTGGACCGTTTCTCGATGTCCTGTATGGAAAGGCTCGCTTCCTGTATGCGGCTCACGAGCTGGAGAAGGACCTTTGTGGTCTTGGTCGAGAGTTCGGTGGCGTTACGGATGTTCTCCTCGTTCTTCTCGACCAGTTCCTTGATCTCGGTAGCGGCGTCGGCGCTGCGGGCGGCCAGACTGCGCACTTCACTGGCGACCACCGCGAAGCCCTTTCCCTCTTCGCCGGCGCGCGCCGCTTCGACCGCGGCGTTGAGCGCGAGCAGATTGGTCTGGAACGCGATATCGTTCACGACATTCACGATCTCCTGTATCTTATCGCCCGATTCCTTGACGGTGGTGACGGCGGTCGCCATCTCGGCGAGCATCCGCGAACCGTTCTCGGCGTCGGTGGTGGTGCGGCGCATCTTGGTGGCCGCTTCGGCCGACAGGCTCGCTGCCTCCTGGATGGAGGCCGTTATCTCTTCGACCGACGCGGCGGTCTGCTGAAGCGATGAGGCCATCTGCTGGGTCGCAGTCGACAACTGATTGTTGCCCGAGGAGACCTCCTGCGCCGAGGTGAGGACCTGCTCGGAGCTGGTCTTGATGGTTTTGAGGATATGCTCGATGTTACTCGCGGTCTTGTTGAAACCGGAGACCAGCGGGGCGAGATCGGGATCGTTGTGTATCTCGATGCGCTTGGAAAAATCGCCGTTCTTGAGCGATTCGAACACATGGGCCAGTTTCGTGAGCGGGATATAGAGCACCTTGCGCAGGAAGATAAGGAACAGGAAGGTCAGCAGCAGTTCAAAAAAGAGGGTGAACAGGAATGTGGGGAGGAGTCCGGCCCCTTCCCTCTTATAGTTGTCGGTGAACGCGCGCGCCTCTTCGGCGGCCCGGACTTTTGCCTGCGCGTCGCCCTTCTCGAGGGTCACCGCTTCGAGATGTTTGATGGCGCGTTCCGCGGTCCCTTCCGCCTTGGAGACGAGGAACCACTCGGAAGAAAGGAACATGACGAACAGCAGTACGGCAAAGCCGATGATGGCCTTTCGGCTGCTCAACCAGCGTATAAAGGAGGTCATGGATCCCCGCGGTACCCGTTGATAACGGGGCGATTGTAACATGCCGCGCCGTTTAATCAACTTTTCTGTGACGCGCCATATTGACTTGCCGCGTATCGCAGCTACAATGCGCGACGACCAACGAAGCGGAGGAACCGATGAAACGCTCTGTGATGATGTTCGCGGCCGTGGTGACGGCGCTGTTCCTGACCATGGGATGCGACAACGACAAAAAGGAGACGAACACTACCGATCTCGATTTCGCCTTCTCTGACGACACGGCGGCGCCCGACGGCGATTCGATCGTCGCCGATACCGGGGAAACGCCCGATCTGGTGCAGGACGATCTGCTTTCCGACAGCGACACCGTGCCCGATTTCGGTTACAATGTCTTCTTTCAGGTCATGACCATGTTCACCTTCGGCCAGCCCATGGCGATGTCGTTCGGCGCCATCATGAAGACGGCACGCGAAGAGCTGGATCCCGACCAAGAGACCCATCTGCCGCTCGATACCTGCGAGTTCAGCACCGGCGGCGAGACGCCGACACCCGAATGCACCTCCGACGACGAGTGTGCGCCGGAGCAGAAGTGTCTAGCCGACACCGATAATAACGGCAAGGCGATCGCGGGGACCGAGAGCTGCAAAACGCCCAACCGTGAACCGCTTGACCGCGGTCCGATCATCGTCACCGGCTTTGTCGGCGGCCCGGTCACCTTCCTGTACGAACCGAACGACAGGGTCTACAAGAAGGACGGGACCGGCGACGGATCGATAGACATCGCGCTGCTCGCGTTCAATCTCGACTATACCCTTGCCGCCGAAGGACAGGACGACCTCCAGGCCTTCTCGGGGACCGTCTATATGCCGCCGTCGCTCGAACTCACCTATCCCGAACTCAAGCCCGGCAGCGGTTCGATGCCCTTCCCGGCGGCCGATGTCGATCCGACCAAGGATGTGCTCATTAAATGGTCACAGCCCAATCCGGGCGCCGAGATGGACCTGACGCTGACCGGCGAAAGCGGATCGGTCGTCTGCCGCGTAACGGACGACGGCGAATTCACCATACCGGTCGCGCTCGTTTCGCAGATAACCTTCGGCACCGGCTTCAACGCCTTCGCCAACAACATCATCCTTGACCGTAAGTTCTCCGAGAACATGGAAGGGGAGAATGTCACCGCCGGCATGTTCACCGCCGAAGAGATGATCACGGTGATGGTCAACGCCGTCACGGCTTCCGATGTCGATGTGATCTCCGATGAGGACGAACTGCTGCCCGATAACTGATCTCGTTCAGACGAATTTTCTGAAGACCGCCTCGTAGCCGTCCACCATCTTTTCCCACGAATAGTTCGCGGTGGTGAACTCTTTTCCCGAACGGCCCAATTCTTTCAGCCGCACCGGATCGGCGAGCAGTTCGATGATGCGCCGCGTCCACGCGTCGGCGTCGCCGGGCGGCAGAAGTACGCCGTTCTTCCCGTCCTGCACCGCGTCGGTGATGCCGTCTATCTCGGCCGCCGCCACCGGCAGGCCGCAGATGGCCGCCTCGAGCGCCGCGAGTCCGAAGCCCTCCATGTCGCCGTCCACCTTTATATTGGGCATGACATAGAGATCGGCGCACAGAAGCGTCTGTATGAGGTCCTTGAACGGCAGGCCGCCGAGCCGGTAGGCGCGTCCCGCCATGCCGGGGCGGGCCAGTTCGCGGCGGAGCGCCGGTTCGTCGGTGGGCATCCCGAAGATGAGGGCGAGCTGGCGTCCGAGGTCGAACGGGAGGAGCCGCAGGAGAAAATTCTTGAACCCCATCGTCGCCGACGAGGGACCGATATGGAGGCAGACCACCTCGGGGTCGAGCCGGGGGAGCACTTCGCGGACGAACCAGTTGAACCCCTTGCGCGGCACCGGGCGGCCGAGCATCACGAGCAGTTTTTTGTGCGACAGGTCGACGCCGAGCCGTCGCCCGATGACGGCGCGGTAGTTGGGGACCGCCGGCAGATCACCGAGCGTCGTATCCACGCCGTTGGGGACCACCGTCACCTTCGCCGGGTCGAAGCCGCGGTCGGTGCAGGCCTTCGCGGTGGCCGAACTGACGGCGATGACGCCGTCGTAGGCGGCGAAGCGCGGGATGATCCGCTTCTGGAACCAACCGGCCGGCATCACCACATCGAGCCCGTGAAGCGTCACGACGATAGGCAGATCGGTGATCTCGCGTAGCGGCAGGGAGAAGAAGCCCATCAGTCCGTCGTTGAGGTGGATGATCGATATGCCGGGGTTCTCTGCCAGTATTTTGCGCACCCGCCGTTTGAGCGTCAGGAAGAATTTCCATTTACCGGCGTCGCCGCCGTGGATGAGAGTGTGGACCTTCACGCGGCGCGACATCCCCCGGATGAGTTCGAAGCTTTGCTTCTGCATCCCGCCGACCGACGGAGGGTACTTATGAGTGATGAACAGGACTTCCATAGCTCTCGGCAACGGCGGTGGAGGGATCGAGTTCCTTGCGGCGGCGCATCATGAACAGCGAGAAGACGAGCGTGCCCATCCCGAGCCAGAACAGCTGGCGGGTACGGCGCAGTATCGAAACGCTGATCCACAGATCCGCGCCTGGCACGCCGACGAGGTCGAGCATGAGGCGGTTGGCGTACTCTTCGATGCCGACCTGCCCCGGCACGAAGGTCCCCATCGCCTTGAAGAGCATGACGCCCACCTCCATTGCGACGCAGGAAAGGAACGACACCTCGACGCCGAGAAAGGTGAGTATCAGGAAGAATTCGGTCGCGCCGCCCAGCCAGTGAACGAGCGTCAGGCCGTAGGCGCGGGCGAGATCCTTGCGCCGGTGATGGAAGAAATAGGAGAGGTCGCCGTCGACCTTCTGCAGTTTGCGCTCGATGGCAAGCAGCCCCTTGAACCACGGCATGAGCCGCCGCAGGGTCGCCGGGAAGAGGGCAAAGAACGAATGGCCGTTCGAGAGACGGAGAAAGAAGAAGGTCGCTCCCGCAAGCAGTCCCGACGCGACGACGGCCATGATCACTTTGCTGCCGGCGAAGTTCAGTTTATCGAGGAAGAGGATCAGTCCGATGCCGATCAGCGTCCCGCTCGAAAGCCAGACGGTGAGCCGCGCGATGGTGAGCGCCGTGATCGAGCGGCTGTAGGGGACGCCGTGACGCGACAAGACCACCGCCTTCATCGTTTCGCCGGCGAGGAAACTCGTCGGGTTTATCTGCGCGAGACTTTCGCCCATGAGCCGGATGAAGAAAAGCCGGAAGATGCCGATGTCGGGCCGTTCGATGAAGCAGTACCGCCACGCGGTGGTGACGATCAGTTGGGCCGTGAGCGTCACGAGGATGATGAAGATGAACTTGTAGCCGATACTGCCGAGCTGCTGGGTGATGCGGCCCAGATCGGAGGCGCTCACGAACCACCAGATGAGGAAAAAGCCGAGGATGAAGAGCGATATCTTCGCCAGACGGCCGATGATCGCCTTTATTTCGGGTCTATACAGCAATCTCATGCGCCTTCTCCGAGGGGGTGGCGGGGGTGAAACGGCCAGCGATCCGCTCGTAGGAGGAGAACATATCCTCGCAGAGCATGTCCCACTGCTGGCGGTGGGCGTATTGGGCGGCGCGGCGCGCCATCACGGCGGCCTTTTTCGGATCGTCGAGGATCCGCGCTATTTTCTGATGGAAATCGTTCGGGTCCTTGGGCGTCGCGTGGAAACCGGTGACACCGTCCTGCACGATACCCTTCGGCCCGCCCTGCGCCGCGACCACCGGCGTGAGGCCGGAGGCCATCGCCTCGAGGACGACATTGCCGAAGGTCTCGGTTATCGACGGGAAGATGAAGACATCGCTCGATGCATATACTTTCGCCAGTTCCTTCTTCACCAGTTTGCCGGTGAACACCGCGTCGGGCATGAGCCGCTCGAGTTCGCGCCGCCGCGGCCCGTCGCCGGTGACGACGAAGCGGACATCGGGATGCGATTCGGTCAGCAGTTCATAGACCCCGGCGAGCGTCTTCAACTCTTTTTCCCACACCAGACGGCTGACGAACAGCACCCGCCGCGTCCCCGCGCCGCAGAGTTTGTCCATAAAGACCGGGTCGCGGTTGTCGGGGCTGAACAGCGTCGTATCGATGCCGCGTCCCCAGATGACCATCCGGCGCCGCTCGATACCGCAGTCGAGCAGTTCATCCATGATGCTCTCGGTCGGCACATAGACCAGATCGCACTTGTTGTAGAACCAGTTCATGTAGCGCCGGCCGCCGCGGTCGAGGAGGCGGGAAAAGAGCGGCAGGTAGCGGAAATAGTATTCGATGTAACTGATAAAGTGGGTGTGGTAGGTGGCGAGCACCGGTATCCCCTGCTCCTGACCGTAGGAGAGGGCGTAGTTGCCAAGCGTGAAAGGGGTGGTCAGGTGGATGATGTCGGGCTGGAATTCGTCGAGCGCGTCGCGGAGCTGGCTGTTGAAGAAGGGTATCGAGATCGGATAGTCGGGGTTGGTCGGGAAGGCGATCTTCGGGACGACGACGACCGGGAAGGGGAGTTTGACATTCTCGCTGGGCGGATAGCTCGTGACGAAGAGATATTCGAACCGGTCCTTGGGGATGCGGTCGATGATCTGGTAGAGGGTGTTGGTGACGCCGTCGAGATGTTCCTTGAGCACTTCGCTGAAAAGCGCTATTTTTATCGGCCGTTTATCGGTCACCGGAACTCGACTCCTTCCTTTAATTAAAAAAGGCCGCGTGTAGAAGCAAAGGATGTGCCGGAGATAACCCACTGAAATTATGTATAAGTGTCGCGGAGTCGGCGTAAAGGCCATTTACGCTGACGCCCAGCCGCCGTAAAGAATGTTTACATGAGTGACTGCCGCCTCAAACAGAAAAACGAACAGGAAGTTGAGCCAAAAGTAAACAGGAACGGAGAGCGCCCCCGGATACCTTAAGAACAAACCCGCGAAGAGCGCGGCCGTTTTTTTTCTTGACAACGGGCACTTCGTCGGTACTATCACTCCGTTTTTTCGATAACTTGAGATTAGGTTAGACGATGGACATTACACGAAGCTTCAGAAAAGAGGACGCGCAGCACAAATGGTACGAGATCGATGCCACCGGCAAAACTCTCGGCAGATTGGCTACCCGCGTCGCGATCATCCTTCGCGGAAAGGATAAACCGTACTTCACCCCCCATGTGGACTGCGGCGATTATGTGATCATCACCAACGCCGACAAGATAGTGCTTACCGGCGCCAAATGGGATGACAAGATCTACTACAGCTACACCGGCTATCAGGGCGGCATGAAGGCGCGCAACGCGAAAGAGATGCAAACGCGCCGTCCCGACTTCCTCGTGATGCACGCGATCAAGGGGATGCTGCCGAAGAACAAACTGGGCCGCGCGGTCATCCAGAAACTCAAGGTTTACACGACCGCCGAACATCCGCACGAGGCGCAGTCGCCCGTGAAACTTGAGATCTAACGAAAGGAGCATACGGAATGGAACAGTGGTACGCGACCGGTAAACGGAAGACGGCTATCGCCCGGGTGTTCCTGCGCCCCGGCAACGGCGAGATGACGGTCAACGGCAAACAGCTTAAAGATCACTTCATGACCGACGGCAATGTGATCAAGGTCCACGCCCCCTTCAAGGTGACCGGGACCGAGAATCGCTTCAATGTCCTCGCGACGGTCTCCGGCGGCGGCATTGCGGCGCAGGCCGAAGCGATGCGTCACGGCATCAGCCGCGCGCTGTGCGATTATAATAAGGAATTGCGGCCCCCGCTCAAGAAAGAGGGCTTCATCCGCCGCGATTCGCGCATGAAAGAGCGTAAGAAATACGGTCTTAAGAGCGCCCGCGCCCGCTTCCAGTTCAGCAAGCGCTAGACCCGGGTCCTTATACCGAGATGTCGATAGTTTCTTCGTCCCCCTCGTCCCTTTGTGCGGCGGGGGGGATTTTTTTCTTTTAGGAGGGACACGCCATGAAAGAACGCACCTTCGTTTTTACTTCGGAATCGGTCACGGAAGGTCATCCCGACAAGGTCGCTGATCAGATATCGGATGCGATACTCGACGCGATGCTCGAACAGGACAAATATTCCCGCGTCGCCTGCGAGACCTTTATCACTACGGGTCTGGTGGTGGTGGGCGGCGAGATAACGACCGAAGGGTGGGTCGACATTCCGGCCACCGTCCGCAAGACGGTCCGCGAGATCGGCTACAGCGACACCAAGACCTGCGGTTTCGACGCCGACACCTGCGGGGTCATCTCGACCCTCGACAAGCAGTCGCCCGATATCGCGATGGGGGTCAACACCACGGCCAACCGTGAACAGGGGGCCGGCGATCAGGGGCTCATGTTCGGCTACGCCACCGACGAGAACGCCGATTTTATGCCGACGCCGATACTGCTCGCCCATCAGCTCTGCCACAAACTCGCCGAGGTGCGCAAGAACAAGACCGTCCCCTTCGTCCTGCCCGACGGCAAGTCGCAGGTGAGCGTCCGCTACGAAGGGCGCAAGCCGGTCGCGGTCGACAAGGTGGTCATATCGACCCAGCATCTCGAGAGCGCCACGCACGCCGAGATACAGGAAGCGATCATCGCCAAGGTCATCAAACCGATCATCCCGGCCAACCTCCTGCATGCGAAGACCGAATATCTCATCAACCCGACGGGCCGTTTCGTCATCGGCGGACCGGTCGCCGACACGGGGCTCACCGGCCGCAAGATCATCGTCGACACCTACGGCGGCTGGGGCCGTCACGGCGGTGGCGCCTTCTCGGGCAAGGATCCGTCGAAGGTCGACCGTTCGGCCTCCTACATGGCGCGCTACATCGCCAAGAATGTCGTCGCGGCGAAGCTCGCCAAACAGTGCGAGGTCCAGATCGCCTACGCCATCGGCGTCGCCTGTCCGGTGTCGGTATTCGTCAACACCTTCGGCACCGCCGAGATAGATGAACAGCGCATCGAGAACGCCATCAACGAGGTGTTCGACATGCGTCCCGCCCGGATCATCGCCCAGCACGACCTCCTGCGGCCGATCTATAAGAAGACCGCCTCCTACGGCCACTTCGGCCGCGACGGGATGCCGTGGGAACGGACCGACAAGGTCAAGGAACTGCTGACCGCCTGCGGATTGTAAGTATCCGGGAACGGGAGGTGTCGGATGCGCGGACTGTTCGTGACGGCGACCGACACCGGCGTCGGCAAGACATTTGTTTCGACGATACTCACCCGCGGCCTCATTTCCCGCAACCTTCCCGCCATTCATTTTAAGCCGGTACAATCGGGTCTCATCACCGTGAATGGTACCGAATATCCGGCCGATCTCGCCTTTTCGTGGAGCCTCATCGACCCCGAGGGCGACCTCGCCGCCTACTGCGCAAAACGGTCGCTCTTCGCCTTCCGGACGCCGGTATCGCCCGACTTTGCCGCCGAGAAAGAGGGAAAGAGCATCGATCCGGCCGCCATCGTGGCGCGGGCGAACGAGTTGGCGAAGGAGCATCTCCTCATCACCGAGGGGGCGGGCGGCGTCGCGGTGCCGCTGGCGCCGAACTATCTCATGGCCGATCTCATCGCCGACCTCGGCCAACCGGCGCTCATCGTGGCGCGGCCGGGACTCGGGACGCTCAACCATACCTATCTGACGGTCGATCATCTGCGGCGGCGCGGCATCAGTATCGCCGGCATCGTTGTTTCGGGTTATGACGCCGGGGATATATCGGCCGAACGGAACCTCCGGATGCTCGTGGAGATGAATGACCTGCCGCTCATCGGCATCCTGCCGCGCATCCTCGGACTCGATACCGAACGGCCCGGTTGGATCACCCCCGAAGCGGCCGACGCCCTACAGGAACGGTTCGACTGGCGGCGGATACTTGCGGCGGCGGGCGCATGAACGACTTCATAAAAAAAGAACTTGAAAAGCTGGCGGCGGCGGGACTCACGCGGACCCTGCGCGAGTTCATACCCGCTGGATCGGCCCTGCGCGGCATGCTTAATGGACGGCGGGTTGTCAATTTCTCCTCCAATTCCTACCTTGGGCTCGACAGTCATCCGGCGCTCAAAAAGGCGGCGATCGCGGCGCTTGAGAAGTGGCCGGTCGGCGCACCGGCGTCACGGCTCATCACCGGTACCGGGCCGTGGGTGAGCGAACTGGAAGAGAAGACCGCCGCGTGGAAAAAACGCGAGGCGGCACTCTATTTCGGGTCGGGCTACGGTGCCAATGTCGGCATCATCGCGGCGCTCGCCGACCGCGACACCGATCTGTTCCTCGACAAACTCGATCACGCCTCCATCGTCGACGGCGCGGTGCTGTCGCGGGCGAAACTACAGCGCTACCGTCACAACGATACTCATGACCTTGAACGGCTTCTTTCCCGCTCGACCGCCGCGCGGAAACTGGTGGTCACCGATACGATCTTCAGCATGGACGGCGACATTGCGCCGCTCGAAGATATCGTCGCGCTCTGCAAAAAACATGACGCCCTCCTCATCGTTGACGAGGCGCATGCCGGCGGCGTGTATGGAAAAACCGGCGCCGGAATGATGGAAGAGCGGGGGCTTGCGGGGACGGCGTTCATCGACATGGGGACCTTCTCAAAAGCGCTTGGCGTTTCGGGTGGTTATGTCGCCGGCGACCGCGCCGTGATAGAGTATCTGGTGAACCGTGCCCGCAGTTTCATCTTTACCACCGCTACCTCGCCGATGGTCTGCGCCGCGGCGTCGGCCGCGATCGATATCGTCGGGTCGGACGAAGGGGCGCAACTCCGCGAGCGGCTTCAGCACCATATCGCGACGCTCCGCACGGTCATCCCGGCCGCCACCACGCAGATAGCGCCGCTTATTACCGGCGATATCCCCGCGACGATGGCGCGTTACGAACAATTTCTGGACAGGGGGCTTCTCGCCCTGCCGGTGCGGCCGCCGACGGTGCCGCCGGGGACCAGCCGCCTGCGCATATCGCTTTCGGCGGGACATACCGACGCAGAGATCTCGCTACTTATCGAGGCATTAAAAGAAAATTAAAGAGAAAAGCCCGGAATAGGGCGATGGGTCAGGTGCACTCGTAGCCGGTCGGACAGGCGCCGAAGTTGTCGGCGTTCTGGCCGTTGTCGTTGTCGCAACCGGACCAGTCGGTCCAGTGGCAAGTGTTTTCGTCGCAGTAGCGGATGCGGTATTCGGTGCCGGGATCGCAGCCTCCGCCGCCGCTGCCGGTGCAGTACTGCGCGTTGCTGTCGGTCTCGCACTCTTCCCCTTCGGTATCATCGATATTGCCGTCGCCGCAGTAGGGGGCCATGCCGTCGGCACAGCCGGTGTTGCAGTGGCCGTAGGTGCCGTCGTTGACCGTGTCGTCGCAGTCCTCGCCCTCTTGGTCGTCGACCGTGCCGTCGCCGCAGTAGGGGCCCATGCCGGAGGCACAGCCGGGGTTGCAGTAGCCGTAGGTGCCGTCGTTGACCGTGTCGTCGCAGTCTTCGCCCGCTTCGGTGTCGATATTGCCGTCGCCGCAGATGGGGCCGGGACCCTGACAGTCGATGGCACAGTAGCCGTAGGTGCCGTTGAGGATGACGCCGTCGTCGCAGTCCTCATAGCCGGTGTCGGTGTTACTGTCGCCGCAGCGCGGGCCGGGTCCGGTGCAGATGGCGTTGCAATGACCGTAGGTGCCGTTGAGCGTCTCGCCGTCGTCGCACGCTTCGGTCCCGTTGATCGTACCGTCGCCGCAGAAAGCGATAACGATGTCGTTGTCGGGCGTTATGGTGCCGTCGTCGGTGACGATGCCGTCATCGGTCGGCGTTTCGTCGGTGTCGGTCGTGGCATCGGGTTCGATCGTGTCGTCGTCGGAGGGGAGGATGTCATCGTCGGTATCGTCGGGCTGGACGATGTCGTCGTCGGGCGTTATGGTGTGGTCGTCGGTCACCGGCTTGTCCGATTCGACGGGCGGCGTATCCTTGTCGAGGCCGTCGCCGTCGCCGGTATCGTCGGCGTCGGTCGCGGTATCGGTCACGGGGTCGTCGATGAGCGGATCGTCGATCAGAAGCTCGTCGGAATCGTCGAGCAGGTCGGAGTCGCCCGGCACGGCATCTTTATCGCTCGGGACGATATTGTGGGTGTTCTCACTGCACGCGAACGCCGCGAAACAAAGCGACACAAGGATGAACCACTTCATGAAATTCTCCCCTATACATACCAATTACCAGTCGAGTATGCATCCGATTCTCCCTGAAATCAAGTGTTTTTTCTTTGCCGGTCGATTTGACAGATGCCTCGTTTTTTATTAGACTCACTCCATTCTATGGTTTTTTTACCAAACGAGGGGGAGAATGATCATGAAGAAGATGTTGTTTGTGTGTCTTTTCGTCGGCTTGATGCCGTGCCTGTTGAGCGCCTTACCGCAGTTGTCTGTCACCAAGAGCGGCAGCGGCGCCGGCGTGGTGACCGACGATGGCGGAGTCATCGATTGTGGCGACACCTGCTCGTCCGGTTATGCCGCCGATACGGTGGTGACGCTCGCCGCCGCCGCCGCCACCGGCAGTCATTTCGTCGAATGGACCGGCGCCTGCACCGGTTTCGGCGCCTGCGTGGTGACGATGGACGCGGACAAGACGGTCAATGCGAAGTTCGACTGCGATAACGGTACCATCAACCCGCTCGATGGTCTCTGCGGACTCAACGGCCGCGGCGATCACTACGAAGAATGCATTGAAGGCGCGTGGGAGGAGCAGTGCGACGATCCCGATACCTGCACCAGCGGCGCTACCCAGTGCGACGGCAGCAATAACTATAATCTCTGCGAAATGCAGTTGGATACCGGCAACTACGACTGGACCGTCGTCTCCTGCACCGACGAACATGACTGTACCGTCGATTCGTGCGACGACACGCTCGGCTGTGTCAACGCTCTTGCCGACACCGACACCGTCTGCGCTCCGGCCGCCGGGGTGTGCGATGCGGTCGAATACTGTGACGGCACCCATCCCGACTGTGTGTTCGATCTGAAACTGACCATAGAATGCAACGCCAAGGTCGGCGACTGCGATGTGGCCGAGAATTGCGACGGCATCGAGAACGACTGTCCGATCGACGGGGTCGCCGGCAATACCGTCGTCTGCCGTGACGCCGACGGTGATTGCGATGCGGTCGAAAAATGCACCGGCTCGTCGAAATCATGTCCCGGTGACGGCGTGAAGGGTTCCGACATCGTCTGCCGCCCGATAGCCGGCGTCTGCGATGTGGCCGACAACTGCGACGGGATGAACAAGAGTTGTCCTACCGACGAATTCGCGGCCAACACCGTTCCCTGCCGCACCGCCGACGGAGAATGCGATGTCGCCGAGAACTGTCCCGGCAACGCCGCCGCCTGTCCCGTTGACGAATTCGTCGCGATCGACACCCCGTGCGGAAGCGGCGTGGATGTGGTCTGTAACCGTGCCGACACCTGCGACGGCGAAGGGACCTGTCAGCCCAACTATTCAGACATTGAGACCATCTGCCACGTATCCACCGGCATTTGTGATCCGGCCGAGACCTGTGACGGCGCCGGGAATTGTCCGGTCGATCTCCTTGCCGGTACCGACACCGTCTGCCGCTCCGCCGTCGATGTGTGCGATGCCGACGAGGTCTGCGACGGCGCGAATGTCGACTGTCCCGCCGAGGATTACACCGCGGTCAACGGAGACGAGTGTGTCGATGGCTACGATTACACCGACACCGAGACCTGTGCCGACGGCGTCTGTTCCGGTGCCGAAGTGGTCGGTTCCTGCGCGGCGGCCTACACCGTGACGACGCTCCCCTACACGCTGGAGAGCACCACCATCGGCCGTCCGAGCCACATCGACACCTATGGCCTCAACTGCCCGCTGTCGAGCGCGCCGCTGGGTGACGCGGTCCTCAATGTTGCGATGGATTCGTCGAAGGATTACACCATCTCCATCACCCGCACCGGCGGCTGGACCGGCTTCATCGCCGTTATCCCGATGTGCACCGAATTCTTCACCAACACCACCTGTCTGAACTCGAACTCCGCCGCCGATTCGTTCACCTACTCGCCCGCCATCAGCGGGAACGCCACCATCGTCGTTGAATCGAACAGCGCCGAGGGCGACTTCACCCTCACCATCGAAGAGGTCGAGGTCATCGTCCCCGACGATACGCCGATCACCGACGACGACACCATCCTGACCGACGAGATAGCCACCGACGACATCGTGACCGATGATGTGGTGACCGACGATATCGTGACCGATGAAATACTGTCCGACGAAGCGGGCGACGATGGCGATTTCCTTCCGGGTGAGTTTGACGAGCCGGTCACCGACGACGGCACGGTGCAGGACACAGACACGGTCGTCGCCGACAACCAGACCGACACTGACACCGTCGTGACCGACACCAAGCCCGATACCGACACCACGGTCACCGACAACGAGACACCGGACGAGGCGAGTGACGCGCTCCTCGGCGATGAAGACAATATCACCACCGACACGACCGGCACCGATACCGACAAACCGGGCGACGATGGTTGCGGCTGTAGCGTGGTGTTCTAATTATTCCCGGAAGCTCTGCTGATAAAAAAAACGGCCCCTCGGGTGAGGGGCCGTAGCATGGACAAAGCCTAAGTTTTGATTACATCATATCCATGCCGCCCATACCACCCATACCGCCCATGCCGCCGCCCATCGGGGGCATCGCGTCTTTCTTTTCCGGCCGGTCGACGATGACCGTCTCGGTGGTGAGAAGCGTCGAAGCGATCGACGCGGCATTGGTGAGCGCGTTCTTGGTGACCTTGGTCGGATCGATGATGCCGGCCGCGATCATATCCTTGTATTCGTCCTTCGCGGCGTCGTAGCCGAAGTTGTAGGACTTGTTCTCGAGCACCTTGTTGATGACGATCGAGCCGTCCACACCGGCGTTGACCGCGATCTGACGGATGGGCGATTCGAGCGCCTTGCGGACGATATCGATACCGGTCTTTTCGTCCTCATCGGCCGCCACTACGCTGGCCAACTCGGCACGGGCGCGCAGAAGCGCCACGCCGCCGCCGGGAATGATCCCCTCTTCGACCGCCGCGCGGGTCGCATGGAGCGCGTCGTCAACGCGGTCCTTCTTCTCCTTCATCTCGACCTCGGTGGCCGCGCCGACCTTGATGACCGCCACGCCGCCCGCCATCTTCGCGAGCCGTTCCTGCAGTTTCTCTTTGTCGTAGTCGGAGGTGGTCTCTTCGATCTGCGCCTTTATCTGCTTGATACGGGCGTCGATGTCCTTCTTCTTTCCGGCGCCGTCGACGATGGTGGTGTTCTCTTTGTCGATGAGGATGCGCTTGGCGGTGCCGAGATCCTGCAGAGTCGCGCTCTCAAGCTTCTGCCCCAGCTCTTCGCTGATGAAACGGGCGCCGGTAAGGACCGCGATATCTTCAAGCATTGCTTTACGGCGATCGCCGAAGCCGGGCGCCTTGACCGCCGCGATGTTGAGTACGCCGCGCAGTTTGTTGACGACCAGCGTCGCCAGCGCTTCGCCTTCGATATCCTCGGCGATGATGAGGAGCGGTTTGGAGGCGCGGGCGGCGCCTTCCAGCAGCGGCACTATATCCTTGAGATTGGTCACTTTCTTGTCATACACGAGGATGGAGGGATTCTCCATCACGCACTGCATCTTCTCGGCGTCGGTGACGAAGTAGGGAGAGATGTAGCCGCGGTCGAACTGCATACCTTCGACCGTCTCGAGCGTCGTCTCCATACCCTTCGCCTCTTCGACCGTGATGACTCCCTCTTTACCGACCTTCTCCATCGCCTCGGCGATGATGCGGCCGATCTCGGCGTCGTTGTTGGCCGACACGGTGCCGACGGAGGCTATCTCTTCGAATTTGCCGATCTTCTTGGTCTTCGCGTTCAGGTTCTCGACCACCTTCGCGACCGCTTTATCGATGCCGCGTTTGAGCCCCATCGGGTTGTAGCCAGCGGTGACGAACTTGTAGCCTTCGACGATGATCGCCTGAGCGAGAACGGTGGCGGTGGTGGTGCCGTCGCCGGCCGAATCGGAGGTCTTGGAGGCGACCTCTTTGACGAGCTGGGCGCCGAGATTCTCGACCTTATCTTCGAGCGTTATCTCCTTGGCGACCGTGACGCCGTCCTTGGTTATCTTGGGGGCGCCAAACGACTTTTCAAGAACGACATTGCGGCCCTTGGGGCCGAGCGTGATCTTCACCGCGTTGGCGAGTTTGTTGACACCGGCCAGCACTTTCGACTGCGCGTCGCCGCTATACAGAATGATTTTCGACATAGTTCAACTCCCTTATTATTTAGAAACTATCGCCAGCACATCCTCTTCGCGGAGGATAAGGTGCTCTTCGCCTTCGATCTTGATGTCGGTGCCGCCGTACTTGCTGAACAGTATCCGGTCGCCCTTCTTCACTTCCATCTTCATCCGCTCGCCGCTGTCCAGCATCTTGCCGGGACCGACCGCGACCACTTCACCCTCGACCGGTTTCTCTTTCGCCGTGTCGGGAATGATGATGCCGCCTTTGGTCATGGTCTCGCTCTCAAGCCGCCGCACGATGATGCGGTCATTCAGGGGTCTCAGTTTCATGGTGCCCTCCGTTATAGGTTTGGTGAACTATTTCAATAACCTAGCACTCACCACAGGCGACTGCTAACGGCGGTAGTTATAATCGCGGCCGGGCCGTTGTCAAGTTATTTGCCAGCCGTTTTTTTATATGCTAGGATGCCTGCGGGCAACCGAAGGAGGGACAACTCATGAAATGGTTCATCGTTATGCTGACGGCGTGCGCTACCTTATCTATAGCAGCGTGCGACGACGGTACCACCAATACCGGCACCGACCATGGCGTCGATGCCGACATCCCGCTCTGGGATAACACGGCCGGGGGCGATACGACGACCGACATGGATGCGGCGGTGTCGGACGATCCGACAGATCAGTCAGATCAAACGATAACTCCCGACGATACCGTCACCGATACTACCGTCACCGACGACACGGTGACCGACAACGACGCCGAGCAACCCGACATCGACACCGCGCCGGGCTACAAGTACTGCTACCGCGTCTGTCCGTCGGGAGTGGCCGACTGCGTCGTCGCCAACGCGACGGCGATCACCGATGGCGATAATTATACCTGCGACAATGGTCTGTGCGTCTACACAGGGTGCAACAATTCGGCCGAGTGCGAAACGACCTACCAGACGACCACCTACGGCTGCAACACCGATCCGGGCTACGGTACGCCGACCTGCGCACAGAAGTGTTCGACCGCCGGCGACTGTGTGACCCAATACTCCCAGCCCGCCTACGATCTCGACAACTACTCCTGCACCGGACAGGGTTTCTGCAAGTATAACGGGTGCAACACCGATCAGGAGTGCATCGACACGATGAGTTCGACCGGCAAGATATACGGCTGTTTCCTGAACGAGGCGATGGGGGCGAAATTCTGCGAGATCCGCTGTTCCTCCTACCTCGACTGCGGCTCAACTTCGACCCCCGCCTACACGCCGGACCGCTACACCTGCGAAGGAGAACGGTGCATCTATCACGGGTGCCAGACGGCGCAACAGTGCATCGACTCGATGGGCGCCGGTTACGACTGCCGCGAACCGTAACTCTCCTGAAATAAATTCTTCGCCCCGCCGGTTGATGCCTCGTCGGGCGGCTCAGACCGCTCAGTTCATTTCCCTCTTTGCCGCATCAACGGGGGAGCATACAAAGGGGCGATGCGGTCTCACCGCAAAGATCAACCCCCCCCAAACAGCCCCGCTCCCCCACCTATTTTTCAAGTTGACACTTCGCCGCCGGCGGGTATAGTTGAGACTCCTTATTTGTAGTGGAGGCACCATGCGCGCGGCGCTCATCGGACATCCGTTCTCGGGAAAAACGACCGTTTTCGAAGCGCTTACCGGCATCCCGGAGGCGAAGAAAGAGGAAAATATCGGGACGATAAAGGTTCCCGATGCCCGGATCGACCGGCTCGCCGAGATCTACAAACCGAAGAAGAAGACCTACGCCGAGTTCGTCCTGACCGACTACAATATCGCGGCGTCGAAGGATGCGCTCCTCGCCTCGCAGGTGAAGAACCTCATCCAGAAGGCCGATCTGCTCATCTTCGTTCTGCGCAACTTCGACTCCATCATGACGGCCGAGCCGAAGGACCCGCTCGCCGAATACCGGAAACTCAAGGACGAACTGCTCCTCACCGACCTCATCATCGCCGAGAAGCGGATAGAGCGCGAGGCGAAGGAGAAGAAGAATCCGCCCGAGATGCCGGCGATAAAGAAGCTCCACGCGATACTCGAAAAAAGCGAGTTCCCGATGCCCGGCACCTTCACCGCCGATGAACTGGCCCACATCTCGAACTACAGTTTTCTGACGCTCAAGAAGCGCATCGCGCTGGTCAACGAGCCGGAAGGGGGTGCGCCGCTTTCGCCCGAATTCACCGCCGCCATCGCGGCCGACGGAGTGCTCTCGTTCCCCGTCTCGGCGACGCTGGAAAAGGATCTGTCGCAGATGGCCGAGGAGGAACAGCTTGAATTCCTCAAAGGGTACGGCCTCACCGAATCGGCGCGTATCCGTTTCATCCGGACCGCCTACGAGACGCTCGGGCTCATCTCCTTCCTGACGGCGGGCGAGGACGAGGTGCGGGCGTGGCCTATCCGCAAGGGGCTCCCGGCGGTCGAGGCGGCGGGCAAGATACACAGCGACATCCAGCGCGGCTTCATCCGCGCCGAGACGATACCCTTCGACGATTTCAACAAGTACGGCTCCGAGGCCGAGTGCAAAAAGGCGGGACACTACCGGCTCGAAGGGAAGGAGTACATCGTCAAGGACGGCGACATCATCAACTTCCGGTTCAATGTCTAGCCGGGGCGCATGAGTCACGATCACGGCCACGACCATCACGATCACGACGAAAGCGGCAATATCGGCGTCGCCTTCTTTCTCAATCTTTCGTTCGCGCTGATAGAAGTTGTCGGCGGCCTGTTTACCAATAGCGTTGCGATACTCTCCGACGCACTGCACGATGTCGGCGACAGTTTGGCGCTCGCGCTGGCGTGGTATCTGCAGAAGGTGTCGGACAAGGGGCGCGACCGCCGGTTCACCTACGGATACCGCCGTTTTTCGCTCCTCGGGGCGCTCATCAACAGCGTCATTCTCATCATGGGATCGCTTTTCATTTTCGCGATGGCGATATCGCGCCTCATCGCTCCGCAACCTACCATCGCCCTCGGGATGCTGGCGCTGGCGGTGCTCGGGATCGTGGTCAACGGCGCGGCGGTCCTGCGGCTTAGAAAAGGTCATTCGCAGAACGCGAAGGTGGTGTCGTTGCATCTGCTGGAGGATGTGCTCGGCTGGGGGGCGGTGCTCGTCGGGGCTCTTATCATTCACTTCACCGGCTGGTTCTGGATAGATCCGCTCCTGTCGCTCGGTATCGCCGTCTATATTCTTATCAATGCCTACCACAACCTCCGTTCGGCCGCGAAGATACTCCTGCAGGGGATACCAGAGGGGCTGGATCTTGCGGCCATCGAGGCGCGACTGACGGCGGTCGCCGGGGTCGCCTCGTTCCATGACCTGCATCTGTGGAGTCTCGACGGCGAAACAACGATCCTGACGGTCCATCTGGTGCTCGACGGCCCGGTGACGCAGGATGCCGCCTGCCGCATCAAGCGGGAAACGAGCGGCGCGATGGAGGAGCTCGGCATCGGCCACTGTACCATCGAACTCGAAGGAGCCGACGAATCCTGCGCCCGGTGCTGCCGATGAAAAATCCCGTTGACTTTGGGACCGATTGTTTATAGCCTTTTTCCGGTGGGTATTGCGGGAGGGGAGAAAATGCCGAACAAAGGGAAACGGACCGAGGCGCTCGTCCGGTCCAGCGCGCATCAGATGGCCCAGATACTCGACGGGCTGTACCAGTTCATCGGCCTGCTCGATACCGATGGGACGATCCGTTACCTCAACCGCGCGCCGGTCGAGGCGGCGGGCCTTTCCGAAGAGGAGCTGCTCGGCATCAAGTTCTGGGATTCGTTCTGGTGGCAGGGCGGCGACCATGAACTGCTGAAGGAGAATGTCGGCCGCGCGGCGGCGGGCGAGCTCATCCGGCGCGAGACGAAGGTCCTCACCAAACACGGTCCCATCCTCATCGAATTCGGCCTCTACCCCATCCGCGACGACACCGGGAAGGTGGTGCAGATGGTGGCCGAGGGACGCGACATCAGCGAGCGGCGGGAGGCGGAGAACGCCCTTCGCGAGAACGAACAGCTCCTGCGGCAGATCATCGATCTGGTGCCGCACTTCATCTTCGCCAAGAACCGCGACAGCCGCTTTATCCTCGTCAACAAGGCGGTCGCCGACAACTACGGCACCACCGTCGAGGCGCTCACGGGGAAGAGCGATGTCGACTTCGGCGCTTCTCCGGCGGAGGTGGAGCATTTCCGCGCCGACGATCAGGCGGTCATCGACTCGGGGCTGCCCAAACTGATACCCGAAGAACCGATCACCGACGCGACCGGGGCGATCCATCTCCTCACGACGGTAAAGATACCGTTCAATTTCTCCGGGATGCCGGCCCTGCTGGGCGTCTCGGTCGACATCACCGAGAAGAAGAAACTCTGGGAAGAGGCGCAGAAAGGGCAGAAACTCGAATCGCTCGGCGTGCTGGCGGGCGGCATCGCGCACGACTTCAACAATCTGCTCGGCGGGATATTCGGTTTCATCGACCTTGCCCGGATGGTGTCGAAGGAGCCGCAGACGGTCCACTATCTTGAAGAGGCGCTGCAGGCGATGGGACGGGCGCGGGGACTGACCCGTCAGCTCCTCACTTTCGCCAAGGGGGGCGCCCCGATGCGGCGGACCGGCGCGCTCCAGCCGCTCATCTACGAGACGGCGCGCTTCACCCTCTCCGGTTCGAATGTCTCGTTCCGCGCCGATCTGCCCGACGATCTGCCGCTGTGCGACCACGATCCCGATCAGATCGGACAGGTGCTCAACAATATCTTTCTCAACGCCCAGCAGGCGATGCCGGCGGGCGGCGTGATACAGGTCGACGGGGCGGCGATATCGATCGGTCCCGAAGAGCACCCCGCGCTCGCTCCGGGCCGCTATATAATGCTTTCGATACGCGATCACGGGGTGGGGATCCCGCCCGAGATACTGCCGCGCATCTTCGACCCGTTCTTCACCACCAAGCAGAAGGGGAGCGGGCTCGGACTCGCCATCTCTTACTCCATCATGATGCGGCACGGCGGCGTCATACTGGCTGAATCGCATCAGGGAAAAGGGGCGACCTTTCATGTCTATCTGCCCGCTTCGGAAAGCACGGCCGCGGCGCCGGGCGGCGGCGTCGGGGTGGTCCACCGCGGGACCGGCACGGTGCTGGTCATGGACGACGAGGAGGTCATTCTCAAGATGCTCGCGCCGATGCTCGAACGGATCGGCTATACGGCGACCTGTGTGAAGGACGGCGCGGCGGCGATCATCGCTTTCAACGAAGCGCGGACGGCGGGAAGACCTTTCGCGGCGGTACTGCTCGATCTTACCGTACCGGGCGGCATGGGGGGCAGGGAGGCGGTCGGATTACTGCGGGCGATAGACAGCACGGTACCGATATTCGTCATCAGCGGTTACGCCGAGGATCCGGTCATGGCCGATCCCCGGAAGTACGGATTCACCGACAGCATCGCGAAACCGTTCACGATGGGAGACCTCGCGCGGCTGCTGGAGCGGCACCACCACAAGTAGCTGAAATTCTTTTCTCTTAGCCTTTGACCGGTTCTTTGGGGTTGACCCATTTCCGGAGGATGATCATGCCGATGGGCGAGGTGACGGCGAGCGCCGCTATCCAGACCCACACCATCCGGTGGTTCGATACATCGCCCACCGCCTGCACCACCTGTCCCGCCTCGTTGAGGACCGCCTTGCCGTCGGGACCGATCTTATCCTGCACCGGGACATAATTCGCGAGCAGTTGTCCCGACATGAGGGCGACCAGCGGCTGTGAGATGAACTTCGGGAGCATCGACAGGGTCATGTAGCTCGCCTCCTGTCCTTCGGGGGCGATGCGGGCGGTGTATTCCATCAGACGCGGCGACCAGATCGCCTCGCCGACGGTGAACAGGCCGACGAATATCGTCAGAGCGATGTAGATGGCCAGCTTCCCCTCGCCGATGGCCGGGTCGAGTCCCAGCCACACCTGCCAGATGAGACGGCCGAACACCGTGTCGACCAGCGGTATGAAGAACCGTTCGGGAAGCGTCACGAGGAACACGGCGAAGGCCGAGACGAACGAGCCGAAGGTGATCATCAGGTAGGGACTCCAAGTACGGGTCGCCCACGCGATGAGCGGTACGAAGAAGATGACGATGACCGGGTTGAGCATCCCGTAGACACTGCCCACCTTTGCCCCCTCGCCCAGCACGCGGATGCCGTATTTGGGGAAGGTGTAGTGGAAGTGGAAGAAGACATAGTTGACCCCGAGCAGTATCGTGAGGAGCAGCATGAATTTCCAGAAGGCGGGCTGTTTCATGACATCGACAAAGATGCGGTAGGCGTCGGTAAAGGCGTCGCGCACCGTTTTCCCGAGCGCCGGGAGGAAGGCCCCCTCGCTCTTTTTGGGCGGCGTTATCTCGAGCCGGCCATTGTCGTGCAGGTTGATGCCGTCGCGCAAAAGCGCGATGAATATCATCGCCGGTATCGACATGAAGAAGGCGACGAGCATGATGAAGCGGTAGGTCGACATGGTGCCCAGCAGCGGGACCACCGTGGTGCCGTATTCGCCCAGAGAGTTGCGGATGTAGTCGAACATCCAGCCGCCGACGGCGAAGCCGACATTCATCAGGGTATAGAACATCGCGAAGCCCATCGCCGAGGTGTCGGACTTGGTGTAGCGCTTGATGGCGACGGTGATGACCGGCGACAGGAAGGCGACCGACACCGCCTGCACCGCGAAACCGAAAAGAATAAGCGTGTAAATATTGGTCGAGACGGCGAAAACCAGACGCGAGGCGATGGCGAGCACCGTCCCGATGACGAGCACCCGTTTGACCCCCACCGCGTCGACGAGCGCGCCGACCCCGAACATGAGCACCGTGTAGGAGACATTCCACCCGCCGACCACCTGACTGGCGGCGATATCGGACATCCCGACATCGCTCGATAAGAAAAGGGTGAGCGTCGAAAGCATCAGCGACCACGCGACGAACTCGGTCACCTGCGAAATGGAGACGAACCATATCTCGCGCGGAGAATCCTTAAGCCCCCGGCCGTACTGATAAATGATGAAGACCAAGTACCCGGCGGCGGCGGCCAGCACCGGATAGAGGAAATAATAGATCCAGCTGATATCGCGTTCGGGGATCATGGGACGCTCCGTGAACCGTTGATGTCGCGCGATGCTAGCAGAAACGGCGGGACGAGTCAATGCGCCCAGATTTTATTTGAAAAACGGGACGCGGCGCATACAATGGGCCCCTGTTCTTGAGGGAGAGAACCGTATGAACGATCATGTCTACCGGGTCCGTGAAGAGATCGCGTGGCGCAAGATGAAGGACGGGACGGTGACCATCGTTTCGCCGCTCGTCGAAAAGATCATATCCATCAACACGACGGCGGGGGTCATCTGGGAACTGCTCGACGGAAAGCGGACCGTCGCCGCGGTCATCGACAGCCTGTATGAAAAATTCAAAGGCGAAGAGGGGGTCGACCGGGCGGTGTTGGAACGCGATACCCATGAGATGTTACGCGACCTTATCGACCGTCAACTTGTCGAACAAATTGTTGACAATTCCGGCGGGTGAGGTTATCATCCGCAACCGGTTTCGATAGTGAACCATGAGTGGGAGTATAGCATGAAGCGTATCGTTGTTGCTCTTATCTGGATTATGTTCCTGTCCCTCGTAGTAGGCGGCTGTTCCACCAAGGATCAGTGTAACGCCGACACCGACTGCAAGACGGGCTACGCCTGCGGTGACGACAAGAAGTGTCACGAGATACAGGTGGCGCTCCTCTTCCAGGACATCGCCGACGGTCAGACCCTCACGGTCGCCGACGATCTGGACAAGAGCGACGAGGCCATCCAGATCAATGTCACCGTTGCCGCGCAGGCGACGGCCGGCTCGATAAAGGACGGCACGGCGATCACCCTCGAGGTGAAGAGTTCCGCGGCCGAGACCTCCGACGGCGACACCGTGAACGGCACCGCCGCGACCGCGACGAAAAGCTATGCCGGGATACTCGTCAACGGCTTCGCCCGTTTTCTCAATATCCCCTTCGCGGAAGGACAGCATACCGTGACCGCCTATCTGACCCTGAGTCCCGCCATCAAGGTGACGGCGACCCTCACCGCCACCTATGAACAGACCGATACGCTGGTCATGCGCTACTATAAAGGCGGCACCACTCCGACGATGCTCGAAGGGGCGACGCTCGACGACAACGACGATCTCAACAAAGAGGCGGCGAATTTTCAGGTGAAAATGGAAGCGGTGACCACCGGGTATGCCGACGGGCAGGTGGTCGAGATATTCATCGAAGGCTACAGCATCACATGGGCGCCGGCCATCATAGAGGACGGCGTGGCGTCGTTCCCGTCGTTCGTCGTGCCGATATGGGCCGACATCGTGATGCGGGTGAAGGTGGCCGATGTCGAGGATACGCTCGCCTTCAGCGCCGTTTCGGCGGAGTCCTGCGGCTTTGCGCTCGATATCCAGAACAACGACCGGTTCGGCATGGCCGACGATACGAGTGCCGGACTCAGCGGTCTCCAGAAGATGCTCACCATCAGCGATGTCACCCTCTGCTCTACCGGTTCCGAGATAGAGATATACATCGACGGCGTGCCGGGCACCGACGAACCTGACGAAACGCTGACTCTCGGCGCGGCGTCGGTCCAGCAGTCGATCACCCTGCCCGAAAGCGCGAACCAGACCGATACCCGCACCGTCACGGTGGTGATGAAGGATGACGACAGCTCGGCGACCGGCCAGATGACCGTCACCGGTCTGTTCGTCGACATCACGGCGCCGACACTGAGTGTCACTGCGCCGCTTGATAACACCACCCTTACCCCGGTCGACGACACCAATACTTCGCTGGAAGGGGTCCAGATAGCGGTCACCGGTTCGGCATCCGACTCGTTGTCGGACGAGGTCACGGTCGAGGTGCGCGACGGCACGACGCTGTTGGGCGATACGACCGGTACCGGCGACTACTCCGTGGACGATGTCTCCTTCACCGCGACCAACGAGGCGCTGACGCTCGCGGTCACCGCCCGCGACGCCATCGGCAACGAAACGGTCGTCGAGGTCCCGCTCAAGGTCTATGTGAACGATCCGGTGATAGCCTTCCAGACCATCTGCGCCCGGACCCCGGTCATGAATATGCAGCTTTCGTCGGCCGACGACGGCGACCAGCTCGCCGGCGGCGTCCAGTGCGCCGTCATCGTCCGGACCACCGACATCGAATCGGCCTCGACCGAGGTGTCGCTGAATATCAACGATGAAGATCCGATAGTCGAAACGATAGGGACCGGCGGCCTCACGCTGTTCGACATGGTCACCCTGCCCGACGGCGAGGATTCGCTCACGGCCCGGGTCATGCATCTGGGGACCGCATACCAAACCGGGATCACCGTGCAGGTCGATGCGACCCTGCCGGTGGTGACGCTCACGCTCACCCCGACGGTCGACGGCGGGTTCGCGCAGTCGGTCGACGCCGACTTCGCCTTCTCGTGCAGCGAAGCCGATTGCGAATACAGCTACCGTATCGACAGCGGAGCTTTGTCGGCCTACGCGACGACCGCCACCGCCGAATACACCGCGCTGGCCGAAGGGCTTCATACCTTCGCCGTTCAGGCCCGCGACCCGTTCGGGAATGTCGGCGATCTGACCGTCTTCAACTGGACGATCGATCACACGGCGCCCGCCGCCCCGACGGTGACCGGAGTAACGCCGACCAACGATACGACCCCCGAATGGTCGTGGAACACCCCGACCGGCACGGTCGAATTCCGTTACAGCACCGACCAGACGAACTGGACGACGACCGCCGTCACCGCCTTCACCCCGGCCCCGGCGCTCGCCGAGGGCGACCAGATACTCTATGTGCAGGGCCGTGACGCCGCCGGCAACTGGTCGGCGAGCGGATCGTTCACCATCACCATAGACACCACCGCCCTTTCCGCCCCGGTCGTGAGCGGCACCACGCCGACCAACGACACCACCCCCAAATGGTCGTGGGACGCGATAACCGACGCGGTCGAATATCGCTACAGTTACACCGACGGCTCCGGCTGGACGACGACCGCCGACAACTTCTTCATTCCGGTCACGGCGCTCACCGCGGGCGACCACACCCTCTTCGTTCAGGCCCGCGACGCGGCGGAGAACTGGTCCGACAGCGGCTGGTTCACCATCACCATAGACCTCACCGCTCCCGCCGCCCCGGAGGTGCTCGGCACCACGCCGACCAACGACACCACGCCGAACTGGTCGTGGATACCGGTCGCCGACGCGGTCAACTACCGCTACAGCTACGATGAGATGACTTGGACCGAAACCGTCGATACGACCTTCACCCCGACCACGCAGCTCGCCGCGGGGACTTATACCCTTTTCGTTCAGGCGCAGGATGCCGCCGGCAACTGGTCGCTTTCGGGATCGAAGGAGGTTGTGATCGACCTGTCGACGCCCAATGCGCCGGTGGTTACCGGCGTAACGCCGACCACCGATACGACGCCGACCTGGTCATGGGGCGCGGTGACCGACGCGGTCGAATACCGCTACAGTTACACCGACGGCTCCGGCTGGGCGACGACGACCGCTCTTTCCTTCACGCCGTCCGCGGCGCTCGCCGAGGGCTTTGTCACGCTCTTTGTGCAGGCCCGCAACGGCGTCGGCACTTGGTCGGGCAGCGGGCTTTTCACCATCGAGATAGATATCACCGCCCCGGCGGCGCCGACGGTGACCGGCATAACGCCCACCAGCAACACCCAGCCGACTTGGTCGTGGGACACCCCGACCGACGCGGTCGAGTTCCGTTACAGCTACGACGAATCTTCGTGGACCGTTACGACGGCCAATTCTTTTACCCCGGGCAGTGCGCTGATCGACGACGCCTATACCCTTTATGTCCAAGCCCGCGACGCGGTCGGCAATTGGTCGACGAGCGGATCGTTCGAGATCGTGGTGGACACCGAGGCGCCGGTCGCGCCGACGGTGACCGGTACCACGCCGACCAACGACACGACGCCAACTTGGTCGTGGAATACCCCGGTCGGCGCGGTCAACTTCCGCTACAGCTACACCGATGGATCGGGCTGGACCGAAACAACCGGCACCAGCTACACCGCCGCCCCGGCCCTTACCGCCGGTACCTACACGCTCTATGTGCAGGCCGCCGACGCTACCGGTAACTGGTCGACGAGCGGCAGTTTCGCCATCACGATAGACACCACCGCGCCGACGCTGGTTATCGGTGCGCCGTCGGCGACCGTTGCGAAGAACGGGACCGATGTGACCTATACCGTCACTTACTCCGGCGCCGACACCGTGACGCTGGCGAACGGCAACATCACGCTCAACGCGACCGGCGGCGCCTCGGGCTCCGTCGCAGTGACCGGCACCGGCACGGTGACCCGCACCGTGACGATATCGAACCTGACCGGGAACGGCACGCTCGGCATCAGCATCGCGGCCGGAACGGCGAGCGACACGGCGGGGAACACCGCCCTCGCGGCCGGTCCGTCGGCCACCTTCACGGTCGATAACACCGCGCCGACCGTGGTCATCGATCCGGTCAATGCCTGCACCCGCCGGACGACCGGCACGATCTCGTTCACCGTGACCGGCGCGACCACCACCACCTGCCGGTTCGACACCCCCGCCGGGCTCGGCACACCGGGCGCCTGCGGCGGCTCCTACGGATATACCCTCGTCGATGGCGACGGCACCTATACCCTCACCGTCACGGCGACCGACGATGCCGGCAACAGCGGCTCGGACGATGCCTTCTTCTCGCTCAACACCACCACGCCGACCGTCCAGTGGTTCCTGCCGGCCAGCGGCACCAGCTACAAGGCCGGTTCTGCGGTGCCGAGTTTCGTCTACCGCACCAAGAACCTCGAGGCGGGCGAAATGGTCGAGATCATAGATGCTGACACCGGACTTGCCTTGGCCAGCGGGATCACCGCCGGATCGCTCTGCAACGCGACCGAGGATGTCTCGATACCGCTCGATCTGCCCGACAAGTGCGGCACCTACAAACTCTACGCCAAGGTCAACGACGGCGTCGACTCCGTTGATCGCTACACCGATAATCTTACGGCACTTCCGGCGACCCAGCGTACCTACACCTTCGACCGCGACGAGCCGGTCATCTCCTCCTTCGTGGTGAATAACGACGCCGACAGCAACAATGTCCTCATCTCGACCGAGGATGCCGACGGCATCGCGGGCAACGGGATGCAGGCCGATATCACCATCACGGTACAGGACGCCATCGACATCGGCCGCACCGTGACGCTCCGCAACAAGACGACCGGCAACACCTACACCGCGACGGTCGTGGGCGATAAAACCGCCACCTTCACCGGCATCACGATACCGGAAGGGATCAACTCCTTCGGCGCGACGCTGGTCGACTGCGGCGGCAACACCTCCGCCGAGAGCGCGAAGACCATCACCGTCGATACCACCCCGCCGAGCGTCCTGTTCCAAGGCCCGACCGGCGTGACGCCGGGCCATCCGCTCTGGCTCACCTCGCGCGATGGCACCGTGGTCGGCGACGAACTGATCGGACAGGAGCTGAAGTTCAAGATAACGGGCGACTGGGATAACGCCACCCCGGTGGTCAAGCATTTCGTGTACGACTATGCCGATGCGCCCGTGGGTGCGGCCCATACCTATACCCTCGGCGAAATGGACATCGTCGGCACCGAGGTGAGCATCGACCTCGACGGCTCGGACGATCCCGCCGCGCCGCTCGCCTACAACAAACACAAGTTCGAGATCACCGTCGAGGACGCGAACGGCAACATCCGCGTCGCCTCGCGCACCTACGAGGGCGACCCCAAGATCCCGAACGCCGTCATTTCCTATCCGACCGACGAACTGGTACTCGATGTCACAAAAGATGAGGACGCGGTCGCGTCGGGCGTCCAGTTCACGCTGCACCTCGATCTGACCAAGCTCGCCACCCCGACCGGCACCGACTCGACCATCGATATCCTCGCGATACCGATAACGGCGCTCGGCGGCACCGAGGATGGTACCCGCAGCCGCAAATCGTGGAACGGTTTCATCGCCGACACCGACGGCGCCGCTCAGACCTTCCCGAACGACGGCACCTTCCTGCGGCTCGGTGACGGCTTCTGGCGCCTGACGGTCAAGGTGACCGACGACCACCAGAATGTCTACGACACCGCTCTCCTGCCGGTCGCTCAACAGATCGATGTCGATGTGGTGACCGATGTTGCCTCTTCGTCGCTCTATCTCAGTAACGATAAACTCATCAACGGTACCCAGACCGCCCCGACATGGCTCAACAGCAACGACGGCGGTCCCACCTACGATCTGTATGTCGAGACCGATTCCCCGAACGGCACGAACAACGCCTGCATAAATGTCAACGCCGGAGGCGACATCTGCGCTGATGTGGACGCCGGCCGTGCCGAATTCACCGCGGTGGCGCTCACCACCGGCGGGGTCGAGAACACCATCGTGTTGACGGTCAACAACGGCGTTGCGGTCGCGACCGACACCTACTATGTCCGCGCCGACAACACCGATCCGACGCTCGATCCGGCGACCGATGTCAATCCGGAGCCCTATGTCCACGGCGCCGGTATCTGGGAGATCGGCTACGGTTATGACGACGACATCGACCATGACACCACCGCGATACTCGAACTCGACGGCGCCTCGGTGAACCGGCTCATCTTCGTCATCGGCAACATCGAGGATGTGGCGGGCTACACGACCCACGGGACCGTCGTCCTGACCCCGGTCGACGCGATCGGCGGGACCACCACCGTCAATATCGCCGAGGACGGCGCCGACATGATGGCCGAATTCACGAACCTCACCTTCGAGGACAGCGTCATCGGCGGTCAGACCGACATCGAGATGCTGGTGACGATAACCGAACAGCCCTCCGGCAACACCTACACCAAAACGATCTTCGTCCATGTCAATCTGGAGAAACCCGAAGGTATCACCCCGACCGTGACCACCGATCCGGCCCGCGGCGAATCTTTCGTTCAGTGGAATGCCGTCGTCGGCAACAATTCGGCCTACGCCGGTGCGTTCCAGAACCGCGTGTACGAATATCAGGTGAAGTATGAACAGTATGGCGGCGCCTGTTCGCTCGATGACAGCGAAAGTGCGTTCGACACCGGCGTCGCGATCACTCCGCTGGCCGACTTCTCGGTGGCCGATCCGTCGCTCAACGGCGATGATTTCGTCGCGCCCAAAGC
Source organism: uncultured Spirochaetales bacterium (assembly GCA_964412895.1). GTDB lineage: Bacteria > UBP6 > UBA1177 > UBA1177 > JAKLFG01 > CALMRE01. The sequence goes on from CAYPQK010000001.1 coordinate 48,203, forward strand.
GGCGGGCGAAGCGCAGAACTACATGTTCTACCTAAAGAAACGGTCGAATATCGCCCTCACCCAGACCGCCGACATCCACCGGAACGGCGATCCCTACTGCTTCGCGGTCCGCGCCAGCGACGGCATCTATGCGCAGGACGGCACGATACTTGTGACAAATACCTCGCCCATCTTGTCTACCAATGTTGTGGATAAGGGAGCGATACAGTTGACCTCTAATGAGCTGATAGCAACGGCCGCGGGTGCCCATTCAACCATGAATATCAAGAATATGGGCGACATCAACGGCGATACCAAGACCGATTTTGTCATTTCCGATTCGGGTCGGCAGAAAGCGTATGTGTTCATCAGCAACGCGGTAGGCGCTCCGACAAAACTGGAACTGGTCAATCCGGTGGATGTCGGTATCACCTCTTTCGGGTATCGTCTCGCCCTCGCCGACCTTAATGGTGATGGATTCACGGATGTTCTGGTAAGCGATGTCGGCACGAAGAGCATCCATATTTATTATGGTATAGCCAATTCGGTCAATACCGCTCGCGGCGATAAGATCACCTTTGTCGATACCATATCCGACCTTTCTGGTATCGGCGATTTCAATGGCGACGGATGTCATGATCTTGTTGTCGGGCAGGCATCGTATGACGATCCGGGGAATGCGGCCCCCGGCGACCAGACGGGGCGGGCTTTCGTGGTTTATGGTGACGACAAAGGCGCCGCGGGAAAGACCTGCATCGGCGATTATACTACGCAGGTCGGCGTCTCTTATCTCGGTTCAGCCGCCGGCGAACGGTTCGGATACAATGTCCGGAAAATCGGGAACATCAAGAACGAAATGAATGGCACCGTGCCCTACGGTTGTTTTGTCGGCGGACATTATGACAATGTCAATCCGGCATCCGCCAAGATCACTAAGGCCAAAGTGTTCTATGGTTCCGCTGCTCCGGTCGGCGGCAATATCACCTCCTATGATGTCACCGTTAACGGTCTTGCTCAACTTCGCACCCTCTTCTTCGGGAAACTCAACGGTGACGATTTCTCCGATTTCGGCATCATTGACAGCGGTAAGATAAAATTCTTCTACGGGTCGGCCGCCGGTACCGTTTTCCCGGGCGTATGGACCGAAGGGACCAATCAGATCACCCGTAGCGACATCATGGATGAAGTGGCGGGCGTCGAAAGCGGCGTGTGGGGATTGGGCAGTTCCGGATATGCCGAAGATATCAACGACGATGGGCTGACCGATTTCTTCATCAACGGAGAAAAGGATCAGTATATGTATAGCGGGATGGGCACCTTCTTTACGATGCACCCCGCTCTCTATATGGGTCTTCCCATAGGGGCAGGCAGTTCACAGTCGACGATCCTTTCCTACGGACTGGTGGTGTGTAACCGCAACACCGATGCCGGTAATTGTATGTTGTATTATCGTTAAATCGGGAGGAACTGATGTATAAGAAGCCTTGCGTCCTGGAAGAAAAGACCATAGAAAAAAGGATCCTTTTCGCCTGCACCCTTGATACGCCGGAAGACGAGTTCTGCGTAGACAGCATTTCTACCGCCGGCAGTCAAGGCTGAACGACTCAGCTTTTCTTCTATGAATAATTTTTCCATCGACGAACTCATTGCAACCTTCTCTACCGATGGCGGTCTCGGCGTGGTGCTGTTCGGCGCACAGAACTCCATGCTGCCTTCCATTCGCCCCGGAGAACTCATCCACATCGCGCCGGTGGATCGCGACCGTCTGCGTTCCGGCGATGTGGTGGTCTTCCGCACCGGCGAAGTGCTCGTGGCGCACCGGCTCGTCTGGAAACGCGGCTTCGTCGCGCGGACCAAGGGCGACAACAATCCCTATTGCGACCCAGCCATACCGGTGTTCGACATCGTCGGCGTGGTCGAAGGAAAGAAGTCGCGGTGGGCGTTCTGCTACTATCTCGTGCGGAACCGGCTTCGCCACTACACGCCCCGTCCGGCGCGACTGCTGTTCTCGGAGTTGAAGAATAAACTGCTCGGCCGGAAACGGTGGATGGAACACCTATGACCATCAAACGCCCCGGCATCCTTTTCGAGGTGGCGGACCGCTGCGATGCGCGGTGTCTGCACTGTTACCAGCCGCGGGAATGCGCTCACCGGCTCATGTCGCTCGCCGAGATCGAACGGGTGCTCGACATCCTTGCCGATAACGAATATCTCGATGTCACCTTCAGCGGCTACGAGCCGTTCACCAATCCCGACCTGTTCAAGATCATCGAGGCGGCCCGCAAGCGCCGGTTCTTCGTCAATCTCAAGACCAACGGTCTCCATCTCACCGCCGACAATGTCGCGCGGCTGAAGGCGCTCCATATCGGCACGGTCCATGTCTCCCTCTATTCGCCCGACCGCGATGAACACGACCGCGCCGCCGGTGTCCCCGGGGCGTACGACCGTATCATGACCGGCCTCGACCTTCTGCGTGAGGCAGGCATAAAGGCCATGCTTGCCGCGCCGCTTTTGCATCCGCTCCCCGATCTCGCGCGGCTCACCGCCTTTGCCAAAGAGCGCGATCTGCAGCTGGTCATCGACTACGGTTTGTTCAGTTCGTTCGACAAACGGCCCGAAGTCGAGGCGGTGAAGCTGACCGAAGCGGAGCTTGAGACGGCGATCCGTTTTCAGTACGGCATAGAAGGCGACGAGATGAATTTCTATGCGCCGAAGGAGGCTTCGTTCCTTTGCCACTACGGTGATCCTTCCACTTTCCGCATAGACTGCGCGGGCGGCATTTATGCCTGCGGCAAATGCACCGTGCCGCTCGGCAACCTGCTGACCGACGATTTTGCCGCGTTGGTGCAGAGGGCGGCGGCGGAACGGCCGCGCATCATCCGCGACCGGGAATGCAACGACTGCGACCTGTTCCCGTACTGTAGCCCCTGTCCCGCCGAAGCGTTATTGGACGGCGGCTTTCTCTGCGGCTGTTCGGCGGTACGCAAACGGATCGCCCAGATCAAGCGCCGGATCGGCAGCGCAGGAACAAAAAGGACCGGCGATGCCGCGGAGGGTCCGTGTCAGGTTTGAAGACCCGCTGTTTTTCGATAGCAGGCTATCTCCTGAATATATCGTATGCCCCCCGGATGATCTTTCCCGCGCCGTTCCGGTTGTTTGAGACCGCAACACCGAATGAACTTCTTCTTCCTATAACCACCCAAGAACATTCCGATATCAACGACATTCGACGAGTCAACGGCGCATGGCGGATATCACGGCACCGGCCGTACCTCTATCTGCCCAAAGTGCTGGCCTACGAAGGCTTCGAGCGCGAGGAACTGTTCCTGCTCGTCCATTCCTGCTTTCTTGTTGATCGAGGGGGATGGAGCCATCTCTTTCTCGCCACTTCGGGGACCGGGAAGAGTACGTTGGCCCGCAAGATGCGCGGCCTCATGACCGGCGGCAACGACGAGACCAATGTCCTCTGCCGTCGCGCCGGTATTCTTTACGGTTATTCGACCCCCTTCTACACGATATCGAAGCTCAAGAACGCCGTCATCTCCAATATCTCCGCGCCGCTCAAACGGGTCTATCTCCTGCGCAAGACCGAAGAGCCGTCGCGTATCGGTGAGCCGGTCGCCGGAGATGTACTGTGGCGCTATCTGGTCGAGGGACAGGTGAGCACACCGTACAGTAAACGCGAATATTTTTCCGCCTACCACCGCATGGTGAACGACCTCTGCGACTGCCACCCCGTCCATCCTTTCCATCACAACTTGACCGATCCGCCCGAACGGATCGCGGCGCTCCTCGAAAGCGGCGACCGGTAAAACATACTAAAAGAATCGTTAGTAGGCCCCGGCCTACTTGTTGTCGATAGGCGTCGGCCTACAAGTGTTGCTTTTTTGATTGCGGAGATTACTTCTTAGAATCATAGAGCTTTTCTATTAAAGATCATCAAGGATGTTTATTTGCAGAGTATTTTCAAGCTGTTATAACATTTTTTCTGTTGACAAAGTTCCCTTACGAGGATATGCTTGCGCTGTTTTGTTTGTTGAAAAAAGATATTTTTTGAAATCATGATGAATTCTCGCGGCTACGAAAAACCGGTTATAATTGAAGAACTCGTACTGGAAAAAGAACTTCTCTTTGCCTGCCTTTTTCATAACCGGAATCAGTGCGAACCTATCTGCCGCAACCCCGGGCAAAGCGCTGGGGAGCCTTGTTGACACCGTCGAACACCGGTAACCTCCGCTCTTCTTGCTTTTCCGAACCGAAGAAGATATAAATCACCGGTACTCTTTGGCGTGGCAGGGAAATGAAGAAGAACGCCGGAAATGAAAAAACGACCATACTTATAGTGGAAGACGATCCCGGACTATCGAAGCTCATCGACATCTCTCTCAAAGCTCACGGGTGGGGAACGATAGCGGCCTTTTCGGGCGAAGAGGCGTTGGCGATGTCCCGGGACCGGCGGCCGCGGCTGATCCTCCTTGACTACTCACCCCCCGATATGTCGGGGTCCGACTTCATCGACGCCGCCGAACGGATAGCGTTCCCGTTGCCCCCTTTTATAGTGGCGACCGGCCGCGGAGACGAACGGATAGCGGTCGAGATGATGAAACGGGGCGCCCGCGACTACATCGTCAAGGATTCTCAGTTCCTCAACACTTTGAGCATAGCGGTCGAACGGGTATTGGAACAACTGGAAACGGAGCGGCGGCTGAAAGAGACCGAACGACTCCTGCGGGAACACGACGCGGCGCTCATCGCCTCCCGGGAACAGCTCCAGATATTCGCCGAACGGTTGCTCATCGTACCGGAACAGGAGCGGGCCCGCATCGCCCGCGAGATCCACGACCTGTTGGCGCAGGACCTGATCCGCCTGAAGATAGATCTGGTCTGGCTGAACGGACAGTTCGCCAAGATGACCCCGCTTCCCGTTCTTCTCAAAGAACGGGTCGTCGAGATGATCCAGATAGCGGACGGCGCGATCACCTGCGTGCAAAAGATCGCCACCGAACTGCGTCCGGCGGTGCTCGACAGTCTCGGGCTGTGCGCCGCGGTGGAATGGCAGGCCCGTGAATTTCAGGAACGGACCGGCATTCAGTGTCTGGTGAAAGTGCCGGAAAAAGATCTTCCGGTGGACAGGGATTTCACTATTGCCATTTTTCGTATCCTGCAGGAGAGTCTGACCAATGTACGGCGGCACGCCAACGCAACGCGGGTGGATGTCCTGCTACGGCAAAAGGCCGGATATCTGTTCCTCAGGGTACAGGATAACGGATCCGGCATAACACCGACGGCGCTCCACGATCCGCTTTCCATCGGGCTTACCGGTATGCGGGAGCGGGCGGTGCTTCTCGGTGGTCGGATCGAGATCACCGGCAAGCCGGGGGCGGGGACGACGGTCGAGGTCCGGTTGCCGCTTTCGAAAATAGGAAAAAAACGGGAGGCGGCTCCGTTATGAATATTCTGATCGCGGACGATCATGCCATTGTGCGGAAAGGGTTAGCCCAACTTTTGGTCGACGAGTTCCCCGGCGTGTCGATCGGCGAGACCGCCGGCACGCAGGAAACGCTGGCCGAGCTGTCGCTCCGGCGGTGGGATGTATTGGTGCTCGACATCTTCATGCCGGGGTCCGGCGGACTCACGGTGCTTGACGAAGTGAAGCGCCAACAGCCGCGACTGCCGGTGCTGGTCCTGAGCACCGCGCCGGAAGAACAGATGGCGGCCCGGGTCCTGAAAGCGGGGGCGAGCGGCTATCTCAATAAACAGTGCGCTCCCGAGGAATTGGTCAATGCGGTCAGAAAGATACTCGCTCACGGCCGCTATGTCAGCGTCACGATGGCGGAACGGCTCGCCGCCGATATCGGCCGGCCCGAACGATCCCTGCAGGAAGAACTCTCCGATAGGGAATACACCGTCCTACGGATGCTCGTGGCGGGCAGATCGATCAAAGATATCGCGGCCGAACTGAATATCAGCCCGAAAACGGTGAGTACCTTCCACACCCGGATATGGGGCAAGCTCCGCGTCACCAACGACGCCGACATGGTCCGTTACGCGCTGGATCACGGCATCTCCTGACCGTTTCACGCTCTTCGTAAGCGCAATCCTACAAAAGAAAAGGCGTCGTCCTACAGAAAAGCGACCGTGAAAAAGATATTCTGTTCCCAGTGAGGTGAATGGTCCGGGAATGGAAAATGGAGGTCGTCATGAAAGGAATTGTTGGGCTTGGCGCATGGTTGATGGCGGTTATGTTCGTCTCCTCCTGTGGGGGCGAGGAGCCGGAGCAGGAGGTTTTCGTTTCGCTTTCCGGCCGCACCGCGACGGCGCTCGCCACGGTAAGCAATATCATAGAGGTCAATCAGAAAGCGGCCAACTTCGGCATTGCGGTCACCTCGGTGGGCGATGTGAACGGTGACGGTTATGGCGATGTGGCCGTCGGGGCCAATTTTTATGACAACGGGCAGATCGACGAGGGGATGCTGTTCATCTATCACGGAACGGCGACCGGGATCAAGACCGCCTATGCCATACGGCTCGAATCGAATCAAAAGGATGCCCGTCTCGGCTGGTCGGTCGCCTCTGCGGGCGATGTGAACGGCGACGGCTACGGCGATATGATCGTCAGCGCGTACCGGTACGACAGCGGCCAGACCGACGAAGGAGTGGCGTTCGTATATCACGGTTCTGCGACCGGCATCGGTCCTGTCTACGCCCGACGGCTCGAAGTTGATCAGGCGAACGCCTCTTTCGGCATTTCGGTCGCGGCGGCGGGCGATGTGAACGGCGACGGCTACGGTGATGTGATCGTCGGTGCCTTCTTGTACGACAACGGACAGAACGACGAAGGGGCCGCCTTCATCTATCACGGATCGGCGACCGGCATCGGTGCGCAGTATGCCCGGAGACTGGAAATGGATCAGGCGGGCGCGTGGTTCGGTTATTCGGTCGCGTCGACGGGTGATGTGAACGGCGACGGGTACGACGATGTGGTCGTCGGCGCTTTTCTGTACAACAACGGACAGAACGACGAAGGGGCCGCGTTCATCTATCATGGTTCGGCGACCGGCATCGGCACGACTGCGGACCGCAGGATCGAACCGGATCAGGCGGGCGCCTACTTCGGCTATTCGGTCGCGTCGGCGGGCGATGTGAACGGCGACGGCTTCGACGATGTGGTCGTCGGCGCTTATTTGTACGACCACGGACAGACCGACGAAGGAGCCGCTTTTATGTATCACGGCTCGGCGAATGGCTGCGGTACGGTATACGACCGGATGATCGAACCGGATCAGGCGGGAGCGAATTTCGGCGCCGCGGTCGCGTCGGCGGGCGATGTGAACGGTGACGGGTACGGCGATGTGGTCGTCGGCGCCCGCTCGTATGACGGCAACAAGACCGACGAGGGGGCCGTTTTCATCTATCGCGGCTCGGCTAACGGCCTGAATGTAGCGACGAACCAGATGTTCGAATCGAATCAGGCGGATGCCTTTTTCGGCCGGTCGGTCGCGTCGGCGGGCGACATGAACGGCGACGGCTACGGCGATGTGCTGGTGGGGGCAAGTCTGTACGATAACGGCCAATATGACGAAGGCGCCGCGTTCTTCTATCACGGTTCGTCGTCCGGGCTCTGTATAGGCCGTTGCCCGGAAGATAGCGGCACTTCCAGCGAAACGACAACGGAACTCTCCTCCCCTCCCAAAAATAAGCGGCACTAAGAAGAGGTCACGGTGAAGATATTGATCGCGGATGATCATGCGGTCGTGCGGAAAGGATTGGCCCGTCTTCTGGTCGACGAATTTCCCGATGTAACGATAGGCGAAGCCTCCGATTCTCAGGAAACGCTGAACGAGATATCCTTTCAACGGTGGGACCTGCTGGTGCTCGATCTTTTCATGCCGGGGATCGGCGGATCGGCGGTGCTCGACGAAGTGCGCCGGCTGTATCCGAAAATGCCGGTGCTGATTCTCAGCACCGCGCCGGAAGAACAGATGGCGGCGCGGATGCTTAAAGCGGGCGCGAACGGCTATCTCAACAAACAGTGCGCTCCCGAAGAGTTGGTGGGCGCGGTCAGAAAGGTTCTGGCGGGCGGCCGGTATGTCAGTTCCGGCATGGCGGAGCGGTTGGCCGAACAGATGGACCGCACCAGAAAAAGTCCGCAGGAAGAGCTCTCCGACCGGGAATACACCGTACTACGGGCGTTGGTCGCGGGCAGATCGGTCCGAGACATAGCGCAGGAATTGGGCATCAGCCCCAAAACGGTCAGTACTTTTCACACCCGGATCTGGCGCAAACTGGGCGTCCGAAACGATGCCGACATGATCCGCTATGCACTGGGAAAAGGGTGGTCCTGATGTACTCACACATAATGTTGCAAGTTGTTCTTTGTTTCGTTATAATCCAACGATCTTCAGGGAGGCTCGTTCAGCATGAACCAGCTTAAAATATACACCGCACTGCGGGATGCGCAGTTCGAGAATCAGGTACATGCGCTCATCCACGCCAACGATCACGAGGCTCATCAGATACATCTCGACGACATCATCAACGATGTGCGGGCCTATGACGGCCTGTTCATCGTCGAGGAGAGTTATCACGGCATCCTTGAACTGATAGAGTTCCACAATTCCTGTAAATTCAATCTCTTGCCGGTCATCTTCGTGTTCGATCCCAAATCGCCTGACAAAGAATGGGTGAACTCTGTTCGCTATCCCTATAAATACTTTGCCGTCGAGCACAAACTGTTGCCGCTCCTGTTCACCCGCATCGTCGCCCACATGGACGAACTGCGGCGCACCAAATTCAACGAATTCGTCCTTGAGCACCACAAACCGGTGCTGGAACCGTTCTTCAACGAGAAGCTCTCGTTCCGCGGGGCGTTGGGGCAGGCGCTCGCTCATCTGCTCGACTTCCTGTTCGCCGATAAGGGGTCCATCATGCTCCTCAACGACAAGGGGAATCTCGTCATCGAGGCGTCGACCAAACCGCACCTCATCGGGCTGGAGGTGGTGCCCGATCCCAACTCGCCCGCGTGGAGCGTCATGGAAACGAAAAAGCCGTTGTTCGTCGAGGACATCTCGAAGGATCAGCGTTTCAAGAAGAAAAGCGACGGCTACAGCAAGGATTACTTTCTCATCGTCCCGATATTCTTGAACGGCGAGATCCACGGCGTGCTCAATCTCACCGACAAGATGGTGTCGCTCTTCTTCGACCGGAGCGACCTCCTGCGTGCCCGGAATTTTCTGCGGCTGTTGGAGCCGATGCTCGCCCTTCATAGCGGCATAGCGGTAGATATAACCTGATATCGTGGCCGTCTCTGGGGAGGGGCGTAGATGCCGTCATTTCGCAAATATGTCCGTTATATGCCCGATCTCGCCGGGATACTTTTCTTTATCGCCGGCGTGGCCGGTACGGCGGACGGCCGATTCCCGTTCTGTTTTCTTATGGCATGGGTGCTTATCGGTCTGCCGATATTCGCCCGTTTATTGCGCAATATCGAGCAGGGTCGTTTTCTCGATGAATATTTCCTGATAACCATCGCCACCGGCGGTGCGGTCGCCATCGGTAGGTATCCCGAGGCGGTGCTCGTCATCCTGCTCTACCGGCTGGGCGATCATCTGCTGTCCCGCGCGGTGGACCGGACGCATGCCGCGATCCGGTCGCTCATCGACCGGCGGCCGGACCGGCCCGATGAGAACGGCGACGATCCCACGAAGGTCGAACCGGAATCGACACCGGCCGATCGGGCGCAAAGTCTGGCGCTGGTAACACGGGCGGCGGCGCGGAAAGCCCGCTCGGAGCGGTTCATCACCCGTTTCGCCCGCTGGTATACGCCGGTCATAGTGTTCGCGGCGGTCGTCATGACCTTTCTGCCGCCGCTCCTGTCGGCCGACATAACGCACGCCCAAAGCGTCTACCGCGCCCTGACCTTTCTGGCGATCGCCTGTCCCAGCGCCCTGCTCGTATCGATACCGCTGGGCTGGTACGCCGCCATCGGCACCGCATCGCAGAGGGGAATTCTCATCAAAGGGGCCGATCATCTCGATATCCTGAGCCGCGCCGGCGCCATACTCTTCGGTAAGACCGGCACGCTTACCAGAGGACGGTACACGGTCGTCGAGGTCCTTCCGGCGGAAGGGATGCCCAAAGATCGGTTCCTCTACTATGCGGCGCTGGCCGAATCGCAGGCGGCGCATCCCATCGCCGCCGCCATCCGCGCCGCCTACGGCAAACCGATACCCTACGGCACGGCCTCCGAGATAGCCGAAACGCCGGGAAAAGGGGTGAGCGCGCAGGTGGAGGGACAGGAGATACTGGCCGGTACCGCCGGTTTTTTGCGTGAACAGGGGGTGCCCCCGGGTCCCGACGCCGTTTTCGGGACCACCATCCATGTAGCGCTCAGCCGCTACTACATCGGCCGTCTGGTGGTCGCCGACGAACTGCGCGAAGTGGTCGTCGCGCTGGTCGCCGCTCTCAAGAAAAAGGGGATCCGATACCTAGCGCTCCTTTCGGGCGACAATGAGAACATGGTGCGTCAAACGGCCCGCGCGGCGGGGATAGCCGAAGCGTACGGAGCGCTTTCGCCGGCCGCCAAGCTGGAAAAAATGGAACAGATCCTTTCCACGGTCCGCGGACCGGTCGTCTTCATGGGCGACGGTATCGACGACGCGCCGCTTCTTGCCCGCGCCGATGTCGGTATTTCTCTCTGCGCCGCGCCCGGTACGGTCGCCATCGAGACGGCCGATATCGTACTGAAAGGGGGCGATCCCACGCTTCTTACCGAAGTTCTGCATCTTGCCCGCCGCGCCCGCGCCATCGTCGGACAGAATCTATTCTTGGCGCTCGCGGTGAAAGGGACGCTTCTTTTTCTCGCCGCGGTCGGCATCGCGTCGCTCTGGGAAGCGGTCTTCGCCGACACCATCGCGGCGCTTACCACCATTCTCAACGCCTCGCGCCTTATCGCCGGGGGAACGGCCAAAGAAGAAATAACGAATTCGAGGATAGTGCCATGACCGTTGCTTGGGGTCTTGTTTTGAATATCTTTTTCTGGGGCGGACTCGGTATCGTTGCTTTGATCGCCGGTCTGCGATACCACCGGCGATGGCTCGCCGATTATCGAGAGAAAGACATTAAATATCGCCTTTTGGTTGAAAACGCCAACGACATCGTCTACTCGTTGACGATGGGAGGCGTTTTTACCTATGTTTCGCCCACATGGACCAAGCTCTTGGGACATACCGTAGACGAAGTGGAAAATCATCCATTCCAAGGCTTTGTGCACCCCGACGACCTGCCGCTATGTCTGGAAGCGCTTAACAACGCCGTTAAAACGGAAAACAGACCGGTCGGCGTTGAATATCGAGTTCTCCACAAGGATGGCTCTTGGCGATGGCATATCTCGAATGCCGCGCCGATATACGATGCCGAGGGTACCGTTGTTTCGTATATGGGTATCGCCCGCGATATCACCGAAGGCAAGCAGGCCGAGGCGAAACTGCGAGAAAGCGAGCGGCGGATGACCTCAATACTGGAAAACATCTCTCTCCTCAGCATCATGCTTGACCGTGAGGGGAGGATTACGATGTGTAATGACTTCTTCCTTGACCTGACTGGATGGCGGCGACAGGAGGTATTACACGAGAGTTGGTTCGAAGTGTTCTTGCCAGCCGATATCCGCGCTACTATCAAGGAATCTGTTTTCCTCAACAATATACATGCGGGAACCGTACCGATCCATTTCGAGAACGAGATCATTACCAAGGCAGGCGCTCGCCGGTTGATCCGTTGGAACAATATGCTTTTGCGGACGAAAGAAGGCGAGGTGGAAGGGATTGCTTGTATTGGCGAGGACATCACCGACCGTTATCGTGCCGAAGAAGCCTTGCGGGAAAGCAAGGAACGGTACCGCCTCATCGCCGAAAACACTGCTGATTCAGTCACGGTCCAAGACCTTTCCCTAAAGTTTGAGTATGTCTCTCCCTCCACGACAAAGATGAAAGGATTTTCCGTTGAAGAGGTTTTGGCTCAAACAATAGAGCAGGTCATGACGCCGGAATCGCTCCAAAAAGTGTATCGGGCTTTTGAAGAAGAGATGGCGCTGGAACAAAGCGGCACCGCCGACCCCGCCCGAAGCCGGGTTTTGGTGCTCGAAGAATACTGTAAAGACGGTTCCACGCTCTGGGTAGAGAACACTCTTTCCTTTATCCGGGACGAGAAACAGACTCCGACGGGGATCCTCTCCGTTTCAAGAGATGTTACCGAACGCAAGCAGGCCGATGAGGCGTTGCGCGAAAGCGAATTCAGGTTCAATCAGTTGGCCGAACAGAGCCGCATTATCGCATGGGAAGTGGATGCGCGTGGTCTCTATACCTATGTCAGCCATGTGGCCGAGACCGTTTTTGGCTATACGGCGGACGAACTGGTGGGTCGAAAACACTTTTACGATCTGCACCCTGAAGAAGGCCGCGAGATGTTCAAGACAGCGGCCTTTGCGGCTTTCGAACGAAAGGAAACTTTCGAGAACCTGATCAATCCCGTACAGGCCAAGGACGGTCATCAAGTGTGGCTTTCCACCAACGGTATCCCTCTTCTGAACGCAAATGGAACCCTGCGGGGATATCGCGGTTCCGATACCGACATCACCGAGCGTAAGCAAGCCGAGGAGGCTCTGCAAAAAAACAAAGAAGCCTACAAGACGCTGGCCGAAAATCTTCCCGAACTTATCTATCGAGTGCATCTTCACGAGAAAGGAAGAATGGAGTTTTTCAACGATAAAGTGAAAGAATTGACGGGCCGAACCGAGAAGGAACTCAGGAAAGGAGAGATTTGCTCCATAGAACCGAACATACATCCCGAAGATATTTCCCGAGTCGTCTCGACAGTTAAACGGGCTATAGAAAAAGGTACGGCATTCGAGGTTTCTTACAGGTATATTCATAAAGATGGGAAAACCGTACATTTCTACGAACATGGACAGATAATAAAAGACGCGACCGGAAAACCGCACTATATCGACGGCATCATACAGGACATCACCGACCGCAAACGGGCCGAAGAGGCTTTAAGGAAAAACGAGGCGCTTCTAAGGACATTGATCGACACGCTTCCCGATCTGGTCTGGCTGAAAGATCCGGAAGGAGTGTATCTGACCTGCAACCGCCGTTTTGAGGTTTTTTTCGGCGCGAAGGAAGCGGAGATCGTTGGGAAGACCGATTACGATTTTGTGGACAAAGACCTAGCCGATTTTTTCCGGCGACACGATCAGGCGGCCATGTCCGCCGGGAAGCCGACAAAGAACGAAGAACAGGTCACCTTCCCGAGTGACGGTCACCAAGAGATACTCGAGACGATCAAGACGCCGATCCATGGAGAAGCGGGAACGCTCATCGGCGTTCTTGGTATCGGCCGCGATATCTCCGAACGCAAAAGAGCCGAAGAGTCTTTGCAGAAGAACGAAGAGAAGTTTCGCAAGGCCTTTCACCTCATTCCCGAATCGGTGGTTCTTTCCCGCTTGGATGACGGCGTCATGGTCTCGGTCAACGAAGGTTTTCTGAATGGTGTCGGATATTCCCGCGAAGAGGCCATCGGGAAAAGCGCCGAAGAATTGAGGATATGGAACGATCCGAACGATCGACACCGGATAATCGACATGGTGCGGGGACACGGACTTGTCGAAAATATAGAAACGACATTCCGCACCAAGAACGGCGATATCCGCTATGCGCTTATATCGGCGACCGCCATCGACATTGACGACATACCCCATCTCCTCAATATCTCACGCGACATCACTGATCGGAAAAAACTCGAAAATGCATTACGGGAATCGGAACGGTCCCTGCGATCGACGATAGACGGCCTTTCGGCCCACATCGCCGTGTTGGATGAGAGCGGCACGATCATTCTGGTGAACAAAGCGTGGCGAAACTTCGCCGAGAAGAACGGCATCCCGGCCGGAAAGGTCTCCGAAGGAACGAACTACCTTCAGGTCTGCGACGGCGCCGACGGCAACCATGCGCAGGAGGCAGCTCTCTTCGCTCAGGGGGTCCGCGATGTCCTTGCGGGCAAGAGCGAGCGGTTCTCGATGGAATATCCCTGCAACAGTCCGCAGAAACCGCGCTGGTTCATCGGCCGCGTGACGCCATTCCCCGGCGAGGGAACGCGCCGCGTGGTGGTCGCCCACGAGAACAATACCGAACGCAAACTGTTCGCATTGGAGCGCGAGGAACTCATTAAGGCGTTGCAGGACAAGAACGACGAGATGGAAAGCATGCTCTACGCCAGTTCGCACGATCTGCGGACCCCGCTGGTGAGCATCATGGGCTTCAACAGTCTGATACAGCACGCCATTAAAGAGCTGTCTCTGCTTCTGGATAAGGAGCGCCCCGCCGCCGATATCTGTGCCGAAGCGCGGCCTATCATCACCGAAAAACTGCCGACCGCCAGTACCTATATTGGCAAAAGCGCCGAGAAGATGCAGGGACTCGTCGACGGTATCCTGAAACTCTCGCGGCTCGGCCGCGCCACCCACACATCGGAAATGATCGACATGAACGCATTGGTACGGCGGGTGCTCGCCACGCTCGATTTCCAGAAACAGCAGGCACATGCCGCGGTGAGCGTGGGTGATCTTCCCCCCTGCTGGGGCGATCCGCGCGAACTGGAACAGGCGTTCACCAATATCATCGACAATGCCGTCAAATACCGCGATCCGGCCCGCCCGCTTACTATTGCCATCACCGGGTCCTTGGCGGGACACTGTTCCCGCTACGATATCGTCGATAACGGTATCGGCATGAAACCGGACCACTACGACCAGATATGGGGCCTTTTCTCGCGGCTCGACCCTAACGGGCCGGTACCGGGCGAAGGTATCGGGCTGGCGATGGTCAAGCGGATCGTCCAGCGCAACCACGGCAAGATATGGGTCGAGAGCGAAAAGGGCGTTGGAAGCAAATTTTATCTCTCGTTGTCGCGCGAAGGGAAAGAAAGTAATTACGAGAAGGAAAAGGGGTAAATCATGCTACGAACGGCCGGTACCGGGAAAGATCATCGGTTCATCATCGCACTGGTGATAATAGTAACGGCCGGGGCTCTGGTCACCGCATGGATGGTGAAGCGTGCCGACCGTGAACTGCGGATCGAAATGCTTCACGAGGCACTTCTGGTAGCACCGGCGATCGATCTCGACAGTGTCAAGACGCTTTCCGGCACCGAGGCGGACCTCGTTTCGCCCGAGTACCTCCGCCTGAAAAAACAATTCAGCGCCGTTCGGTCGGCCGACGAGCATATCCGGTTCATCTATCTACTGGGGCGGACAAATGACGGCGCCGTATTTTTCTTTGTCGATAATGAGCCGGCCGACTCCGAGGATTATTCGCCTCCCGGTCAGGTCTATGGTGAGGTTTCGGAGAACATCCGTCGCGTGTTCGACACCAAGACGGCGATAATCGAAGGGCCGGTCATCGATCGATGGGGAAAGTGGATATCGGCTTTGGTGCCCCTTCCCGATCCGGCCACCGGTGCGATCGGTGCCGTAATGGGAATGGATGTCGACGCCCGCAACTGGAAATGGAAGGTCGCCGCGCGGGCGGCATTGCCCGTAACGCTGGTGCTGGTACTGGTGCTTCTCATGATACTGGGGCTTGCCAGAGTCCGGGGCGCGGCAAAACTGCGGGAAAGCGAAAAGAGATATCGTCTCATCGCCGAGAACACCGCCGATTCGATCGCGGTCTTGGATCTTTCCCTGAAAAATATTTATGTCTCACCTTCTACAACAAAAATGAAAGGAATCCCTGTTGAGGAAATATTGGTTCAAACGGTAGAACAAAGTATGACACCGGAGTCGGTTCAAATAGTGTATCAAGCTTTTCAAGAAGAGATGGCCTTGGAGCAAAGCGGTACCGCCGATCCCGCGCGCAGTCGTATTCTGGTACTTGAAGAGTACCGTAAGGATGGGTCTACGATTTGGGTGGAGAACACGCTTTCTTTTATTCGTGACGAGAAACAAAGTCCCACGGGGATCCTTTCCATCTCAAGAGATATTACCGAACGCAAACGGGCCGAAGAGGAGATCCGTCGGGTAAATGAGCGGCTTTCGATCATGGTAAAACACTTGGAAGCGCAACATGCCCAGAATAAGATCATGACCGAGATGCGCGAATTCCTACAGGCCTGTTCCACGGCTGTCGAGATAGGTCCGATCATCGCACGGTCGATGGAAAAGCTGTTCCCCGATTCCGACGGCGCGCTGTTCCTGCTGAGTCCTTCCCGAACCGACCTTGAATCGATCGCCCGTTGGGGGAACTATCCCGATACGATGGAAGAAAATATTCTTTCCCCCGACGAGTGTTGGGGCCTTCGGCGCGGCAGTCAGTACATCGTTGAAAAGAGGGGAGGAGGAATCCTCTGTTCCCATGTCAAACAACTGACCAGCGGCACCTATGCCTGCCTGCCGTTCATGGCAAAGGGTGAAGTGTTGGGACTTCTTCATCTGCGGTCGCATCCGGAACTGGCCGACGGACAGAAACTGAAGGAGGAGCTGAAAGAGGTCTCCTCCGCCCTGATCGAACTTCTGTCTCTGGCGATATCGAACATCAAACTGCGCGAGATGCTGAGCCTGCAATCCATCAAGGACCCGCTCACGGGGCTCTTCAACCGGCGTTATCTGGAAGAGTCCTTCCTGCGAGAGGTCGTCCGCGCCCGGCGAAAAAATGGCCCTATCGGCGTCATCATGGTCGATATCGACCACTTCAAGAAGTTCAACGATGTATTCGGCCACGCCGCCGGCGATAAGGTGCTGGCCGAGCTCGCCAAGTTCTTCACCACCAGTCTGCGCGGCACCGATATCATGTGCCGTTACGGCGGCGAGGAGTTCGCACTCATCATGCCGGAAGCGTCGCTTGAGAATTCCTTTATCCGCGCTGAACAGATGGTCGCGCAGGTAAAGAGCCTTCTCATTTCATACAACGGGCAAACGCTCGGCCCCATCACCCTGTCGATGGGAGTGGCGGCATATCCGCTGCATGGCGAAAAGTTGGAAGAACTGTTGAGGGCGGCCGATCTGGCGCTTTACCGGGCGAAGCAAGCGGGCCGCGACCGTGCCCTTTTGGCAGAGATTTCTTCTTGAAAATGGAATCTTTGGGTTGACTTTTTACAAAATTCCGTAATAATACGATTGTAATTTTACGAAGGAGCGCTGTCATGAAACGGTTGATAGAATCGCAACTACTTGAATGGAAAAATAGTTCTCCGCGAAAGCCGCTTCTTGTGCGCGGCGCCCGGCAGGTCGGCAAGACTTACACGGTACGGCAGTTCGGTCGGGAACATTTCAAACAGCTTGCCGCCATCGATCTGGAACGCGATACCGCCCTGCGCGCCATCTTCGACGGATCGCTTGCCGCCGCCGGCATCGTGACACAGTTGGAGGCATTTACCGGCATTTCCCTTTCGGGCGGCGAGGCGCTCCTGTTCATCGACGAGATACAGGCGTCTCCCCGCGCGATCATGGCGCTCCGCTACCTGTATGAAGAGCGGCCCGATATCCCGGTCATCGCGGCGGGGTCGGCGCTTGAATTTGCGCTCGGCGACATCTCTTTCCCGGTGGGACGCGTCATCTTTGCGTGGATGCGGCCGATGACTTTTGCCGAATATCTCATCGCCGCCGGTCACGATCCGCTCGCCCGCGCTCTGCCGACACTTGATGCGCCCTATGCCGGCTCTGCGCCGGTACACGACAAGATACTCGGCGAACTCCGGAAGTATCTGCTCGTCGGCGGTATGCCCGAGGCGGTGCGCCGGTTCCTTGAGGGCGGTTCGTTCGACGCGGCGGGCGCGGTGCATGCCGAACTCGCGGTATCGCTCGCCCAGTCTTTGGTGAAATACCGCATCCGTACCGATCCCGAAAGCGTGGCGCAGGTGTTCCGCCAGTTGCCGCGCAGTGTCGGGTCGCAGGTGCGTTTTTCCCATCTCGATCCCGACCGGCGCGTCGAGAAGACCAAGTCGTCGGTACAGGCGTTGGCGCGGGCGCTTCTCTACCATCCGGTCCATAGTGTCGACGCTCACGGCGTACCGCTGGGCGGCACCGTCTCCGAAAAACGGTTCAAGCCGCTCTTTCTCGATGTCGGGCTCATGCAGTATCTGCGCGGGATCACCGCCAAAGAGCTCCTCGCGGCAGCCGATATCGGGGCGCTCCATCAGGGTGCCGTCGCCGAACAGTTCGTCGGGCAGGAACTGCTGGCGGCGGGCGGCACCGAGAACGGCGAGCTTTACTACTGGTCGCGGGCCGAGAAACGGGGGAATGCCGAGATCGACTATCTCCTCGTGCGGGACGGCGTGGTCTACCCGATAGAGGTCAAAAGCGGCGCGGCGGGACGCCTGCGGAGCATGCATCAGTTCCTCGCGGAGCATCCGGCGACACCATTCGGCATCGCCTTCTCGCCGACCGCGCAGGAGAAACGGCAGGAGGGACGCATCCTGTTCGTGCCGCTCTACACACAGTTCGGCGCCGCGGGAGTGCCAAAACCATAGACTCCGTGTAGGCGCAATCCTACACGGATTTCTGCCGTCGCCTTCTACCAATGAAAAGGCAGTCATGATATACTCCCTGCCGCTAGGGCGGAGGTTTCTTCTTGCTAATTAGGACCGGTTCGGATATCATTCCGGAGCCACGGGCGGTGCAAGCAACGATCTAAGGAGCATCATGACGCGACCGGACGGTATCTTTCAGCGCGTGCCCCCCACGATATGGATACTGTTCACGGCGCTCCTGCTTTTTTTCGTTATCGGCGGCACCTTCTTCTACCGGTCGCAGGAAGAGCACCTGCGGGCCGATGAAGAACAAAAGCTCTTGGCCATCGCACAACTCAAGGTCGACGAGATAACGCGTTGGCGGATGGAGCGGCGGGGCGACGCCACGGTCGCCTTGGCGGGGCCCTTTTTCTCCACCGCGGTAAAACAGTGGCTGTCGGCGCCCGATCCGGCGCTGGCGGCGCAGATCACCGAACGGCTGGAATCGTATCGCCGGGGTTATCGGTATGCTTCAGCGTTCATAGTCGATGCTACGGGGCATGTCCGCCTCAGCGCCGGGATACCCGAAGGTCACATCGGTCCCGAAACGAAGCTCTATCTGGAAACCGTACTGCGTGAACGGCGGCCGCTTCTGTCCGAATTATATCGCTGTTCCGTTCATCACGCCGCTCATCTCGATGTCATCGCGCCGCTTATTTCCGATACGGCGGAAGGGAGAACGGCGGTCGCCGCGCTGATACTGCGGGTCGATCCGGAGGAGTTTCTCTATCCGCTCATCAAACTGTGGCCGGAACAGAGCGACAGCGCTGAAACGCTTCTGGCGCGGCGCGACGGCGACGATGCCCTGTTCCTCAACGAACTGCGTCATAAGAAAGGGACCGCGTTGAACCTGCGGATCCCGCTTTCCCGGTTCGATGTCCCCGCGGTGCGTGCGGTGCGCGGAGAGGAGGGGGTGGTCGAAGGTCTGGACTATCGGGGGGTACCGGTCCTTTCGGCGCTCAAACATATTCCCGGATCATCGTGGTGTCTGATCGCCAAGATTGATACCGCCGAGGCCTTTTCCGCATGGCGCTTCCGGGCAAGCGCCATCATAATCGGACTTTTCCTGTTGCTGGGGCTCTCTTTCGCCGGCATCGGGTTTTATTGGTACCGGCAACAGGGGCATCACTATCGGGCGCTCTATCTGACCGAAACGGCGCGCAAGAAAAGCGAATCCCAATATCGCGCCATTTTCATGAATTCGCGGGACGCGCTTATGACCTTGGCGCCGCCGTCGTGGCAATTCTCTTCCGCAAATCCATCTACCATAGAGATGTTCCAGACGAAGGATGAGGCGGAATTCATATCGCTTGCTCCGTGGGAACTTTCTCCCGAACGCCAACCGGACGGGCGGCTTTCGGTCGAAAAGGCGAAAGAGATGATAGAGATCGCCGTGCGGAGGGGGTATCACTTTTTTGAATGGACCCACCGGCGGCTCAAGGGCGAAAATTTCGCCGCCACGGTCCTGCTCACCCGCATGGAGCTTGACGATAAAGTGTCGCTTCAGGCCACGGTACGCGATATCACCGAATGGAAGCGGCAGGAAGAAATGCTTCGGCAAAGCGAGGAAAAGTTCAACAAAGCGTTCCACGCGAGCCCCGATACGCTTATTATCACCCGCGTTTCCGATGGCCGGATCATCGATTCCAATGAAGAATTCTGTCACATGACCGGCTATACCAAGGAAGAGGCGCTTAAAACCTCCACCATTGCGCTCGATCTGTGGGCCGACCCCGCGGAACGGGACCGCGTGGTGGCGATACTGCGGGAAAGGGGCAGTGTCCGAGATCACGAAGCATCGTTCCGCGCCAAGGACGGGCATCTCATCTATTGTCTGTATGCCGGGGAGATCATCCGCCTGCACGGCGAGCCGCATGTCATATCCATCGTCCGCGACATCACCGACCGCAAGCGGGCCGAGGCGGCGTTACAGAAAAGTGAGGAGAAATATCGCACTATCGTTGAGAACACGAATGATGCCATCTACATTCACGATCTCAAGGGGAACATTATCGATGTGAATGAACAAGCATGCAGTATGCTCGGCTACAAAAGGGAAGAACTGGTAGGCGCGAACCTCCAAAAGATCGATACCCAAGAGATTTCAAAAGTTATGCCTGAGCAGATACGAAGTCTTTTGATCAAAGGTGCCTCTTATTTTGAAGGAGCACAGGTAAAAAAAGACGGAACAATTATTTTTGTGGATATCGGCAGTAAGGTCATAAGCCAAGAGGGAAACGGGATCATCGTAGCTTTCGTGAGAAATGTCACCGACCACAAGGTGCTGGAACTGGCGCGCGAGGACCTGCTGGCGAGCCTGCAGAACAAGAACGAGGAGATGGAGAGCATCCTCTACGCCGCCTCGCACGATCTGCGCAGTCCGCTGGTGAATATACAAGGGTTCAGCGCCCGGATACAGAGGTATCTCGCCGAACTGGACCGGATACTGACGATGAAAGCGCCGGCCGAAGAGTTGTGCGAAACGGCCGCGCCGATCATACGGAACAATATTCCCAAGGCACTCGGCTATGTCACCGCAAGCACTGACAAAATGGATGCACTGGTCAACGGCCTGCTCAAACTTTCGCGGCTCGGTCGGGCGACCCATAGCCCGGAACCGATCGACATGAACGAGCTGATGCGGGAGACGCTCGATGCGCTCAAATTCCAGACGCAGGAGGCGCGGGCGGTCGTCGCGCTGGGCGATCTGCCCTTCTGCTGGGGCGACCGGCGCGAGATCGGGCAGGCATTCTCAAACCTCATAGATAACGCCATCAAGTACCGCGACAGCGACCGTCCGCTCACCATCCGCATCACCGGGACGGAGAAGGGCGGCCGGGTCGCCTACAGCGTCGAAGACACCGGTATCGGCATCAAGAAGGGGCATCAAGACCAGATATGGGGCCTCTTTTCGCGTCTCGATCCGGGCGGCCCGGTGCCGGGCGAAGGGATCGGTCTGACGATGGTCAAACGGATAATCCAGCGTAACCGCGGCAGGATATGGATGGAAAGCGAACCGGGCAAAGGAAGTTCTTTTTATATCGTCCTGCCGCACGACCGGACGGGAGCGGCGAAACAAGAGGCTGTGCCGCATACATAAAAGCAAGGGAGGAGGAACATGAACGGGAAGAACGGAGCAAAAGAGAGCACCGGCAAGATCACGAAGGATGGCCGGAAACACGAAGTGATCATCCTTCTTGCCGAGGACGATGACGGCCATGTCGAACTCATCACTTCCACGCTCCAAGACGCGGGGATACTCAACGAGGTGATCCGGTTCCGCGACGGCGAGGAGGCATTGGAATTCTTTTACGGCAACGGGAAGGCGCCCGCGGTGAAAGAGGGACATTCCTACCTGCTCCTGCTCGACATCCGGATGCCCAAGACCGACGGCGTACAGGTGCTGGAACGGTTGAAAGGCGATCCCCGTTACCAGCGGATGCCTATCATCATGCTGACCACCACCGACGAACCGCGCGAGATAGAGCGGTGCCACGCGCTGGGGTGCAACAGCTATGTCACCAAACCGATCGCGTTCGCCGATTTCGTCGATAAACTGCGCCGGTTGGGTCTTTTCATCATGGTCATCGAGGTCCCCCAGTTGTAACCGGTCCCCACAAGTTCCGCGTAGGCCCAATCCTACATAAAAAAAAGCCGTGTCCTACAGAAAAAGAACCGGGAAAAAGATAGTATTCCCTGTCTGATAAGGGATGGTATAGCATGAACGGTCGGCCGCACAGGGGAAAGATCGGAGTGAACGAGGAAAAACCGTTGGTCACGATACTTATAGTCGAAGACGACCCGGGATTGTCGGAACTCGTCGGCATCGCACTGGGGGAACGCGGATGGAAGACCACCATCGCTTCGACCGGCGCCGAGGCGCTCAAGGAGGTGATGGAGCATCATCCGCTGCTGTTGTTACTTGACTATTCACTGCCCGATATGTCGGCGGTCGGCTTTATCGAGGCGGCCGCAAAGGCGCGGATAACGCTTCCCCCGTTCATCGTGGCCACCGGCCGGGGCGATGAACGGATAGCGGTCGATATGATGAAGCGGGGGGCCCGCGACTACATCGTCAAAGATTCGCAGTTCCTCAACGCGGTGGGAATAGCGGTCGAGCGGGTATTGGAACAGATCGAGACCGAACGGCGGCTGGAGGAGGCGGAGCGATCGCTGAAAGAGAGCGAAGAACGCTACCGGCTGCTTCTGGACGGTATCAGCGAAGCGGTCTATCTGCATGAGGTGTCGCGCACCCAACAGGGCCGATTCCTTGCGGTCAACGATGCCGCCTGCCGGATGCTCGGCTATACGCAGGAAGAATTCCGCGATATGGATGTTGCCGACATCGATGAACCGGAGCAGGAACAGCGGCTTCCCCGGATACTGAAGGAACTGTTCATGGAAGGGAGTTCTCTTTTCAAGACGCACCATATCGCCAAAGATGGGCGCAGGATACCGGTCGAGATAAGTACGCGGATGTTCACCTATAACGGAAAACCGGCCGTTATATCGGTGGTACGCGATATCAGCGAACGGAAACGGACCGCGAAACGGCTGAAAGAAGCGGAACAGAAATTCCAGACGCTTTTCGACGCGATGAACGAAATGGCGGTCCTGCATGAACTGGTGCTCGATCCGGCGGGGAACCCCATCGATTACCAGATCCTCGACTGCAACCCCGCCTTTTCACAGATAACCGGCATACCGGGGGAACAGGCAGCCGGGGCGCTTGGCTCGGCACTGTACGGCGCCGGAGATCCGCCCTATCTCGACATCTATTCTCGGGTGGCGCAGACCGGCGAAGCGGTCCATTTCGATACCTACTTTGAACCGATGAAGAAACACTTCAGCATATCGGCGTTCAAAACGGGACCGGATCATTTCGCCACCGTCGCGACCGATATCACTGAACGGGTGCTGGCCGCGGAGGAGATGCGGCAGGCGCGCGAAGAATGGGAGCAGACCTTCGATACCATCACCGATATGGTCACCGTACACGACGCCGATTACAATATCATCCGGGCTAACAAGGCGGCCCGGGAGGCGCTCGGCCTCTCTTCCCTCGATGCGGCGGGATGCGGGCCGAAATGTTTTAAGACTTTTCATGGCGCCGAACAGCCGCCCACCGCGTGTCCCTCCTGCAAAAGCTTGCAGACGGGACAACCCTCCACCTGCGAACTGTGCGAACCGTTCCTCAATAAACATCTTGAGATACGGGCCATCCCGCGAATGAAGAACGGCCGGGTCATCGGACTGGTGCATGTCGTCAGAGATATCACTGATCGCAAGAACGCCGAGGCGGAGATAAAGAAAAACCGGGATTTTCTCGAAACGATACTGGAAAATATTCCCGATATGATCTTCGTGAAAGAGCCGCACGAATTGCGGTTCGTCCGGCTCAACAAGGCGGGCGAAGAACTGTTCGGTTATTCGCGCGAAGAGTTGTTGGGGAAAAACGACTTCGACCTGTTCCCCATCGAGCAGGCACAGAAATTCGCCGCCAAAGATTGGGAGGTTATCAGTAACGGCATAGTGGCCGATATCCCCGAAGAGGAGATCATGACCCGCAACGGTATCCGTTCCCTGCACACAAAAAAGATACCGATACTGGATGAGAGCGGTGCGCCCGCGTTCCTGCTGGGCATAGCGGAGGATATCACCGAAAGGAAACAGACCGAGAACGACCTGCGGGAAAGCACCGCCCGCAATCAGGCGCTGGTCAGGTCGCTGCCCGACCTCATTTTTCTCCTCACGAAAGATGGCATGTTCCTCGATTACCACGCCAACGACCCGATGCTTTTGTTCGCGCCGCCGCACAAGTTCCTGCGCCATCATATCCGCGAGGTTTTCGCCAGCCCGTTCCTCGAACAGCTCGACGGCGCCCTGTCGAAGGCGCATCATTCAGGCGAGATGCAGACACTCGAGTACGAAGAGACGGTCGCAGGGGAGTCCCGGCATCATGAGGCGCGCATCCTGAAAAGCGGAAAGGATACCATCTTGATGCTGATCCGCGATGTCACCGATAGAAAGAATATGGAAGCGGCCCTCCATAACATGAACGCCACGCTCGAAGACCGCGTTGCCGAACGCACTTTCCAATTGGCGGAGACCAACCGCAAACTGCAGGAGGCGCGCGCCGAGGCGGAACGGGCGAACAAGGCCAAAAGCATATTCCTCGCCTCGATGAGTCATGAGATACGGACCCCGATGAACGCGGTGCTCGGCTATACGCAACTGCTCCGCCGGACCGACCCGCTCTCCGATGTCCAGCGCGAATATCTGGGGACCATCCTGCGGAGCGGTGATCACCTTCTGGACCTCATCAATCAGGTACTCGAACTTTCCAAGATCGAGGCGGGCCGTATCATGCTTAACCCCGTCGATTTCGATCTGCACCAACTGCTCGCCGATATGAGGTCTCTCTTCCGCATACAGGCGAACGAAAAGGGGCTGAATCTTGAAGTGCGCCATGAGGGCCCGGTGCCGCGCCATATCAATGCCGACAGCGGCAAGATACGGCAGGTACTCATCAATGTGGTCGGCAACGCGCTGAAGTTCACTCAGAAAGGCGGCATTACCCTGACGGTCCGCGACAGCGGCCCGACCTATCTGGGCAACGACCATCTTATCGTTATCGAGGTCAAAGACACCGGGCCGGGGATGAATGTCGAGGATGTCGCGTTGATATTCGATCATTACGAACAGACCGCCGCCGGGATAAAGAATGGCGCCGGTACCGGTCTTGGCCTTGCCATCAGCAAGCAGTACGCGGCACTGATGGAGGGGACCTTGACGGCAACAAGTAGTGTGGGAGAGGGGACCACCATAGCATTCTCCTTTCGTGCGACCGCGGCGCGCGAGGTATTGCCGGTGGTGGACGACACAAAACGATATCGCCATAGCCTGAAACACCTTCCCCCCGGCCTTATTTATAAGGTACTCATCGTCGACGACAATGCCTCGAATCGAGATATCCTTCGGATATTGCTCTCCGAAAAAGGCTTTATCACTCATGAGGCGGTCAATGGAAGAGAAGCGCTTGCGGTATTCTGGAAGTGGAAACCCGATCTGATCTTCATGGACCTGCGGATGCCCGAAATGGACGGGATGGAAACGATACGGCAGATACGAGCGACGCCCGAGGGTGCCTCGGTTCCGATCATAGTGATAACCGCCAGTGCGCTTGAAGAAACGGAACGCGAGGTTTTGGCGTTGGGCGCGAACGGGTTCATCCGCAAACCGTTCCGGGATGATGAATTATGCGCGAATTTGATGTCGCCTGCGGCGAAAAAGAGGAAGAGATCCCGGCGCCCGCAGCCGGGGCGGTAGCTATCGTTGCCGCGAACCAAGCGGCGCCGACGGTCCCGGCCGCGCTCCGGGAAGAATTGCACGCGGCGACCCTGCGCGGCGACGCCGATGCCCTGCGCGCCATCGCCGACCGGTTACCGGCGGCCGATGCGTCACTGGCGGCGTTCCTGCACACGGCGATCGATGCGTTCGACTACGAGGCGATCATGAACTTACTGGAAGGAGAGGGCCATGAATGACGGCAAAAAACCAGCCAACATCATGATCGTGGACGATACGCCGCAGAACCTTAAACTGCTCTCGGAATTGCTCAAAGAACAGGGCTACCATGTCCGGCCGCTTCCGAGCGGGAGTTTCGCCCTGCGCGCCGCCGAGACCGAAAAGCCCGACCTGATCCTGCTCGATATCAACATGCCGCTTATGGACGGCTTCGAGGTGTGCAGAAAACTGAAAGAAAACGACCGGTTAAAAGACATTCCGGTGCTTTTCATCAGCGCCCTCAACGATACGCAGGACAAGGTCTTCGCCTTCAATGCGGGGGGGCAGGATTACATCACCAAGCCGTTCCAGTTCGAAGAGGTCATCGCGCGGGTGAAGACCCATTTGAAGCTCCGGTCTCTGCAGCAGGAGCTCGAGCGGCATAACCACGAACTCGAGCGGTTGGTGGCGGAGCAGGTCCGGGATATTTCCGATTCTCAGGTGGCGACCATCATCGCGCTGGCGAAACTGGCCGAATCGCGCGACGACGACACCGGAAAACATATCGAACGGGTACAGATATTCTGCCGGATCCTCGCCGAACGGATGGGCGAGATGTCGAAGTATGCGTCGGTCATATCGAAGACCTTCGTCGAGAACATTTTCTATGCCGCACCACTGCACGATGTGGGAAAGGTCGGCATCACCGACAGCATCCTCCTCAAGCCGGGCAAGTTGACCCCCGAGGAATTCGAGATCATGAAGACCCATACCACCATCGGCTGGAAGACGCTCGAAGCGGTTCGAGAAAAATATCCCAAGAGCGCGTTGATCACCATGGGGATCGCCATCGCTCATTATCATCACGAGAAATGGGACGGGACGGGCTATCCCGAAAAGTTGATGGGAGAGGCGATCCCGCTTGAAGCGCGTATCATGGCCATCGCCGATGTCTATGACGCGGTACGCTCAAAACGGGTCTATAAAGAGGCCTTTACTCACGAGAAAAGCCGCCAGATAATCCTTGAAGGCAAGGGAAAACACTTCGCTCCCGACGCGGTCGACGCCTTCATGGCGATAGAGGAGCGGTTCGACCGTATCCGGACGCAGATGACCGACTGAATCGTTCCCGTCCCTGAAAAAACTTTTCCCCATATTGCTTTCTTTTTGCAATCAACATATACTGTGTCGTCCATCAACGGGTGATGAGGGAGCTCATGGCCGCAAGCAAGAAGGAACAGGAGATGATCGACAAGCGGAAAAGTCCGCGGATCGAACTCGAACTGTCGGTGTCGTTCGCGGTGTCGAACGAGGTGCCGCACAATTTCTTCCCCGGCATTATGCAGGATCTCAGCACCGGCGGCATTTTCATGGCCAGCAAGCAGATGCTGCCGATCGGTACCCGGGTCCGTCTTTCATTCATCATCGGCAAACATCAGATATCGGGGCACGCCGAGGTGCGGTGGTTGCGCAAACCCGCGTCAACCCTTCCGGCGGGCGAGGAACCGGGCATGGGCCTTCTTTTTGTTGACCTGAGTGCCGAGGACCGCGAGACCATCGAATTCTATATCCGGCAGAACAACTAGTCATTTTATTTAACGCTTCCGTTTTTCTTGAGAAAAAAATCGTTCCGGATACAATTCGTCAAGTCTTTTTGTTCCAAATCAACCGAGGGGGTCCGTCATGAGTCGTTATTCTGTGCTGTGTGTGTTGTTCCTCGCGCTCTTCTTTGCCGCTTGTGGCGGTCAGGAAGAAACGATGGCCGATCCGCAGGTCGCCGCGTTGAACGGTGGTGTGCCCCCGGCGGAGGCCGATCTGGCCGCCATCAAGGCGGGCATCGCACAGGAAGAGTACCGATTCACCAAACAGGGAGAGGGCTGGCATGCGACCAACCGCGCCCAGAACCTGCGCTTTCATACCGCTGAAAACGGCGTGGTGACGGTGGAGCCGCGTGTGAACGGCGACAGTCTCGCGGCGGTAGAGATCAGAACGACCTTTGTCGGTCGTGACGGGGCGATGCGGCAGCTCGACACCCCGGCGGTCTCGGCGGGCAAATGCCTCGACGCCGCCCGGATCGGGGCGATCGGCCAGTGTCTGATACGCACCGAATTCGTTCGTGACGGCATCATAGAATGGTACGATAACCGTGAATCGGGAATGGAACAAGGCTGGGATATCGCGAAAAAACCGGTCGGTAACGGTCCGCTCGTTATCCGGCTTGCCGTTTCGAACGGTGCGGTCCGCGCGGAGAACGGCGGCGCGATGCTGACGAGCGGCGACAAAGATGTCGCCCGCTACGGAACGCTCAAAGTTGTTGACGCGGCCGGCAGTGAACGGGCCGGAACGATCACGGTGGAAGAAAGTGAGATACTGCTCTTTGTTGACGACTCCGGGCTTCGCTATCCGATAGTCGTTGACCCGATATTTACCGGCGTGGTCGATCGTCGCATAGATGCCAATCTGGCGGGTGACCGGTACGCCTTTTCGGTCGCCTTTGCGGGCGATGTGAATGGTGACGGCTACGGCGACCTCGTCATCGGCGCTCCCTACTACACCTACGGGCAGGCCAACGAAGGGCGGATATATGTCTATCACGGCTCAGCGACCGGTATCCCGGCGACGGCCGCACGGAGCATCGAATCGGGGCAGGCCAACTGCCAGTTCGGTTTTTCGGTCGCCGGTATCGGCGATGTGAACGGCGACGGTTACAACGATATTGCCGTCGGTGCCCCGTATTATACCAATGGCAACACGCTGGAAGGGCGGGTCTATATCTATCACGGATCGGCGACCGGTATCCCGGCTGCTGAGGCGCTGATCCTCGAATCGAATCAGGATTTTGCACAGTTCGGTTATTCGGTCGCCGGTTCGGGCGATGTGAACAACGACGGCTATGCCGACCTCATCGTCGGTGCTCCGTTCTACGACAACGGTCTCACCGACGAAGGGGCGGTCTTCTCCTATCACGGATCGGCGACCGGCATCGCGACCCCGTACGCCATCATGATAGAATGGAATCAGGTCGGTGCGCAGTTCGGTTTCTCGGTCTCGGGAGCGGGCGATACCAACAACGACGGCTATGACGACATCGTCGTCGGCGCTCCCGCCTACAACGCCAATGCCGGGTATGCATTACGGTATCTTGGATCCGCCTCCGGTCTGACCGTCACGGGAGTTTCCGCAGTGGCGGGTCCGCAGGTCGGCGCCAAGTACGGGTTCTCGGTCGCCGGTGTCGGCGATGTGAACGGCGATGGCTATGGCGATATCATAGTCGGCGCGCCGCTCTACGACAACGGGCAGACCGATGAAGGGCGGGTTTATATCTATTCGGCCGGTCTCAACTACTGGGGATATCGTGAATCGGATCAGGATGGGGCGCAGTTCGGCTATTCGGTCAGTTACGCCGGCGAAGTGAACGGCGATGGCCTTGCCGATATTATCATCGGCGCTCCCTATTACGATAACGGCGAAACCGATGAAGGGGCCGTCTTCGTCTACAAGGGGACTACCGGCGGCGGCGGTGTAACGGCGGCACCCAGCATCGTATTGGAAAGTAATCAGGCCGATGCCAATTTCGGCATCTCCGTTTCACGGGCGGGAGATGTGAACGGCGACGGTCTTTCCGATGTCGTTGTCGGCGCGCATATGTACGACGATGGACAGGTGGATGAAGGCTCGGCCTTTATCTATCATGGTTCGACCGGCAGTATCGCGACGACTTACACCACCCGCTATGAGTACAATGTGGCCAACACAGCTCACGGTGCCGCGGTAGTCCATCTCGGCGATGTGAACGGCGACGGTTTCGGCGATGTCGCGATTGCCGCACCGCTCTACGATAACGGCAATACCGACGAAGGACTCATCTGGTTCTATCACGGTTCGGCGACCGGTCTGGTGTCTGTCCGCTGGATCGACTCGAATCAGACAAACGCGCGTTACGGCACCTCGGTAGCCGCCGCAGGCGACCTTAACGGTGACGGCTACGGCGATTTCATCGTCGGCGCTCCGGGTTATGACAACGGCGAGATCGACGAAGGAGCGGTCTTCGTCTACCACGGTGCGGCGACCGGTATCCCGGCGACCCACACCACGATTCTTGACATCGATCTGGTAGCGGCTGAATTCGGTTATTCGGTATCGGGCGGCGGCGATGTGAACGGTGACGGCTATGCCGACATCGTGGTCGGTGCTCCTTCCTACTACAACGGTCAGTCGAACGAAGGAGGAGCCTTCGTTTACCATGGTTCGGCGATCGGATTGACCGACAGTTACAACAACGCGTTCGAACCGAATCAGATAGATGCGCGGTTCGGTTGGTCGGTCGCAATGTATGGCGATAGAGACAACAACGGATTCAGCGATATCGCGGTCGGCGTTCCTTATTTCGATAACGGACAGGCCGACGAGGGGCGGGTCTATCTGTACAATGGCTCTCTGACCGGCCTTGCTTATTGGACCTATCTGGAACGCAATGTGGCGGGCGCTCACTTCGGCTGGTCGGTAGCCGGTGCCGGATTCACCGACAATGATCGCAACAGCGATCTCGTGGTCGGTGCTCCTGACTGGACCGGTGTCGTTGGGAGCGGAGAAGGGGCTGTCTTCATCTACGAGGGGAATACCCTCCTGCGCACCATAGAAGGTGGGCAGATCGATGCCAATTGCGGCTACGCGGTCGGTACGGCGGGCGATGTGAACGGCGACGGTTACAGCGATATCATCTATGGCTGTCCCGGCTACGACAACGGCGAGACCGACGAAGGGGCGGCCTTTGTCCACCACGGCTCCGCCGCCGGCATTCTGGCGACTTATGACCGCATGCTCGAATCGAACTGGGCCAATGCCCGCTTCGGTTCGGCGGTCGCGGGTGGCGGCGATATCAACGGTGACGGGTACGGTGATGTCTTAATCGGTGCGCCGAATTTCACGAACGGTCAGACCAACGAAGGGGCCGTTTCACTCTACTACGGCAACGAAGGACTCATCCTCAATCAGGCGAGCCAGAACCCGCGGCAGTGGAGAGGGGATGGAACGCTTCCGCTTCAGCCGCTGGCCGGTATCGATACGGACCAGAACATGCAGATCAAACTGTTCGGCCGCTCCTTCAATGGTCGGACAAAGGTGAAACTGCGTTATGAAATGAAGAGTTATGGAGCCGCGTTCGCCAACACGGCGTTGGTGACCGATACAGCGTGGACCAATACCACCCTTACCGGGACCCAGTTGAGTACGACGGTGAATTCTTTGGCCGCCGATACCCGCTATCGGTGGCGCGTCCGGCTCGCCTTCTTCAACGGAGATTTGTCGCGTTGGTTCTATTTTGATCGGAGCGCGGGAAAGGATGTTCCCGATCTGCGTACTTGGCGCGCGAACGGCGCGGTCTGCAATGCGCTGTATCCGTTCCAATGCGGAAGCGGGAACTGCGTCGAGGGCGTCTGCTGCGATACGGCATGCGGCGGCGACGATACGGCCGACTGTCAGGCCTGCACGGTGGCGTCGGGAGCGAGTGCCGACGGGACCTGCACGATACTGGGCGGAACGACTACCTGTCGCGCCGGGACCGGCGACTGCGATACGGCCGAAGTCTGCAACGGGGCCGACACCGCCTGTCCGGCCGATGCGGTCGAACCGATCACGACCGAATGCCGCACGACTACCGGCGATTGCGATACGGCCGAATACTGCGATGGAACGACCAAAAACTGTCCCATAGACGGGGTTGAACCGATAACCACGGTGTGCCGTACGGCGGCGGGCGACTGCGATACCGTCGAGAACTGCGATGGTTCATCGAAGGATTGTCCGGTCGACGCGTTCCTTCCCGACACGACCGAATGCCGCGTCTCTGCAGGCGACTGCGATGCGGCTGAGTTCTGCACCGGCACCGCCGCCGCCTGTCCGGGCGACAGTAAGGTTACCGCGGGGAGCATCTGCCGTAATGCCAGCGATGACTGTGATGTCGCGGAACAGTGCGACGGCATAGGCGACGACTGTCCGGCCGACGGCGTGGCGCCGAGCACGACCATGTGCCGTGTTTCTGCCGGAGATTGTGATGCCCCTGACTATTGCGACGGCACCAATAAAATATGCACCGTTGACGCAAAGCTTATCTCGGTCTGTCGTGGTGCGACCGGTGACTGCGATGTCACCGAATCGTGCGACGGGGTTGACAATAACTGTCCGGCCGACGGTGTCGAACCGATCACGACCGTGTGCCGCGTTGCGGTGCCGGGCGGTTGCGACATAGCGGAGAACTGCGACGGAACGAAGAATTGTCCCAGCGATACGGTCGTTGCGACGGGTACCGAGTGCCGCGCAAAGACCGGCGACTGCGA
>CAYPQK010000001.1:80680-86971 GCA_964412895.1 uncultured Spirochaetales bacterium
GCGATACGGTCGTTGCGACGGGTACCGAGTGCCGCGCAAAGACCGGCGACTGCGACATAGCCGAGACCTGTGACGGCTCGAATGCCTGTCCCGGCGATGCGGTGGAACCGATCTCGACCGAGTGCCGCGCTGCGGTGCCGGGCGGCTGTGATATAGCGGAGAACTGTGACGGCACGAAGAATTGTCCCGGCGACGCGGTGGAACCGATCACGACCGTGTGCCGCGCCGCAGTACCGGGCGGCTGTGATATAGCGGAGAACTGCGATGGCTCGAATGCCTGTCCCAGCGATACGGTCGTTGCGACGGGTACCGAGTGCCGTGCTGCGGTACCGGGCGGCTGTGATATCGCCGAACAGTGCGATGGCACGAATGCCTGTCCCGGCGATACGGTCGTTGCGACGGGTACCGAGTGCCGCGCAAAGACCGGCGACTGCGACATAGCCGAGACCTGTGACGGCTCGAATGCCTGTCCCGGCGATGCGGTGGAACCGATCTCGACCGAGTGCCGCGCTGCGGTGCCGGGCGGCTGTGATATAGCGGAGAACTGTGACGGCACGAAGAATTGTCCCGGCGACGCGGTGGAACCGATCACGACAGTGTGCCGCGCCGCAGTACCGGGCGGCTGTGATATAACGGAGAACTGCGACGGCACGAATACCTGTCCCGGCGATGCGGTGGAACCGGTCTCGACCGTGTGCCGCGCTGCGGTAGCGGGCGGTTGCGATATAGCCGAACAGTGCAACGGCTCCAATACCTGTCCGACCGACTCTTTCGTGGCGGGTGGTACCGAGTGCCGTGCGGCGGCGGGTGCTTGCGATGTCGCGGAGACCTGTACCGGGACGAGTAATGCCTGTCCGGTGGTCGATGTGAAACTGACGAGCGAATGCCGTGTCGCGACGGGCGATTGCGATATCGCCGAGTCGTGCAACGGTGTCGATAACGACTGTCCGGTGATCGACGCCAAACTGACGGGTGTCTGCCGCGTGGCGGCGGGCGACTGCGATGAGTCCGAATCGTGCAACGGCATCGATGACGACTGTCCGATCGACAGCTTTGTGGCGATAGGCACCGAATGCCGTGTTGCGGCCGGTGTCTGCGACGCCGTCGAGACCTGCTCCGGTCTGGACACCGCCTGTCCGGGCGACGCGAAGCTTTCGAGTGAATGCCGCGCCTCCGCGGGATTCTGCGATGTGGCCGAGAACTGCGACGGCATAAATAACGCCTGCCCCGCCAACGGGTTCGTCGCCGACGACACCCCGTGCGGCGACAGCGACTACTGCAACGGTGACGAGCTCTGCAGCAGCGGCATCTGCGCCAACGGGACCTATCCCTGCGGCATTCAGGGCTGTGACGAGGGGAGCGATACCTGCGTCGACTGCCTGAACGACGACCAGTGCGCCAACGGCCAGTTCTGCGACGGCACCGAGGCCTGCGTGCTCGGCGCGTGTGCCGCCGGGACCTACCCCTGCGCCACCCAGATGTGCGACGAACCGGGCGACCTCTGCGTCGACTGCCTTGTCGACGGCGACTGCGACAACAACGATGCCTGCGACGGCGTCGAGACCTGCAGTCTCGGTGTGTGCGTTGCCGGCGCCGTGCCCGACTGTGACGACACGAACGACTGCACCGACGACTCATGCGATCCGCTCGCCGGGTGTCAGAATGCCGACAACATCGCGCCCTGCGGCGACGGCGACTACTGCAACGGCGACGAGATATGCGGCGGTGGCAGTTGCCAGCCCGGCGCCTATCCCTGCGGCGGACAGATGTGTGATGAGCTCGTAGATACCTGCGTCGACTGCCTTGCCGACGGCGACTGCGACAATACGGTCTTCTGCGACGGCACCGAGGTCTGTTCGCTCGGCGCGTGCGTTGCCGGGACCTATCCCTGCGGTGGGCAGATGTGCGACGAACCGGGCGACCTCTGCGTCGACTGCCTTGTCGACGGCGACTGCGGCAACAACGATGTCTGCGATGGTATCGAGGCTTGCAGTCTGGGTCTGTGCGTTGCCGGCGCCGCACTCGACTGCGCCGATACGAATGAGTGCACCGATGATTCGTGCGACGCGGTGAACGGCTGTGAATGGACGAACAACACCGCCACCTGCGACGACGGGAACGAATTCACCGGGGACGACACCTGCGATGAGGGGAGCTGTGCCGGTGAGTTGATGACGGGACTTTGCGCCACCGCGCTGACGGTTGGCGTTCTGCCCTTCAGCGGAACGGGCGATACCACGGCCCGGCCGAGTGCGTTGGACAATTACGGGACCGCCTGCGTGAGCGACAGTCAGCCGGGCGCCGATATCGTCTATTCGCTCCCGGTCGACAACGGCGTCGAATACCAGATACTCGTGACGCCGACGAACGGCGGCGACCTTGCCGTCAACCTGATCGGCGCCTGCGGCGAGAGCGAACCGTGCCTTGCGGCGGCGAATGTCGGCGGCGCGGGAACGGCCGAGATCGTGACCTACACCGCGTCCCAGAGCGGTACGATCTTCATCGTGATCGAGGGGATCGGCGCTTTTGAACTGGCGGTCTCGACCGTCGAGGCGCCCGATGAAGACACCATCGAACCGGACGATACCATCGTGACCGACGAGGATACGGTGATCGAACCGGACGATATCCTCGTGACCGACGAAGACACAGTGATCGAACCGGACGATATCCTCGTGACCGACGAGGATACGGTGATCGAACCGGACGACACCCTTGTGGACCCCGATGAGGACACGGTGGTCGAGCCGGATGATGAGATCGGACCGACCGAAGACGACATCGTAATCGACGACATCGATACGCCCGACGCCGACAAGGTCGACACCGATACCCCTGTCGATACCGATACACCCGATGCCGACAAGGTGGACACCGACACCGCGGCCGACGAAGACACCGAAACGCCCGACGAGACCACCGATGAAATGGGCGACGAAGACCTTCTTGACGACGGCGACTCCGTGGTGCCCGACAGCACCACCAAGCCGGAAGACAAGGGCGGGTGCGGGTGCACCGTGGTCTTCTAGAACAGAGAACGATCCGGAACATCACGCGGGGGGCTTCGGCCCCCCGCTTTTATTTGTGTTGACTCGACCGATGCTTGCCGCTAGAATGACCCCATGAACCGTATGACGCGCATCATCCTCATAGCGCTTATCATCCTGATGACCCCGGCGCTGTTCTATCTTTCGGGCCGTTCCCCCGACGAGGTGTCGCTCCTGCGCAAGGCCGAATATACGGTCCAGCTCCCCGGCAACAAGGTGCGCTGTGAACTCTGCCCGCACTTCTGCACCCTTTCGGACGGGCAGACCGGCATCTGCAAGGTGCGGCGCAACATCAAAGGGACGCTCTATTCGCTGGTCTACGGTCAGCCGGTGGCGCTCAACAACGATCCGGTCGAGAAAAAGCCGCTGTTCCACTTCCGCCCCGGCACGAAGACCTTCTCCATCGCGACGGCCGGCTGTAACATGAACTGCAACTTCTGCCAGAACTGGGAGATATCGCAGGCGACCCCCGACAGCGTCGTGGCGTACGACATGACCCCGGCGCAGGTGGTGGCGCTGGCCAAAAAGAACGGGAGCGACAGCATCTCCTTCACCTACACCGAACCGGCGGTCTTCTTCGAATATATGCGCGATATCGCCAAACTGGCCCACGAAAAGGGACTCAAGACGATACTGGTCTCGTGCGGCTACATCAACGAAAAGCCGCTTCTCGAGCTGGCAAAACACCTTGACGCCGCCAACATCGATCTCAAAGGGTTCCGCGAAGAGTTCTACCGCGACTACACCACCGCGCGGCTCCAGCCAGTGCTCGACACGCTCCGGACGCTCAAGACCACGGGGGTGTTCCTCGAGGTGACCAACCTCGTCATCCCCGGCGCGAACGACGACAGGGGCGATATCCAGAAAATGTCGCGCTGGATAAAGGATAACCTCGGGGCCGATGCGCCGCTCCACTTTTCGCGCTTCTTCCCGAAATACAAACTGACCGCCCGCGCTCCCACCCCGCCGGCGACGCTCGATGCGGCCCGTGCCGTCGCGCAGAAGGAGGGGCTCAATTTCGTCTACATCGGCAACATCGCTACCGACGGGGGCGAAGATACCTCCTGCCCGAAGTGCAAAAAGCGCCTCATCGAGAGGAACGGGTTCTCGGTCGACGACAACCTGATAAAGAACGGGAAGTGTCCCTTCTGCGGCGAGAAGATCCACGGACGGTGGCAGTAATTGCTCGTAAGAATTGACCGTTCCCTGCTTCCGGCATTTTTTCTCGGACTCATCACCGCCCTTTCCCAAACGATACTGGTTCGCGAACTGATGATCGCGACCGGAGCCTTCGAGCTGGTCGTCGCCGTCGCCCTTTCGCTGTGGATGCTGTTCACCGCCATTGGCTCGCTGTCATTCCGGTTCTTCCCGTTCCTGCAACGGGAGAAGGTGTTGCCGTTCCTGCTGATCGCGTTGTTTCTGGTCGCCGTTGGTCAGCTTTTTCTCATTCAGCCGCTGACGACCCTTTTCAGTGCGGTCGCCGGAATGGCGCTCTCAATACCGGCGATGGTCGCCGTCGCAGCGCTCACCCTTCTTCCCGGATGTATGCTCGGCGGTCTTGCCTTTCCTGCCTGCGTCGCGGCGGTCCGGAACGAGAAGAAAAACGCCATCAGTCTGATATATCTTATAGAATCGGGCGGCATGGCGACGGGCGCACTTCTTTTTTATCTTTTTCTCGATCTGTTCTCGCCGGTGCGCTATGGGGTATTTTTTGACCACTATGCGGCCCGCTATCAACCCGACCGGCTGACCCTTTCCCGCGACGGTCATTACGGTCGGCTCGATGTGACCGAACGGGAGGGACAGCGCGCCTATTTCTGGAACGGGCAGACTGCCGGAACGCTCGGTGCAAGCCAACCGGTCGAAGAATTCTCTGGGCTTGCACTAACCCAGCATCCCGATCCGCACCGCATCACCGTTATCGGCGGACTCCTCTCGGGGGTCGCCGCCGAGATAGCGCGCAAAATGCCGCAGGCAACGGTCACCGTCATCGAGTCGGAACCGATGCTGTTCACCATATACCCGACCGATAATTTTGGGAAAAATGTAATTCTTCGTTCCGGAGAACCGGCCGCGGTCATGACCGCTTTGCCGCCGCAGGAATTGGTCATCCTCGACCTGCCGGACCCCTCGTCGGTCATGCTTTCCCGGTTCTTCTCGCGCGAATTCTTCCAGTTTCTTCGGGAACACCATGGCCCCGGCGCGGTGATCGTCGTCGGACTGTCGGGCGGGCGGGGGATGCTGCCGCCCGAACTGGCGGCCCTCAACCGTTCGGTTGAAATAGCGCTTCAGAAAGAATTTCAAGAAGTTGTGCTTGTCCCGGCGGGGCGTCATTTGTGGGCCGCGGCAGACAACAACTTCCCGACCGCCGACCCCGCGGTGGTGATCGAGCGGATGACGCGGAACCATTTGGCCGGCGATTGGTTTAATGGGGCGTTGGCGCAGGACATCTTTGAGCCGATGCACCGGCAGTTGACCGAATCGGCGGTGGAACGGACGACCACCCGCGAGAACCGCCTGCTGGCGCCCGCCGCCTACTTCGAGACGCTCCGTTACGCCGCCCGCCGCCTTGACGAACCGCTTCCTGCCGCCATTATTGCGCTACCCGAACGGCCGCTGTTATTCTTAATGATAACAGGTGCTTTTTCAGTTCTTTGTGCGGTCGGTATCGCCTTTTTTTCCCGGCGGCGGATGGCCCCGCTTCGCACTATCGCACTGTTCACCGTCAGCGGCAGTGCGTTCGTGTTGCAGATAGCCCTGATGGCGTTGTTGCAGATCTATGTCGGTCAGATATATCATTTCTTCGCTCTTTTTACCGTCGGGTTCATGGTCGGTGTCACTGCGGGAACGCTTCTTTCACGAAGAATATCGATAAGTTCTACTCTTTCCGCCGGGGCGCTTGCGCTCCTTTCGGCGGCGATCGTTGTTTGTGCCGCCACTGATCTGGGCGCGGCGGGCTATATCGCGCTTTGCGCCCTTGACGGGATCCTGCTCGGTATAACGATGGGAAACCTCGCTCGCAGTTCGGATGGCGATCATTCTGACGGTTCCGTTTTCTATCTCGCCGACCTCGCCGGGGCGGCGGTGTGCGGACTGCTGTTCGGCGCGGCGATGCTGCCGCTGTTCGATCTGCGGTTCTCCATTGCCGTAGCGGGGGTGCTGACGCTCATCGGGATGTTCGCGGCGCTGGTGATCCTCCCCAACAAAAGTTAACAAA
Source organism: uncultured Spirochaetales bacterium (assembly GCA_964412895.1). Classification (GTDB taxonomy): domain Bacteria; phylum UBP6; class UBA1177; order UBA1177; family JAKLFG01; genus CALMRE01. The sequence goes on from CAYPQK010000001.1 coordinate 86,945, forward strand.
CTTGCGTTGGGAAAACATGTATGCAAA
>CAYPQK010000002.1:0-51244 GCA_964412895.1 uncultured Spirochaetales bacterium
CCAACAGCACCGGGAGTTACGACTGTTCCTGCTCGCTCAACTTCGAAGAGAAACTGGGCTCCTGCTACGATATCGATGAGTGTGCTCTGGGCACCGACAACTGCGCCGATACCATCGCGACCTGTACTAATACCCCCGGTTCGTTCACCTGCACCTGCAACAGTTACTACTCCGGCGACGGCACAAGTTGTTCGTTCTGCAACACCGACGGCCAGTGCGGTAGCGGTTGCACTGCTTGCGGCGGCGGCACGACGAAGTGTAAGGACAACGGCAACGGGACCAGCCAGTGTGTCCAGTGCATCGACAACAGCCAGTGCAACACCGGCGCGGGAGAGGTATGCAATGCCTCGAATGTCTGTCAGAACACCTGTCCGTCGGGGCTTTCGTTAGCCACTTGGGCGAGCGGCGACGACGGCTGGAGCAAAGACGGCCTGTGGCGCCGCGATGGCGGCGGCTATATGGTAGCCGGGTCAACGACCTCGTATAGCTCTTCGTACACTCAGAACCTGACCTATGGCACGAATGTTGATCTGTCGGGGTGCACGACCGCGACGCTTCGTTTCTCGGTGCGGCTGGAGGATGACGAATCTTATTCGCCGGACAGCGACAAGTCGGAGCGATTGTATGTGCGATGCTCGGGCGATGCCGGAGCGAACTGGACGAACCTGACCCCCAATCCGTGGCCGTCGAACCAGAGTGCCTGTTCGACCAGTTATTGCGATGGCGGCGAGGGGAACGATCGCAGTTTCAGCTGGACGAGCCAAGCGATAGATGTTCCGGTTAATTGTCGTACCGTTCAGACGCGATTCCAATTCCAAGCGAAAGGCTCCAGCGTGTGGCGGCTGATGAATCCCGGTTGGTATGTCGACACGGTGACGGTGAACTGAATGACCGATATTTTGGAGGATGCGATGAAACTCTTTTCTTTCTTTGTTGCCGCGCTGGGCGTTGTGCTGCTGGCGGGTTGTACTCCGACCGATGAGGGCGATCCGTACATCGGCGTCGGCGAACCCTGTTCAGGCGACGGCACCATCTGCTCGTCCGACGGCGAGGACCTCCTGAAATGCGAGAACAGCGCGCTGGTGCTGTTCGAGGACTGCGCGGCGGCAAGCAAGGACTGCAAGAACGGCGCCTGCGTCGAGCGCTCCAATGTGGGCGACACCTGCGAAGGCACCGGCTCGATATGCGCGGGAGACAAGATACTCTCGTGTCAGGACAGCAAACTGGTCGAGACCTTCGACTGCGCGACGCAGAACAAGGACTGCAAGGAAGAGGGCGGCGCGGCGGTCTGTGTCGATAAGGTAGTGCCCGACAACGCCCAACCCGACTCCGACGATCCGGCGACCGAGGAAGAACCGACCGACGGCGATGTGGAACCGGTTGACGGCGACACCGGCGGCGGCCAGTGCACCCCCGGCGACACGATAGAATGCTTCCAAGGTCCGAGCGGCTCGAAGGGTGTCGGCCCCTGCAAGGCGGGGCAATCGCTTTGTGCGGCGAGCGGTTTCTGGGGTCCGTGCGAAGGGCAGGTCCTTCCCGAAATGGAGATCTGTCTGGACGGTATCGATCAGGACTGCACCGGCGCCGATCTGACACCCGAAGAAGCCATAGACATCGACGGCGACGGCATCACCGTCTGTCAGGGCGACTGCTGTGAAGAGGACTACCAGTGTCCCGGCACCGATCCGGCCTTCGTCACCCCCGAGGGTGCCGAGATAGTGGGCAACGGCGTCGACGACAACTGCAACGGCCATATCGACGAGGTCGCCTCATGCGACAACGGTCTGTCGGTCAGCGAAGATACGGCGACCAGCGCGGTGGCGCTCGCCAAAAGCATGGGCATCTGCGATCCGTGGCTGGTATCGGCCGAACTCGGCCTTGCCGGTACCCCGGCGGTCGAGGACATCTGCGACGGGTCCGAGGGAAGTTGCACTCAGATGAACCGTCCGTCGCTGGAAAAGCCCTATTTCGACGGCTCCTACCAGACCTACGCCGTTCCCTCGATGTTCGGCAGCGTGCTGACGGCGAAAGAGGGTATGGCCCTGTCGGTCCTTTCGACCGGTCCGTGGGATGCCCCGACCGGCAACGCCGCCGAGGCGACCCTCGCCGCGGGCGACATGAAGACCGCCAGCGGCGTCCCCGAAGACTGGATCAACAAGCAGCCCGACTGTGTGGCGCCCAAAGCCCCTTCGTGCGGCGGCGTGCCGCCCGATCCGACCACCGAGAACTCCTGTTCCGGCAAGCCGGCCTTCGTGGTGCAGGACCCGATCATGCTGACGGTCAAGGTCAAGGTGCCGGTCAACGCGCTCGCCTTCAAACTGAACAGCTACTTCTGCTCGATAGAATATCCGAACACCGTCTGCAATTCGGCGAACTACAACGACTTCTTCATCGCACTGCTCGATTCCACCTATAACGAGGCGAATCCCGGCTCCGCCACCCCGAATCCCTACGACAAGAACCTCGCGAAGGACGCGGCGGGCAACCCGGTCGGCGTCGATCTGGCCCCGGCGGGACTGTTCAAGGTCTGTAATACCAACTGTAAAGGCTTCGGCTACGACACCAATAAATGGGGCTTCTGTACCGGCGACGCCGAACTGGCCGGCACCGGCTTCGGGTCCTACTACATGAACGGCACCTGCATGGGCGGCAACGGCTGCACCGGCTGGCTCACCACGCAGGGCAATGTCGTCCCGGGCGAAGAGATCACCCTGCGGTTCGCCATCTTCGAACAGGGTACCGTCGCCTACGGACCCGACCATTCGTGGGATTCGACGGTCCTGCTGGATAACTTCCAGTGGCTTCTCAAGCAGGTCACACCGGGGACCGGCGGTCAGGAATAACATTTCGGATCCCGTTCATGAAAGTTGCTCTCCGCTACTTTTCCGGCACCGGGAACACCGCGTGGCTTGCCGATCAACTGAAGAGCGCTCTGGAAAAGCGGAGCGCCGCCGTCTCGATAGGCGCCATCGGGCTTGACAAAGGTCCGCAGATACCGGATGGTCCGCTGAAATTCATCGTCTGTTTCCCGGTCTACGGACTCGACGCGCCCCCCTTTGTGCAGGAATGGGCCGGACGGCTGCCGGAGGGGGAGGGGAGAGACGCGGTCCTCGTCCGCTCTCCCGGCGATCCTTTCTTCGACGGCGGGACCACCCGGACGATGCGGCGCCTGCTCGAAGGGCGCGGCTGGCGGGTGCGGGTAGAGCGGATGATCGTCATGCCGCCCAATGTTTTCCTCCGGGTCAGCGACGATCTCGCGGCGCTCCTGCTCGCGGCGGCCCACCGCCGTATCGCGACACTCGCCGACGACATTGTCGGCGGCAAAGAACTGCTTGAAGACTCCGGTTCTTTTGTCCATTACTGCTCCCGTGCCTGCAACCTCCTACTGGCGCACCACGGGTTCCGGTTCGGTCGCGATCTGCGGGCGAATAAAATGTGTACCCGGTGCGGTCTGTGTGTCCGCGAATGTCCCTCCAACACCATCACGATGACCGCCGACGGCATCCGGTTCGGCGACCACTGTCAGGTCTGCCTCCGCTGTGTAGCTCGTTGTCCGGTAAAAGCGATAAGTTCCCGGTTCTATAACTGGTTCTCGGTCGAGAACTACGACCTTCCCGCGCTCGACAAAACCGATCTTTCACCGTTGAAACTCCGCTCGTGGTTCGAACGACGCTACCGGAAATATCTGGAACGATCATAAAGAAACAACGGGGGTGTTGATGAAAATTTCTTATGTTCTCATGGTGTTGCTGTTGTTGTTCGCCTGTTCTTCGCCCAAGGAGAACCCGGCGGTTGACGGCGACCAACTCGTGGTTTCCGACGAAGATCAGTCGGATCAGACCGATCAGTCGGATCAATCGAATGAAGCCGAGGTGTCCGATCAATCTGACGCGCCGATCCCCGACGAGGATATGGTCATCCCGGTCACCTGCGGCAACAGCGCGACCGATCTGGGAGAAGAGTGCGACGGCGACGCGAAGAACTGCGCCGACATCGATGCCTCCTATACCGGCGGCGTCGCGGTCTGCAAAGAGGACTGTTCCGGCTACGATACCGCATCCTGTCAGGGCGGCACCGACGACGATAGCGAAGTCGACGACGAGACGACCGACAGCGACGCGGCGCCCGATCTCTCTCCCGATGTGGATATGAATGTCTGGCCGGAATGCACGCTGGACGGCGACTGCAACTCCTCCACGCGGAGTTGTTATCAGGGTATCTGTCGTGACAAATGTACGATCTATATCAACGAGTGCGAATGGAAGCCGTCGGGCGATATCTGTTCCGGCGGGCTCTGCGTCGAATGTCTGAAGGACGCCGACTGCCCCGGCACCCGCTACACCTGCGACACCACGAAACTGGTCTGCGTCGACAAACCGTTCGACCCCTCCAAGACCAAGATCGGCGTCTTCTACCATACTTGGCACTGCCCCTCGGCCGGGGAGATCCACGATGTGTCGAAGTGCCTTGCCGGAGATGAATCGTGGCCGGCATGGCCCTCCGATCCGAATGCCCAGACCTCGTTCTGGTGGGCCGAACCGCAGGATGGATACTACTGCCTGACCGACAACACGGCGCTCCTGACCAAACACGCCGAGATGCTCCGCGACATGGGGGCCGACTTCGTCTTCGTCGATGTGACCAATCACAATTACAACACGAGTTCGCTGTGCAGTCAGCCCGAAGCGATGATCATACAGCCGTTCACCTCGATGGTGAATGTCTGGAAAACGATAACGGGGGCGCCCAAGATCGTGCCGTGGGTCCCGGTCTCCGATTGTCCGACCTACTTCCCCGCGGACCAATGTACCCATCCCGACAACACCTACATCGTCTACACCCTCCTCAATATCCTCGCGGGCACCGGCATGACCTTCGAATATCAGGGGAAGCCGCTGATTATCGTCACCGAGAACGACACCTATCCGGTCAGCGAATCGAAACTATCCGCCCTTTCGACGAACTACACGATCCGCAAGATGTGGGCCAACGAGGCGGACGGGACGCCCGAATGGAGTTACATGGAGAAATGCGACGAGTCGCCCACGGCCAGTTCCCCCTGTTTTCAGCGGGCCGCCATGCTCGGCGGGGCGAAGGAGCAGGTCCCGATCTCGACGGCGTATCAGGCCGACTACATGAGCCACACCACCACGGCGACCCCCAAACACAACGGCAAGACCTTCCGCAAGCAGTTCGAGACCCTGCTGGATAACCCCGATATCCCGATCGCGACGATCACCGGCTGGAACGAATGGATCGTCGGTCGCTGGAAATGCGGCTCGCCGGCGTGCGATTGCGGGAACTCGTTCGACGCGACCTACGGCTGTTTCCTCGATCAGTACACCTACGAATACAACCGCGATATCGAACCGGCCAAGAACGATCCGCTCGGCGACTACTATTATCGACTGGTGAAGTCCTGCATCGCGCTGTTCCGCGCCGGCGGCCGGTGCGACGCCACCCACGCCAACGATCTCTGTTGTAAGGACTGAACGAACTGTAGAAAGCGGGGGAGTAGGGGATGGGCGAGAATAGCGAAAAGAAGCCGACCAAATTCGAGAACTGGCTGCTGGTCATCGTACTGCTGGTGGTACTCGGGTTCACCGTCGGGCCGATCGTGGCGGGGAAATTCAGCCGGGCCACGGTGCTTGAGGGGGGCGTCATGACCGAGGCGAAGATCGTCAGCGTCGTCGACACCAGCGCACGGTTCAACAGCGATCCGGTGGTGACCATTGAGTTGCTGGTGGTGGGGGATGACGGCGAGGAGTTCCCGGCGAAGTTGAAACTTCCGCTCTCGCCGGTACGGCTCAACGAACTGCAGGTCGGCAAGACCATCCCGGTCAAATACGACCCGAACGACCGCACCAAAGTCGCACTGGTACTTGAGGAGAAATAACCATGAAAAAACCTTTGAAACACATGGAACAAAAAGACATAGAATCCTTTGTAAATAAGCTTTTTGAAGAGATAAAAAAGACAAAAATCTACGACAGGTTTACTTTGGAAGATATCAAATCGATAAAAGATGACAACCTTGACCATGCAATATGGGACTACATCCTGAAAAATGTGCTCAAAGATGATTGGTCGAACGATTATCAGAAAATTACGGCTTTGCCTAAAGGGTTTCAATATGTTTTTGCGACGATGAATCTTGAAAACGAAGTACACAATGGTGGCTTTAATCAATATTTTTACAATTCATCAGGACAGTTTGCGGAAGAAGCATATCTTGGTTATCTAGCTTTCGGTTCAAAGAAAATGGCAAGTATAGTAGAAGGAGCTGTAAAAACACTTTTCAAAGAAATGGCTCTATACAAAAAAACAAAAGAAGCTGGAACGATAGAAGCTTTTATTGAATCATATGAAGAAACAGAGTTAGGCGAATGGGATGATTTGTTTTATCAGTACGCCAAAGACATACAGAAACTTCGAGTCAAATATATCCGAAAACAAGCCGCATTGTTTGTTACTTCCTAGCAATCGTTAAAATATTCGACAAAAAATTTTCTGATTAGCACAAAAGGGGGATCCCCACCAAACAAATTTGCCTTCTCAAACCGCCGCGCTAAAATGGGGTGTCTTTCTGGGGAGGAAAACATGGCATTAAACGACATGAAAGTGGCGTGGAATCGGCGCTCGAAGTTCGAGCAGTGGCTGTTCATCATCATCGTGCTGGCAGTGATCGGCGCGACCGCGTGGTCGTTCGTACCGGGTCGGACCAGCCAGTCTGCGGCTATCGAAGAAGGTGTCGGCGCTCCGGCAAAGGTGATCCGTGTTCACGACACCGCCGAAGGTCTCACCGCCGGTTCGATCGTCGCGGTCGACCTCGCGGTGACCGACCGGATGGGGAAGGAATTCGCGGCGTCGATCAAAATGCCGCTGTCGTTCATCCGCGCCTACGACCTGAAAGCGGGGAAACCGGTATCGGTCAAGTACGACCCGAATGACCGCACGAAGCTCACGCTGGTGGCGGAAGAGAAAAAGCCCTGACCGGCTTCCGCGAAACAAGTTACCTTCCGCCTCAAACAATATAAGTTGTTTTCTTTGCTTGCTTTCTTGTTATCTATTGGATATAGTGCCCTACTGGGTCGAAGGGAAGCTTTCCAAAAGAAAGTAAGGAAGAGGTCAAGACGCATGCCGAAAAAAAAGAAAGTTCCGGATAATTTGGCTCTCACCGTCACTACTGCGTCGAACGACACTTCTCCGACACCCCGATTCCCCATCGTCGGTATCGGCGCGTCGGCCGGAGGACTCGCCGCCTTCGAGGCCTTCTTTTCCGGCATGCCCGCCGACACCGATCCCGGTATGGCCTTCGTGCTGGTGCAGCATCTGGCGCCCGATCACAAGAGCATCCTGACCGAACTGGTCCGGCGCTATACCCGCATGCAGGTATTCGAGGTCGAGGACGGCATGGCGGTACAACCCAACTGCGCCTACATCATCCCGCCCAACCGCGACATGGCGTTCCTCAACGGTACGCTTCATCTGCTGGAACCCTCCGCGCCGCACGGTCATCGCCTGCCGATAGATTTCTTCTTCCGGTCGCTCGCGCAGGATCAGCACGAGCGGGCCGTCTGCATAGTTCTTTCGGGCACCGGCAGCGACGGAACGCAGGGGGTACGGGCGATCAAGGGCGAAGGGGGGATGGCCATGGCCCAGAAGCCCGAGTCCACCGAATACGATGGGATGCCGCGCAGCGCCATCGGCACGGGTCTGGTGGATTACGAACTGCCGCCGGCCGAGATGCCCGCCCAGCTCATGGCCTATGCGGCCCACGCCTTCGGCAGGACTCCCCGGCCCGCCGCCGGTCCGGCTCCCAAGACCGAGAATGCGTTGAAAAAAATATGCATCCTGTTGCGCACTCAGACCGGCCACGATTTTTCCCAGTACAAACCGACCACCATCACCCGCCGCATCGAGCGGCGCATGGCGGTCCACCAGATAGATTCACCGGAGGGGTATGTCAAATATCTCCAGCAGAACCCAGCCGAGATAGAGGCGCTTTTCCGCGACCTGCTGATCGGCGTGACCAATTTTTTCCGCGACCCTGATGCGTTCACGGCGCTGGAGGAACGGGTGATCCCCAAGCTCCTTGAGAGCAAACCGGCAGGATCGGCCATCCGCGTCTGGGCGACGGGCTGTTCCACCGGCGAAGAGGCCTATTCCATCGCCATCCTCCTGCAGGAACGGGTAGAGGCGCTGAAGCAGAACTACACGGTACAGATATTCGCCACCGATATCGACGCGCAGGCGATCGCCACGGCTCGCGTCGGCATCTATCCGGCCAGCATCGCCGCCGATATAACGCCCGAGCGACTGGCGCGGTTCTTTACGGCCGAAGCCGACGGCAGCGCGTACCGCATCCATAAGAACATCAGGAACCTGCTGGTCTTTTCGGAACAGGATGTGGTCAAGGATCCTCCTTTTTCCAAGATCGACCTCGTCAGTTGCCGCAACCTCCTCATCTATATGGACGGCGATCTGCAGAAAAAGCTCATGCCGCTGTTCCACTACGCGCTGAACCCCGGCGGATTTCTTTTTTTGGGCTCATCGGAGACGGTGGGCGCCTTCGCGCATCTCTTTACCGCGCTGGACCGCAAAGCGAAGGTGTATCAACGCAAAGAAGAACTCCACGGTACGCGGCGTGTACCGCTGGACCACAGCCTTACCGCCCCGCCGCCGCCGGCCGGTCCGCGAACCGTCGGAAAGCCGACGCTCTCCGTGAAACTGCCGCTGCGCGAACTGACCGAGCAGGCGCTCCTGCAGCAGATAGCCCCGACCGCCGCGCTCATCAACGGGTCCGGCGATATCTTCTATCTGCACGGCCGCACCGGGATGTATCTGGAACCGACCCCGGGCGAATCGGGGATAAACAACATCCTGAAAATGGCCCGGGAAGGGCTGCGGCGCGGATTGACCATCTCTCTGCACAAAGCGGTGGCGACCAAAGGGACCGTGCGTTGCCCGGGTCTGAGCGTCAAGACCAACGGCCACTTCACCACGGTCGATCTGACCATCGGCCCGGTGACGGTCCGCCCGGAACTGATCGAATGGGCCGGACCGGCCATACCGTCCGATACCGCTCTGTATCTGGTCATTCTGGAAGAAACGGCGACGACAGATACGGTAGGCGAGGAGCGGCCGGAACGGAAAAAAACGACCGGCGACCGGGCGAAAAAGGCCGCAGAGCCGAGTGTGGATGCCCGCATCGCGGCGCTCAAACAGGAACTCAGCGCCAAAGAGGAGTATCTCCAGACCACGGTCGAAGAGCTGGAGACCTCCAATGAAGAGCTGAAGACATCCAACGAAGAGATGCAGTCGATCAACGAGGAACTGCAATCCTCCAATGAAGAGCTGGAGACCTCCAAGGAAGAGTTGCAATCGGTCAACGAGGAACTCTCCACGGTCAATGCCGAACTGCAGACCAAAGTGGCCGATCTGTCGCGGGCCAACAACGATATGAACAATCTGCTGGCCGGTACCGGCATCGGCACCGTGTTTGTCGATCATCAACTGCGCATCATGCGGTTCACCCCCGCCACGACCCGGATCATCAACCTGATCCTGAGCGATGTGGGGCGGCCGGTGGCGCATGTGGTATCCAATCTGGTGGGGTACGACCGTTTGACGGCGGACATGCAGTCCGTGCTCGATACGCTGGTCCCCCAAGAGGTTGAGGTGCAGACCAGAGAGGGCAAGTGGTACACGATGCGTATCCAGCCCTACCGGACGCTCGACAATGTGATCGAGGGGGCGGTGATCTCTTTTGTCGACATCACGGAGATCGTACTGACGCGGGAAGCGCTGCGGAAAGCCAACGAAAGAGGTTCCCATGAAAAAGAAGGATAACGGTCTTAAAAAAACTCCGGTGTTGTCGCCGGAGAACCTCACGGTGCTGTCGCCCGAAGAGACACAGCGGCTGCTGCACGAACTGCAGGTGCACCCGGATCGAGCTGGAACTGCAGAATGAGGAACAGCGCAGGGCGCAGGAGGTGCTGGAGGCTTCTTACGCACGCTATTTCGACCTGTATGATCTGGCTCCCGTGGGATATGTCATCCTCAGCGAGAAGGGAGCGATCCTTGAAGCGAACCTCCCCTTCGCGACCTTGATGCAGGTAACGCGCGGCGGATTGGCCGCACAGCCGATCTCCCGCTTCATCTTCAAGGAGGATCAGGACATTTACTATCTGCACCGCAAGAAACTTCTGGAGACCGGCGCGCCGCAAAGCTGCGAACTGCGTATGGTAAAAAACGGCGGAACGGTATTCCCTGCCCGTCTGGCGGCGACCGTTGCGCGCGATGACGACGGCAGCCCCCGGTACCTCCGGGTCATGGTGAGCGATATCGGGGAAGACAAAAAGAATGAAAAAGAAGGATAACGACTCCCCCAAAACCTCCGATCTGCGCGAACGGGCCGAAGCGGCCTTTCGGGCCAAGACCGGCTCCGAGCAGGCCCCGCTGGCGGGGATGACGCACGAAGGGACGCGCATGCTGCTCCACGAACTGCAGGTGCATCAGATCGAACTTGAGATGCAGAACGAGGAGTTGCGCCTCACGCAGTTGGAGTTGGAGACCGCGCGGGCACGGTACTTCGACCTCTACGATCTGGCGCCGGTAGGCTATATCACCATCAACGAAAAAGGGCTGATCGTCGAGGGCAACCTTACCGCCGCCGACCTGCTGGGGGTGACCCGGGGAGAACTGGACAAACAACCGATCTCCCGTTTCATCCTCAAGGAAGATCAGGATATGTATTATCTGTTTCGCAAGCTGCTGCAGGAAACCGGCGAAAAACAGACCTGCGAACTGCGGATGATGAAGAACGAGGGAGCGGCGTTCTGGGCGCTGTTGAAGGCCGTTATGGCGCACGACGAGGATGGCGGAAGTGCGATCCGCGCCGTAGTGAGCGACATCACCGATCGCAAGGCGTTGGAACGGCAACGCGAGGAATCGACGGCGACCCTGCAGGAAAAGAACGACGAAATGGAGACCATTCTTTACGCCAGCTCCCACGATCTGCGTTCCCCGCTGGTCAGCATTCGGGGGTTTAACGACCGGATACAAAAGGCAGTGGAAGCACTGACCGTCATTATGGCCAAGGAAGAAACGGCCGAAAAACGCTGCGCCGAAGCGGCGTCTCTCATCGACCACGACATCCCTACGGCGATCCGTCATATCGGCGCCAGCGCCGAGAAAATGGAAGCGTTGATCACCGGCATCCTCAAGATATCCCGGCTCAACAGCGTTGCGCGTATCCCCGAGAACATCAATATGAACGAGCTGATACGCCGGATGTTCGTTCTCCTCGATTTTCAGATACAGCAGGCGCGGGTGACGGTAACGGTGGGCGACCTCCCCTCCTGTTGGGGCGATCCGCTGGAGATAGCACAGGTATTCTCGAATCTCATCGACAACGCCATCAAGTACCGCGACCCCGTCCGGCCCCTTACTATCGGCATTACCGGGACCGCACTGGCGGATCGCGTTTCTTACAGCGTCGAAGATACCGGTATCGGTATCAAACCGCAACATTACGGCCAGATATGGGGACTCTTCTCCCGGATCGATCCCGGCGGGCCGGTGATGGGCGAAGGGATCGGTTTGGCGATGGTCAAGCGGATCGTGGAGCGCAACTGCGGCAAGATATGGATCGAAAGCGAACCGGGCGTCGGAAGCAAATTCTATCTTTCCCTGCCGCAAACCGAAACTCCCTGACCTCCCCGCAAAACAAAATCGCCTTCCCGAACCTCTTGACATTCCCGACAAAAAGAGTACACCGGTAACCGCTTAATCCCGCCACCGGCGGGAACGGGGGACCCATTTCCCGGGGCGCATCGCCGTTATGGCGTAGGGCACTCTTCCGCCCGAGCCCGTCAGCTAACCTCGTAAGCGTGGGAAGAGGAAACCCCCCCGACAAGATCGCCGGCCGGCTTCCTCTGGTTACGAATTTTTGTAAGGAGATCGCCATGCCATCGGTCCGCTTTCGTTTTTTCAAAGGAGGTCGCCTTCTCCTCTCGCGTCTCCTGAACCGCATCCTCTTCTTTACCGGCCGCGCCGCCCCGGCCCATGCCGTCTTTTTCGGCTACCTGTCGTATGTCATTGTCGGGTGGCTGCTTCTGTCGCTTCCCGCCGCCCGCATCGTGGAGCGCATCGCCCCCATCGACAACCTCTTCATCGCCGCCTCGGCGATGTCGACCACCGGACTGGCCACCATCAGTGTCTCGGACAACTATTCGCTTTTCGGTCAGTTGGTGATACTCGCCCTCATCCAGCTCGGCGGTATCGGCTACATGACCTTCGGGTCGTTCATCATCCTTTCGCGACGCCCCGATCTTCCCTCGGCGCGCGCCGAGATCTCCCGCGCCGTTTTCAGTCTCCCCAAGTCGTTCGACATCTTCCGCTTCATCCGGAGCGTCATCCTCTTCACCGCCGTCATCGAGACGGTCGGGATGCTGCTGCTGTGGTGGGCCTTTTCGGCCGCCGGCACGCCGAACCCCCTGTATAACGCCTTTTTCCACAGCATTTCTTCCTTCTGCACCGCCGGGTTCAGCCCCTTCAACGACAGCTTCATGTCGTTCTCGGGCAACTTCTGGATAAACGGGACCATCGCCTTCCTGAGTTACCTCGGGGCCGTCGGCTTCATCGTGTTCGTCGATTACTGGCGCCGGTTCCGGGGAAAGACCACGCAGGTGACGCTCACCAGCAAGATCATCGTCTGGATGACGCTTTGGACGACCCTCATCGGGACCGCGCTCCTGTTCCTCGACGAGCCGACGATACGGGGACTGGCCCCCGACAAACGGCTGCTCGCCGCCTTTTTCCAGTGCATGACGGCGATGACCACCGTCGGGTTCAACACCATCGACATCGGCGCGCTGTCGAAGGGATCGATACTGGTGCTGACGGCGCTGATGATCATCGGCGCATCGCCATCGGGTACCGGCGGCGGCGTGAAAAGCACCTCTTTCTCGGCGATACTCGGCGTCATCCGCAGCGCCCTGCGGGGGGAACAGCACGCATCGTTCTGGGGACGCGCCATCCCGCTTGAACGGGTCTGGATGGCGATCGCCAACACGGCGTTATATCTCATGTTCCTGACCGTCGGGGTCTATCTGCTCTCGCTCACCGAGACGGCCACCATCGACAAGATCTTTTTCGAGGCGGCGTCGGCCATCGGGACGGTGGGACTCAGCATGGGGATCACCGGGTCGCTCACCGATATGGGAAAACTTATCGTCACGGCGCTGATGCTCGGCGGGCGGATCGGGCTACTCACGGTCGGCATGGTTCTTTTCGTCCGGAAAAGCGCGGCCGACGAACCGGCCGACAGCGATCTGGCGGTGTGAGGAAGAGCTTTCCTGCAAACGATAAAACATCCGGTTAGTTCTGAATCCATGTCTTTTTTCTTGCCAGTTTGCCCAGAATCTGGTAATAATATCGAACCGGATTGTTGTTCCGGGGAACGGGAGGTGTCCGATGAGAGAAAAATTGAAAGAAATAATCCTCGATTTTCATGCACAAGACCTGCCGCGCACGACGCCGCGGGAAATGAAGCTGGAGGTGGTGCCGGGCAAGGCGACGATCTGTATCGGCGTACGGCGGTGCGGCAAAACGACATTTCTGTTCCAGACCATGGAGCAGTTGCAAAAGAAAGGGGTCGATCGCCGGAACATGCTGTACATGAATTTTTTCGACGACCGGCTACATGCCCTTTCAACGACCGGACTCGGCGAAGTGACCGAGGCTTATTTCGCCCTCTATCCCGAGAAAAAACAGGAAAAGGTATATTGTTTCTTTGACGAGATACAGCTCTTTCCCGGCTGGGAATCGTTCGTGGAGCGGGTACTGCGCACCGAGAACTGCGCGGTCTATATTTCCGGCTCCTCGTCCCAACTGCTTTCCGCCGAGATAGCAACCCAGATGCGCGGTCGGGCTCTTTCATGGGAACTGTTCCCGTTCTCGTTCCGGGAGTATCTGCTCCACACCGGCCGCCCGGTGAAGGGCGCTCTTTCCTCGGCCGAACGGCTGCATGTCATGAAGGCCTTCGACGAATATTGGGAGATCGGCGGGTTCCCCGAGGTGGCGTCGCTTTCGAAGGAACTGCGGATAAAGACACATCAGGAATATGTCAACTCGATCCTGTTCCGCGATCTGATAGAGCGCCATGACATCGCGCATCCCAAGGCGGTCGTCGATCTGGCCCGTCGCCTCATCGACAACGCGGCTTCGCTGTACACCGTGAATGCATTGACCGGCTATTTGAAGGCGCTGGGCCACCGGATACCCAAAAGCGCCGTTTCCGATTATCTCGCGTGGTTCGAAGAGTCCTTTTTTCTTTTCACCACGCGGGTGTACGACGCATCTTTGGCGCGGTCGAACACCAATCCGAAGAAAATATACGCCGTCGATCATGCGCTGGTGACCTCGGTCGCGTCGGGCATCCTCGTGAACGGAGGACATTTGCTGGAGAATCTGGTGTTCGTCGCGCTTCGTCGCGAACGGACGGAGGTGTTCTATTACAAGACCCGGAGCGGTCGCGAGGTCGATTTTGTCGTCGCCGGGGAGGGCGGCGCCCCGCGACTCGTGCAGGTATGCGAAACGGTGCGGGAACCGAAGACCAGAAAACGGGAACTCGCGGCGCTTGAGGAGGCGATGACGGAACTCGGGATCGGGGACGGCACGATCGTCACGCGCAACGAAGAAGAGACCATACCGGTCGACAAGGGGACCATAGCGGTACTTCCTGCATGGCGGTTCCTCCTAACGGGTGTCGCCGCCCTAAGATAACGGCACATACAAAACAATTTGCCTTCCGCTTCCACCAATATATAATCGCGCGACCCGACTTATTGGAGGCTCTCTATGGAAAAAGGAAAGGTATTCGTCGCACTCGATGTGGACAGTAGGACAGACGCGCTCGCCATCGTCACTGAACTCAAGGGGCTCGGCGCCGGCTGGAAGATCGGCAAACAACTTTTCACACAAGTTGGTCCGTCGCTCGTGAAGGATATCGTCGCGCTGGGCGAAGATGTTTTCCTCGACCTCAAATATCACGACATCCCCAACACCGTTGCCATGGCGGGACTCGCCGCCGCGAAGCTCGGGGTGAAGATGTTCAATGTCCACGCCGCCGGCGGCCGCAAGATGATGGCCGAAACGCGAAAAGAGTTGGACAAGCTCCCCAACCGGCCGCTCGTTCTGGCCGTCACGGTGCTCACCAGCCTCGCCGAAGAGGACCTGCGCGAGATCGGCTACGCGGCCAATCCGGCCCAGCAGGTGGCCCGCTTCGCGAAACTGGCCGAAGAGTCGGGGATGGACGGGGTCGTCGCCTCGCCGCTCGAGATAGAGATCATCCGCAGTGTCACCAAGCCGTCGTTCAAGATACTCACCCCCGGCATCCGCCCGGCGGGCGGTTCGAAGGATGACCAGAAACGGATCGCCACCCCCGCGTCGGCCATCGCGGCGGGCGCCGACTATCTCGTCATCGGCCGCCCCATCACGCAGGCGACCGACCGGAAGAAAGCGTTCCTCGATATTTTGGAAGAAATAAAACATGGCTAAACCCCGCTGGGAATATGTCTACGGGATCAATCCCTGTTTCGAGGTGCTGAGGGGCGGCCGCCGGAAGGTCCACGAGGCCTTCATCGCCGACAACGCCACCGAGAATGCGCGGATAAAGAAACTGGCGCGCTACCTCGCCGACAAGGGGGTCCCCGTCGAATCGGTGGGGCGCGATCGGCTGTTCCAGCTGTCGAAATCGACCGAGCATCAGGGGGCGGTCATCCGCTGCGAGCCCTATCCCTATGTCGAACTCGACGATGTGTTCAACGCCGACAGACTGCTGCTGCTCGACAATGTCGAGGACCCGCACAATGTCGGAGCGATACTGCGGAGCGCCGAGATATTCGGCTTCCACGATATCCTCCTGCCGCTCAAAGGGGTCCCCGAGATATATCCCTCCATCGTCAAGGTGAGCGCCGGGGCGACCGAACACCTGCGGATCGTCCGCAGTGAGAACGCCAACGCCTATGTCAAACGGGCGAAGAGCGAAGGGCGGATGGTCGTCGCGCTCGACGAAGAGGGGGCCATCGACCTGCGTGAAGCGGTCGCGCAGCAGCGCGGCGCGCTGCTGTTGGTCATCGGCGGCGAAGGGAAAAGCGTCGGTCAGTTCATCCTCATGAACGCCGATATCGTCGCCAAGATACCGCAGGCGGGGCGGATCAATTCGCTCAACGCATCGGTCGCCGCCGGAATAGCCATGTACGCCTTCGGAGTGAACCATGGCGCTTGATAAGCGGCTCGTCGGCGAGCTTGAAACGGCGCTCGGCTTCCCGTTCACCGATACGGCGCTTCTCGAACAGGCCTTCATCCATCCGTCGCTCGACGCCGCGGGGGTGACAAGCTATCAGCGGCTCGAATTCCTCGGCGACGAGGTGGTGGGACTGGCGGTATCGACGCTCCTTTACCGGCGCTTCCCCGATGCCGAAGAGGGCAAATTGTCGCGGGCGCGGGCCAACCTCATCGACGAGGGAGGGCTCGCCGAGATGGCGCGGGCGCTCGGGCTGGGGGCGCTGATGCTTCTGGGGAAAGGGGAAGAGAAGACCCACGGCCGCGAAAAGGATTCGATACTGGCCGATATGTTCGAATCGCTCATGGCGGTCATTTACCTCAGCGGCGGCTGGACGGCCGCCTTCACGGCGGTCGACCGGATATTCACGCCGCGCTTCGGGGCGTCGCACGACATAGACGCGCTCCTCCTCCACATCGACCGCGATCATAAAACACGGCTTCAGGAAATAGCGCAGGATCAGGGTATGCCGCTGCCCGAATACACCATCGTCGAGAAGCAGGGGCCCGACCATGAAAGCCTCTTCACCGTCGAGTGCCGGACGATGGGCTTCACGGCGCAGGGAAGCGGCCGCAACCGCAAGGCGGCGGAACAGGAGGCGGCGCGGCGGCTCATGGCGCAGATGCGCGACGGCACCGGAAAAAAGGAAAAAGGACGATAGGGGGGAGAGATGAGTTATCAGGTCATCGCGCGCAAATGGCGGCCCAAACGGTTTGACGAGGTCATCGGGCAGGGGCATGTCACCACGGCGCTCAAATACGCCCTCCGCGAAGGACGGCCGGCCCCGGTGGTGCTGTTCACCGGCATCCGCGGCACCGGCAAGACGACGCTTGCCCGCATCCTCGTCAAGGCGCTCAACTGCCTCTCGCCGCTGCCCGACGGCGAGCCGTGCAATGTCTGCGAGAACTGCACCGAGATCATGGCGGGGCGCAGTCCCGATGTCTTCGAGATAGACGGCGCCTCCAACAATTCGGTCGACGATGTCCGCACCATCCGCGAGAATATCTCCTACAGCCCGGTCAAATCGAAACGCAAGGCCTACATCATCGACGAAGTGCACATGCTGTCGAAGTCGGCTTTCAACGCGCTCTTAAAAACGCTTGAAGAGCCGCCGTCGCACACCGCCTTCATACTCGCGACCACCGATCCGCAGAAAATTCCGACCACCGTCCTGTCGCGCTGTCAGCGCTACGATCTGAAAAGGCTCGGCCTCACCGATATCGTCACCCAGCTCGAAAAGATACTGACCGCCGAAGGGGTCGCCTTCGAACGCGATGCCTTATATCTCCTTGCCCGCGAAGGGGAGGGGAGCATGCGCGACGCCCAGACGCTGGTCGAACAGATGCTCGCCTTCGGTGAGCGGCAGGTGACCTGCGCGGTGGTGTCGCTCATCCTCGGAACGAGCGACCGGAAACTCATCCGCGACATCGTCACCGCTCTGGCCGCCCGCGACGCGAACGGCGCGGTGGCGGCGGTGCGCGGTATCTACGAGTCGGGCAAGGCGCTTGAAAAGGCGTCGCGCGATGTGCTCCTCACGCTCCACCATCTGGTCCTCGCCTCGTCGCTTGCCGACGACCGCTTCATCGAGGCGCCCGACGAGGAGAAAAAATGGGTGCGCGAGACGGCGAAGAAGTTGTCGGCCCCCGACTGGCTGCGCCTGTTCGACTACTGGAACGGCGAACATGACGCCATCGTCCGGAGCGATTATTCGCTGATGCTGTTCGAAGTGGCGGTGGTCATCGCCGCGTCGTTCCCCGCCATGGTCGATATCCGCGAACTGCTGGACCGGGTGGATGGCGCCCCCGCCGCGGCAAGCCCGAAGGCCGAACCGGTCGTAGCCGCGCCGAAACCGGCGCCGGTGATACCGATGGTCCCGCCGGTCGAAAAGAAAAAAACACCGGAACCCGTTGCACCGAAGGAAGCACCGAAAAAAGAGACACCTCCCGTGAAGGAAGAACCGCCCGTCGCCGGATGGCGCGAGTTCCTTGACCGGTTCGCCGGCGAGGATCCGATGCTCGCCAGCGGCCTCAAGGCGGCCAAGTGCGTCGAGGAGGGGAACCTCGTGACGGTGCAGCTGTCCAAGGCGCTCGAAGCGGCGATAGGTCCGAAACGGACGGCGGTCGAGAGACGCTACGCGGCGCTGACCGGCGGCAAAAAGCTCAAGTTCGAGGCCGAGGTGGCGGGCGGCCGCGCCGTCACCGAGGAAGAGGCGAAAGAGGATGCCGAAAAGACCGCGAAGATGAAGGATGAGATACGGAAGGACGGCACCGTCAAGGATATGGAACAGCTCGGCTTCGACCTCAAAAAGATAGTCAAGACATGATCCGTCGTCTCCCTTCGTTCATAGCCGCGCTCTGCATCTTCGCCCTCTTTTTCCTGTGGGGCACCAAGGCGACCCCGTGGCTCTTCTTCACCGCCTTCTGGCCGATGATACACCTCATCTACGGCGCGTCCGCGGCGCTCATCGCGATATTTTTCTTCGCCGCCCCCGGCGCGACCCGCCGTCTCTTCAACGCGCTGGTCCGGCGCCGGTACCTCATCATACCGCCGATCGCCGGCGTCGCGACCCTGCTCATCACGATCTTCGTGTTCCAGAATGTCCCGCATGTCATAGACGCGTCGCATTTTCTGTGGACCGCGCGGCTGCTGCGGGAGGGTTCGCTATCGCTCCCGGTGAGCGAGCTCTACGAATACAGCGATGTCACCTTCATGCTACGCGACGGCGGCAGTTACTATTCGCTGTTCCTTCCGGGGTTCTCGCTGTTCCTCGCGCTGTTCGACCTGTTCGGCGCCGCGTCGCTGCTGGTGCCGCTGTGCACCGCCCTGTCGGTGTGGCTGACCGGCCGTATCGCCGATAAGTTCTTCAACTCGCGGGTGAGTCTGCTTGCCATGGCGCTTTGCACCGTGTCGTCGTTCTTCCTGTTCATGGGCGCGAGCTTCATGACCCACAATTTCAACCTGTTCCTCGTGATGCTGTCGGTGTGGCTGGTGGCGTGCGATCCGCGGAGTTGCCGCGGCCTCCTCCTCGCTTCGACCGCGCTCGCGATCACCTTTTTCGTCCGGCCGCAGAACGCGGTGTTCAGTTATATCCCGCTCGGCGTCTATCTGTTGGTAAAACGGGTCGGTCTCCGGCCGCTTTTCGCCTTCGCCCTCCCGGCGGTGCTCGGCGCGGGGGGCCTGCTCCTCTACAACCATACGATGACGGGAGACCCGTTCCTTTTCCCGCAGGATGTCTATTTCTCGGTCATCGAACCGGTACCGCACTGCCACCGCATCGGGATGGGAACCGGCTGTCCCAACACCGAAGGGAGATTCCTGCCGGCCGAAGGGCTGACGCTCGACTATGCCTACTGGGTCACCTACACGCGGCTGACCCTGATGCTCTTCAATGTCACGGGGCATCCCTATCCGTTCCTGTTCCTCGCGGTCGCCTTTCTGTTCGGCCTGCGGCGCAGTTTGTTCCTCTCCTCGTTCTTTCTCTGTTTCTTCGCGGGCTACTTTTTCTTCTATCTGCCGGGGAACCTTTTCGGGCCGCGCTACTTCACCGAAGTGACGATGCTTCTGCTCATACCGGCCGCCTTCGGCATCGTGATGACGGCGCGGAAGCTTCCGCGCCGTCTGCGGCCGCTCATCGCCGCGGTCCCTATCGCCGGGATGCTTTTCGTCGACGGGTTCATCATGCCCGAACTGATCGACCGCTACAACGACCGTTTCTGGGCCACCGACCGCTCCTTCGAGGAGGCCATAGCGGAGCACCGGATAGTCGACAGCGTCGTCTTCGTCCCCGAATCGCACCACGCGATGATGCTCAACACCCAGACCCGGCCGCCGTTCGACGCCTACGGCAACCTCATCGTCAAGGACCTCGGCCGCGAGAACTACTACGGCGCCGCCTATTTCATGGAAAAGTACGGGCTGAAGAATGCCTATGTCATCGACTATTATCCGAAACTGCGCAATCTCGCGGTGGTCGAGGAGCTGGCCGAGTTCCGCCTACGGGATATCTGGATAGAATTCGAGAATAAAGGACGACCGCTCACCGGCAAACCGGCCTACGCCACGCCGGTAGCGGTGGGACTCAAACTGAACCACCTCCCCTTCGCCGTGCTCGACGACAAGCTCGATTTCAGCAACGATGTGGGCTATGCGGTCCTTTTCGGCGAACTGTCGCCCGAAAGTTATTACGATCTCTCCCACCCGATACTCGACCCCGGCACCTACGAACTGACGGTGGAATTCCTCGGCGCCCCGTGCGGCGGGAGCTTCTCGCTGACGGTCAACGACTCGAAAGTGCTTGATTTTTCCGCCTTCGACGCCGACTATGTGTTCCACAAGGTGCGGACGCAGGCGCCGCTCACGGCGGGAAAGAACCGCTTCTCCTTCGTGCCGCACAACGGGCAGAGTTGTCTGGTGCTCGATTATATCCGCCTGCGGAAGGTGGAGGAGGAGGCGCCGGTCGATTATCCCGACTATCTGCCGCCCGAAAAAGAGGAACTCAACCGCTGATCACTTCTCGGGGCTGACCGGGTCGAACGGCGGGTCCGATATCTCCTGAAAATGGTCCTGCACCGTCTCCGAATCCTCGCCGACGCTCCCCGGCGTTTCATAGGAGCCGCCCACCTGATCGGTGCCGGCGGCGTCCAGCGGGTCGTCGCCCTTCATGCCGCCCGGCCGTTCGGTGACCATGTCGTCGATGAAGCCGACGCACATCGCGTCGTTGATGCCGTCGCCTTTGCCGCAGGAGCCGCTCTTGGTGCCGTCGGTCTCCCGTTTGGTCTCGCTGCCGTCGGATACCTTCGTGAGCTGGCGGTGACACGCCTGCGCCTCGATAACGGCCTTTTTCGACGCCTCGCCGAGCCCCCGCAGAAGGGCGAGCTGCGCCTTGGCCGGCTCCGTTTTACCGGCGCCGATAAGGTCGCCCATCCGCTCCTGCGCCGTAACGGCGCTCGCGGCGACGCCGCGGCTGGTGACCGCCGCATCGTCAAGACACAGTTTCCATCGGATATCCTTTTCGCTGACCGCCTGTTTGACCATCTCCGCTATTTTTGCCTCGTTCGACTGACATTCCTGAATGATGACGGAAGCTTCGCTGTTCATCCCGTCGGGCGAAAAGGCGCCATCGGCGGCCGTTGCGAGACCCGTAAGAATAAAAAGGGCAACGAACAAAAACACCCGCATGACGGTATCCTCCGCAAAAAGTATCCTTTAGTAGGACAACGAACCGGAGTCCGATGTCGCAAAAAATGTCGTCGCCGCCTCTGGCAATTATCGGCGATGCGATTATAGTGAAGCGCGGAGGTGCGGATGTTACCGGCACACGATGAGACCTACATACCCCTCGCGGCGTCGCGCGACCGGCGCTTTATCGACCGCTGGGCGCTCATCATGTCGGCGAAGAACATCCCGCACGAGGTCTACAACCTGCCCGACGGCTGGACGCTCTATGTCCGTGCCGCCGATGCCGTTCTGGCCGAGCGGGAGATAGAACAGTACGAGGCGGGCGAACGGGAACGGAAGACGAAACGGCGGTGGCCCAGCTATTTTCCCGAATCGATGCCGGGACTCGTGCTGGTGCTGTGCCTGTTGGCCCTATTCCATTCGTTCACCTACGCGCCGCCGGGCCGTTCGTTCTGGCTCGATCTGGGGCACGCCTCGGCGAGCCGCATCACCGACGGGCAGTGGTGGCTTACGATAACGGCGCTCACGCTCCACAGCGATCTCCAGCATGTCGGCTCCAACATCGTCTTCGGTGGTATCGTTGTCTGGGCTTTGCGCCGCGTCATCGGCGCGGGGCGCGTCTGGCCGCTGGTGCTCTTGTCCGGCGCTCTGGGCAACTATTTCAATGCCTTGTTCTATGCTTCGGCGCATAACTCCATCGGCGCCTCCACGGCGGTCTTCGCGGCGGTCGGCATCCTTGCGGCGGTGCAGGCGGCCGAGCGGTTCCGGATGCCGCGTACCCGCATCTGGATACCGTTCGCGGCGGGGCTATCGCTCCTCGCGATGCTCGGGACGAGCGAAAAGACCGATGTCATGGCGCACTTTTTCGGCTTTCTCGCGGGGGTCGGGGTCGGTTTCGCCGCCCTGCCGGCGCTGAAAAAGGATCTCTTCACCGGCCGCGCGGCGGGACTGTTCCTGTCGCTCTTTTCCTTCGCCGTGGTTATCATCGCGTGGGGCATGGCGTTCCTCTACCGTTAGCTAGTTGACGGCGCACGAATTTTAGATATACTCCCCCCGTTTTTGATAACCGGAGGAACTCATGCGGTATCTTGTCACCTCGGCGCTCCCGTACGCGAACGGCCCGATACATCTGGGACATATCGCCGGCGCCTATCTTCCCGCCGACATCTATGTCCGCTCCCTGCGCAATAAAAAGCGCGAAGTGCTCTACATCTGCGGTACCGACGAACACGGCGTCCCGATCACCATCAACGCCGAACAGAACGGCAAGACGCCCACTCAAGTGGTGGCCGAGAATCATAAGATAATAGAGGAAGCCTTCCGCCGTCTCGAGATGAGTTTCGACATCTTCTCGGGGACCAGCACCTGTCCGGAGCACGCAAAACTGTCGCAGGATTTCTTCCTGACGCTCCAGAAGAACGGCTTCATCTCGGAACGCGATGTCGATCAGTTTTACTGCGACCACGACGCGATGTTCCTTCCCGACCGCTATGTCGAAGGGGTCTGTCCCCACTGCGGCAAAGGGGCGCGCGGCGACCAGTGCGACTACTGCGGCAACGCCCTCAATTCGCTCGACCTCAAAGAACCCAAATGCAAAATATGCAGCAAGACGCCGGTCGTTAAAAGTTCGCGCCACTGGTTCCTCGATCTCGATAAGTTCCAGAAAGATCTCGATATCTGGCTCAAGGGGAAGCCGCACTGGAAGGCCAATGTCAAGGCCTTCTGCGAGCAGTGGTTCCAGCGCGGACTCGAACCGCGTGGCATCACCCGCGACATCTCGTGGGGCGTTCCGGTGCCCATCGACGGTGCGACCGGCAAGGTGCTCTATGTCTGGTTCGACGCCCCGATCGGGTACATCTCCTTCACCATCGAACTGTTCCGAAAGCTCGGTCGGACCGAGGATTGGAAGAAATGGTGGCAGGGCGGGAAGGATGTCAAACTGGTCCATTTCATCGGCAAGGACAACATCGTCTTCCACGCCATCATCTGGCCCGCGATGCTGATGGGACAGAAAGCCGACTGGAAACTGCCCGACGAGATACCGGCCAACGAGTTCCTCAACCTCGAAGGCGACAAGTTCTCCACCTCGAAGAACTACGCCATCTGGGTCCACGAATTCCTGAACGATTTCAATAGCGATGTGATCCGTTACTACCTCGCGCAGATCGCTCCCGAGGCGAAGGACGCCGACTTCTCGCTGAAGGGTTTCCAGACCGCCAACAACTCGGAGCTCGCCGACATCTACGGCAACTTCGTCAACCGCGTTCTGTCGTTCACCCGCAAGTTCTTCGACGGCACGCTCGGCGGCGAGGTGTCGTTCACCGACGCCGAGACACAGCTCTGGGTCGAAGCGAAAAAACAGGCCGACATCATTCAGGAATGTTACGACACTTACAAAGTGCGCGACGCGGTCTTCCACCTGATGGAGCTGGGTCGCATCGCCAACCGCTATGTCGATACGAGCGCCCCGTGGTCGCTGCGGAAGACCGACGAAAAACGGTGCAAGGCGGTGCTGCTGACCTGCCTCAACCTCATCGATACCCTCGCGACCGCCTTCGAGCCGATCACCCCGGTGGCGTCGCGCAAGGTCAAAAAGATGCTCAATATGCCCGAGACCTTCGATTTCGATACCCTCTGCGCACAGCCGATGAAGCCGGGACACACCATCGGCGAACCGTCGGTCCTCTACCCGAAGATCGAAGATCCGGCGATAGCGGTGTGGCGTGACAAACTGGGATTAAAGTCATAGAATAAAAGGAGTTAGCGATGCTCGCGAACATCAGGAAAGATCTCTTTGAGGCGAAGAAGGCGCACGATCTGGTGAAGTCGAATCTCCTCTCGACCCTGCTGGGCGAGGCGATGGCGGTCGGCAAGAATGCCGGTAACCGCGAAACGACCCCCGAAGAGGTGATGCAGATCATCCGCAAGTTCATGAAGAATATCGACGAGACCATCGTCATTCTCACCGCCGAAGCGAAACCGGTCGATAAAGAAAAAGCCGAGCGGGCGATACTTGAAGGCTATCTCCCCAAACAGCTCACCGCCGAAGAACTCGCCAAAGCCATTGACGATATCGTCGCGACCCTCCCCGAAAAGTCGCCCAAGGCGATGGGGCAGGTGATGGCAAAACTCAAGGAGCTGTATGTCGGCCGTTACGACGGCAAGACGGCGAATCAGTTGGTGAAAGAGAAGTTGGCGTAAGAATACGGTTTTATTCGAAATAGGCCTGTTCGCCGTGGAGTGCGGAGTCGAGGCCGTCCGACTCTTCCTGCTCGGAAAGTTTGACCGGCGTTATCTGATCGATGACCACCAGCATCAAGTACGAAACGACAAAGGCATAGACCGATGCGCCCAGCACCGCGACCGTCTCCTTGAAGAAGAAGGCGATGTTGCCGTTCAGCAGACCGTCGGCCCCGGCGGGGTTGACCGCTTTGCTGGCGAATATCCCTAGTAATATTATGCCGATGGTCCCGCCGACGCCGTGGACGCCCCAGACATCGAGCGCGTCGTCCCATTTGAGTTTGTTCTTGAGCATGACGGCGAGGTAGCAGACGCCGCCGGCGATCATGCCGATGAGCGCCGCGTGATGGGTGCTGACAAACCCGGCGGCCGGGGTGATGGTGGCCAGTCCGGCGACCGATCCGGTGAGCAGGCCGACGAATTTCGGTTTCTTGCTCTGGATCCATTCGATGAAGAGCCATGTCACGCCGGCGAACGACGCCGCCACATCGGTGTTGAGGAACGCGAGTCCGGTCACCGCATCGACCTGCAACTCGCTGCCTGCATTGAACCCGTACCAGCCGAACCAGAGCAGGCCGGTGCCCAGCGCGACCAGCGGTATCGAATGCGGCCCGTATTCGGCCACCTTACGCTTACCGACGAAGAAGACCGACGCGAGCGCCGCCATACCGGCTATCGCATGGACCACGATGCCGCCGGCGAAGTCGAGCACGCCCCACTGCTGGAGTATGCCGCCGCCCCACACCATGTGGCAGAAGGGGAAGTAGACGATCATCAGCCAACCGACCAAAAAGATCAGGTAGGCCTTGAAACTGACGCGGTTGGTGAAGGCGCCGGTGATGAGCGCCGGGGTGATGATGGCGAACATCATCTGGTAGGCAATGAACACCAGCAGCGGGATGTTGTTGTTGGTCGAGAAGGTGTCGTTGAGGGTGATCCCCGCCATGAAGGCATGGTCGAGGTTCCCGATGACGCCGCCCACATCGCCGCTGAAACAGAGCGAATAGCCGCAGACATACCACAGCACCGTGGTGACGCCCATCGATACGAAACTTTGGATCATGATGGCCAGAACATTCTTGCGGCCGACCAGACCGCCGTAGAAGAAGGCCAGACCGGGCGTCATGAGCATGACCAGACTGGTGGCCAGCAGCATAAACCCGGTGTTGCCGGTGTCGAATTGCATGGATCCCTCCAAAAAAAGAGATAGTGACGGAAGATCATATAGCACACCGACCATAGCATTTTGTTAGCGGGGCGATATGGTTGCTATAGAATACGGGGCATTTATTGCGTCGGCGGAAGAACAGGTTATGATGAAACGGTATTTCGGAGGTTTTCCATGGAACGGGCGCCGAAGATATTGTTCGTCGAGGACGAAGAGAGCATCCTCAACAGCCTCGGGTTCATCCTCGAAGAGGCGGGATACACGGTTCTCAAAGCGGTCGACGGAGAATCGGGTCTGCGGCTCGCCTTCGATCAGCCGCCCGATCTGGCGATACTCGATATCATGCTGCCGGGGATGAACGGACTGGAGGTGGCCAAGCGGCTCAAGGGCGATCCGCGTACCGCCGCCGTCCGGATCGTGATATTGACCGGCCGGATGGTCGAACAGGAAATGGTGACGGCGCTCGAAACGGTGGCCGACGACTGCATCGCCAAGCCGGTCAAACCGCGCATGGTATTGGCGCGCATCCAAGCGGTGCTCCGGCGCGATCCGCACGCTCTGCCCGCCACGGAGCTGGTGTGCTGCCCGATCCGTATCGATCGTCTGTCGCGCAGTGTGGTCATCGACGGCGGCCGGGTCACCTTCACCCGTTCCGAATTCGATATGCTCGTTCTGTTCCTGTCGCATCCCGACCGGGTCTTCTCGCGCGACCAGATAATCGCCGTGCTGCGGGGCGACGATTTCGCGGTCACCGCGCGGTCGGTCGATTTTCTCGTGTTCGGCATCAGGAAAAAACTCGGTCGGTGCGCGGCGAAGATAGAGACGGTGCGCGGCATCGGTTTTAAATTCATCCCGGCCTGACGCGATGCTGCGCGATATCCCGCTCCGCTATTTTCTGGCGCTGGCGCTGTTCCTGTCGGGGATCCTGCCGCTCGCGGCCATATCGCTGGTCAGCTATTCCATCATGAAGGAACAGATGAAGGATCAGTCCTTCGCCCAGCTCGAATCGGTGCGCGACATCAAAAAAAGCATGCTGCGGGAACATTTCGGGAAACAGGCCGGGAACTACGATATCGCCTATATCGACCTCCTGATGAACGAACGCTCCGCGATGGGGGAGACCGGCGAGACCTATCTGGTCGGTCCCGATCTGCGGATGCGGAGCGATTCCTACCTCGACCCGCAACGCCATTCGGTGGCCGCTTCGCGGGCGGGGACCGTCGCCGACAACGGCGCCGACACCGTCGCGGTCCGGCGGGCGCTCGCCGGGGAGACGGGGCGCGACATCATCGACGATTACCGGCATCGCCGCGTCCTGTCGGCCTACACGCCGGTGCGGGTCGATGATGGGACGACCTTCGCGCTTCTTGCCGAAATAGACGAAAAAGAGATCGACGACCGTATCGCCGGGGCGCTCAACGACCGTATCGTCATCATCCTGCTCAGCGCGCTTCTGCTCATCGTCTTCTCGGCGGCGCTCATCTCTATCCTGATAAGCCGCAACATCCGGCAGGTGATCGGCGAACTGGGAACATTGTTGAAAAGCGTACTCATCGGCAAACTGTCGCATCGCGCCGCCCCCGAGCGGGTCGGCATCGACTTCCGCGAAGTGGTCCGGCATATGAATGAGGTGGTCGACGCCTATTCGCGTAACAGCGACGAGAAACTGAAGCTCGAACAGGCGATGGAATACAACCAGCGACTGGAGGCCATCGGCACCCTCGCCGGAGGCATAGCGCACGATTTCAATAACATTCTCACCTACATGTACTCCTACGCCGAACTGGTGCGCGCCGGGACGGCGC
Organism: uncultured Spirochaetales bacterium; assembly: GCA_964412895.1. GTDB lineage: Bacteria > UBP6 > UBA1177 > UBA1177 > JAKLFG01 > CALMRE01. The sequence continues at coordinate 27,743 of CAYPQK010000002.1, forward strand.
ACGATCCGGCGGTACGGCGGCATCTCGACGAACTGATCAAAGGAATGGACCGGGCCGCCGCGCTGATCGGCCAGATCATGACCTTCAGCCGTCAGAAAGCGAACGAAAAAACGGCGCTCGATATATCGCTCATCGTCAAAGAGTCGGTCAAGATGCTCAGCGAGGTCTTGCCGCGCAACATACGGGTCGAAAGCGCCGTCGAGCCGGAGGTATATCTCCTCGCCGATCCGGTGCATCTCCACCAGATACTCATGAACCTCGCCACCAACGCCTTTCACGCCATGCAGAAAGAGGGAGGCGTGCTGACCATCGCCCTGAAACGCGTTGGGAGCGGGGCGGAAGAGCGGGCGCGGCTGACGGTCACCGATACCGGCGCCGGGATGAGCGCCGAGGTGCAAAGCCGTATGTTCGAGCCCTTCTTCACCACCAAACCGCCCGGACAGGGATCGGGGATGGGGCTGGCGGTGGTGCACGGCGCCGTCTGCGATCTGGGCGGCCGCATAGAGGTCGACAGCGCGCCGGGACGCGGCACGACCATAACGGTCCTGCTCCCGACCATCTCCGAGGAGCAACTGGCGGAGGAGCCCGCGCCCGATAGTGAACCGCCGCGCGGCACCGGGCATCTGTGCCTCGTCGACGACGAGCCGGAGATCGTCCGTTCGGTCACGGAACTGCTCACGGGGCTCGGCTATACCGTCGAAGGCTTCACCGATCCGGCCGCCGCCTACGAGTCGTGGTCGCAAGAGCCTGAACGGTTCGATCTGGTCATCACCGATTTTAATATGCCCGAGATGAACGGTGCGCTCGTGGCGGCCCGCATGAAAGAACGGCGTCCGTCACAGAAGATACTGCTGATAACGGGCTACAATGATCTTCTCTCTCCCGATGACGCCGCCGGTATCGGCTTCGCGGAGATACTCACCAAACCGTTCAGCGCCGTTCAGTTGGCCCATGCCGTCGCCCGCTGTCGTTCTCCACACCAATAGAAAACACTAACAATACTCTATAAATTCGCTAACAGTTTTAACTTATTAAATTTTCTTTCTCCGGACCGGTCCGCGGCGCTAAAATGCCCCATAATTGTTTGACCTTATCCCCTTCACGCGCTATAGCCTTCGCGTACTACTCATTCTCTTAAGGAGAGTCCTGTCATGAAGAAATCGTTAGCGCTTGCTATCAGTTGTTTCATTTCCGCGCTTCTGCTTCCCGTTACGACCTTTGCCGAAGAGGCGGTCGCCGGCGGTCTTTTCGACGGCGTACGACAGGTCCAGCAGTATAATTTTTCCATTCACATCCTTGCGATGCTGCTGGTCGGTTTCGGTTTCCTGATGGTCTTCGTGAAGAAATACGGCTACGGCGCCACCACCGGCACCTATCTGGTGGTCGCGGCCGGACTGCCGCTCTACCTGCTGCTACGCTCCACCGGCATTCTCTCGTCCGAACCCTTTTCGGCCGACAGCATCAAAACGCTCCTCTACGCCGAATTCGCCGTCGCGGCAGCGCTCATCGCGATGGGTGCGGTCCTCGGCCGACTCAAACTCCATCAGTACATTCTTCTCGCCATCGCCATCGTCCCGGCCTATATGGTCAATGAATGGCTGGTGCTCGACGGTGGGCTCGGCATCACCAAAGGATTTCAGGATTCGGCCGGCTCCATCGTTATCCACGCATTCGGCGCCTACTTCGGACTCGGCCTCGCGCTGGCGCTCACCTCGAAAGAGGCGCAGACCGTCGCCGTCGAGGGCGACGACACTTCCGACCGTTTCTCGATGATCGGTTCGATGGTCCTGTGGCTCTTCTGGCCGAGTTTCTGCAGCGCGATTGTGCCGCCGGAGCAGTTCCAGCAGACGGTGATAAATACGATCCTGTCGCTCTGCGGCGCGACGGTGATGACCTATATTCTCAGCTCTCTTCTGCGCAAAGGAAAACCGGCCATCGCCGACATGGCCAACGCGGCGCTCGCGGGCGGCGTGGCCATCGGCGCCACCTGCAATATCGTGACGGCGCCCGTCGCCTTCGGGATCGGGATCTTGGCTGGGGCGCTCTGCGTGACCGGGTATGTGATCATTCAGCCGAAACTTCAGTCGCTCCTCAAGATCGTCGATACCTGCGGCGTGCACAATCTCCACGGGATGCCCGGCCTGATGGGCGGCCTCATCGCGATATTCTTCGTTCCCGGCATCGCGGTGGCGCAGTTGACCGGCATCGTTTTCACGGTGCTGTTCGCCTACGGCTGCGGCGTGGTCGGCGGCTACCTCATCCGGGCGACCGGTTCAAAGGCGCTCGTCTATGAGGACCATGACGAATTCACCATGGGCGAATAAGTCTCTTAATCGGTTATCGGCTGGAAGCCCTCTCCCATCACCTCGTGCGACTCGAATACCGTGATAAAGGCATGCGGGTCGATCTTCTTGATGAAATCGTGCAACAGCATGAAATCGCGTCGTGATACGGCGGTGAAGATGATCTTCTTCTCCTTCTCCTCGTACATTCCCTGCCCGTAGAAATAGGTGCCGCCGCGGCCGATGCCGGTGAGCAGTTTCCGCCGGATCTCCTCGTGTTTGTCGGAGATGATGAAGACCCCCTTGCTGTAATGCTGGCCCATGAGGATACTGTCGAGCACCCGGCCGGTGATGAAGATGGTGATGAGGGCGTAGGCGGCGAGCGACACATCGCGGAAGGCGATGACGCCGACCGACACGATGCACGAATCGATGATTATCAGCAGGCGACCGACGGGAATGCGGCTGTATTTATTCGCTATCTGGGCGATGATATCGCTGCCGCCGGTGGTCGCGCCGGCGCGGAAGATGAGGGCGAGTCCCGTCCCGATGAGCACCCCTGACACGACGGTGCCCAGCATGATGTCGGTGGTCAGCGCCTTGCCGCCGCTGAAGTGCGAGAGGGTGTCGATGAAGAAGGAGGTGAGCACCGTCCCGAAGAAGGTCTTCACCCCGAAGCGCGGCCCCAAGATGTAGATACCGGCGATGAAGAGCGGGATGTTGAAGATGAGTGCCATCGTGCCGGTCGGCAGGCCGAAAACATGATGGATGACGATGGAGATGCCGAAGACGCCGCCGGGGACGATCTTCATCGGGTCGGCGAAGAAGGAATAGCCCGACGCCATGATGAGGGCGCCCAGCACTATCTGTCCGTAATTCATGAACCATTCGCGCGAGAAGAGTTTCTCTTTCATCAGAAACGACATATCTTTCTCCCTTGCTAAAGTACGAAGGACACTACGGTTGTATGCGGGAAACGGGGGAAGTCAAGGGGCTTTTCTTGCCTTCCGTGCCGTTTTTACGATACTGGGAGAGGTCTTTTTCGTAACGGAGTTGGGCATGAATGACGGGATCATCAAGGAAGCGCTGGACGGCGATTATCTCGAACTGCAGACGAGCGAACGGGCGGTGCTCAAGGCGGCGGCGGTGATATTTCAGGGATTCATTGTGGCGGGCAAGGTGACCGTAGAAACCGAAAAAGAACTGCTCGAACAGGCGGTCGACTACGCGATACGGCTCGCCTATATCGTCGACAGCCGCGTCCAATCCGAAGGGGAAACGAACCTCAAAAAGTCGGGCGGATAAGTGAAGATGTCACTGGGCGACGGGTACGCCGCCAAGATACACACCTACATTCCGAAGGGCGTCAACGGGATACTCTAGGAGCAGTTCTATTCAAAGGATTGAATATCCTTGAAAATATGTTTTCCATCTGCACTTATATCCACATCGACTGTTACCTTGTGATTCACCATAGGACCAACTAGATCGTCAATGGCATCGCCCGCTTTATGGATTCGGAGAGTATTTCCCGTTTCTTCTTCTATGATTTCAAGCCAATCCTTGTCAAGATGGACGCCGCGCAAAATGCCATTAAGTTGTTTGTGTGTGAAATCTTTTTGATTGGGATCTGTCTTTTCTTTTGCTTTAATGGAATCTGTAAGAATTTTTCGCGATTGTTTTGAAAAAATGGCCGTGGGCAAATCTTCATTCCCCGTTGACTTGATGGTTAACCTTTCAAAAGTTTTTCCTGTTGGAGCCAAATTGCGTACTTGTTTGATAAAACATTCGCGATAATCTTCCCGAGGTATCACATTTTCAAGATTCTCGGCGGGGCTAGTCGAAGCAACAGTCACGATTTCAAACAGCTTATGAGTAACCTCTTCAATCTCGAGAGTTGCAGATGGGAAAAGGTCCATTTGTTGAGGTCTCTCTACCCTAAGAGCAAACTGATAACTTCCCGCTGGTGCTTGAATAATCCAAGGACGAAATTGCTCTCGAATTTCTTGTGCTGGAGCACCGTGTCTGCGGAGAGGCATATCAAGAAGCAATTCAACCGCACGGAAGAAAAGATTTTTTACCTCTTCTACCTTTCTATGGACAAGTTCAAGTGGCGCTGCACCCACCGCAACCATTCCTCCGGCAACACCTACCAATAATTCCCCTCGAACAAATTCGACTCCAGATGCGCTAAAAATCTGTTCGTTCCAAATCGTTTGTACAATAGTTTTCAATTCTTTTTGTGCGAATGGCGGTAAGCCTTCTTTAGAAAGACATGAAATTGCCAGTTTTTCTGCAAGCCCAAGCTCCTTTGCTTTGAAGTATAGAGCAACGGCACTAACAGCTGTTATTCCTATTGTTTTTTGTTTGTCGGGCTCAATCATCAATAAGGCATCAGCTTCCGCTATAGCAGCCTCTTTATATATTGCCAAGGCCTTCTTTTTGTCTCCTGATCGCATACAGCGTTCAGCCTCAAAGGCAAGGCTTTCGCTATGGCGATGTGCATTAATCCAACTCATAACTTAACCGTCTGAAGGTTTATGGAGCGCAACTTAAAACCAACTACAGCAGCAATAGCTGGGAGATTACTTTTCCCTTCTTTGGCTTGAGCCACTTTCTCTTTCAATCTTCTTTTTGCTTCGCTTTCATCGCAATGTGTCCCTGACACCTCTAATCGAGTGCATTGCTCAAAGTCATTTTCGCTCCAATCCGGAGGTGCTATGTAGTAATCAGCACCTGTTAATGTTTCTGCACGCCCAATTGCAAACAAACCTGCAGTTATTTCGACGGCGGCTAATGCACACGCGTATGCGCCATCCCTTGTTGCATCATCTCGATTGGCCCAAGCTCGTAAACACTTAGCATCGGGAGGAGTCCATTGCACTTTGGCTGTAATTGAACTATCGTCATGAACAACAGCGATGTCCTGAGGAGGGGCATGGTTTTTACTTAATGAGACACAGGCTGCTTCGTAGTAACTGCCTGCCAAATGCGGTGTAAGTCCGGTATGTCGCAAGTGCATGTCTTGGAGCAGTAACTCAGGTTTTGTCTCAGTCAAAAAGCTTTCTCTCGGCTTATATAGTATTCCCCATGAACTGACGCGATGTTATTCTAATTTGTTTTTTGTTTCAAGTTATTTTTGAATGGTCTTTCTACAGTTCCAGAATCACTTCTCCGCCGTCGGGTCGGCGATATTGCCCATAAAAGTTACTCCGGCAACAAGATACTGAGCAGTTCTTCGAGGCGAGCGACCGCCGCCGCTATCTGATCGATGCGCCCGGTCTGCGTCGCCATCTTCACCGACCGCCGTTGCCGCGACGGCAGGCCCAGTGATTCGACCTTTCGGTAATTTTTGAGTTTTGGCGGGATGAGCGACAGCCGGTGTTCCGCCGCCGCGAGATAGAAACCCGACAGCCACTTCTCCGCCTGCGTCGAATCGCCCTCGGCGAGCTGCGCCGCCACCAGCCGCAACTCATCGCCCGGATCGTCGGCCGGCGCGGTCACCTCCGATATCTCAAAGGTGAAAGCGCGCCGCAGGGCGTAGAGCGCCGCCACCAGATGCTGATGGATGACCTGTTCTTCGGGCGTTTCGGGACCGAACTGCGCGAGCCGTCCCGCCGCCGTCACGATGCGGCCGCCGAGCTCTTCGGCATTGGTCTGCGTAGCAATGTTCACCATGAATGAAGTTCTCTCCCGTCGTGTTTCAACGCGCCATTCTAGCGAAAGGGGAAGACAAAGTCAAACGGAGAAAAGAGCGATATCGATTGGTCAGTCGCGTTCGCCGAAGAGAATGGTGCCAAGCCGGATCATAGTCGCCCCTTCTTCGATGGCGACATCGAAATCACTGGACATTCCCATTGACAGTTCGGTGAAATGGCGCGGGTCGGCCTGCTCTTCGCGGAGGATGCGGTCGCGCAGTTCGCGGAGTTGCCGGAAGTAGGGGCGCACCGCCTCCGGTTCGAGGAACGGCGGGATGGCCATGAGGCCGCGCACCGCGAGCCGGTCGAAACCTTTCACGGCACGGTAAAGCGCCGACGCCTCATCGGGACCGGTGCCGCTCTTCGACTCCTCGCCGCCGAGATTTATCTGGAGCAGTATGTTGATGCGTGCTATGTTCTGCTTTTCGGCCTGCCGCTGTATCTCCTCGGCCAGTTTCACCGAATCGACCGAGTGTATCCAGCGCACCTTGTCGATGAGGTACTTCACCTTGTTCGATTGCAGGTGACCGATGAAATGCCATTCGATGGCGTCATCCTTCAGCTCCTCGTACTTGTCGAGGAACTCCTGCACATAGCTCTCGCCGATGTCGGTAAGCCCGGCGCGGCGGAACTCGCGGATGAGCGATGCCGGTTTGTGTTTGGCGACGCCGACGAGCCGTATCCCATCGGGACTGCGGCGGGCGATGGTCGCCGCTTCGGTTATCGCCTGATATACCTTCTTCAGATGGTCGATCCGTTCCTGCATCAGAGGCTCCAATCGTCGTCGTCGGCCGGGCCGTAAATGGATACCCGTTTATAGTCGGCCGGGTAGTAACTTTCGAGGAAACGGATCTCGGCGATGAGCGCCGGATCGACCTTTTCGGCGGCAAGCTGGGCGCGCACCGCCTCGACCGATTCGGCCACCACATGGCGCGGCGCCATCCCGGCGATGTTGAAGAGCACCCGGTAGAGTTTTTCTTTGCCGTGTTCCGGCTCGGTCGGCAGTTCGCGCGGTTCGGTCATCGTCTTCTCCGTTCGGGAGGGATATTACTCGGAAGCGGCTCTTCTTGCAAGGAGAAAGAAGAGGTGCTATACTCGGCCGTTCTGAACGGAGGTAACGGCACATGAAAAACGGCGCGGCGCTCTTTCTGTTCCTTTTTCTCGTCATCGGCTGTTCCGATGGCACGACGGCGCACGACGCCGACGGCACTGACGATCAGACCGATCAGGCGATAACCGATGATATTCTTTCGGACAACGACGCGGTACTGCCCGCCGGTTTCATCCAGCGCGACGGTGCCGAACTGGTGAAAGAGGGTGGGCCGATAGTGCTGCGCGGCATCGCGCTGGGCAACTATGTCTGGCAGAATGTCGCCCTGCCGACCAATCATCACGACGAGGCCGAGTATGCGACCATCGCCGGGATGAACCTCAATCTCGTCCGTTTTTACCTGCACTACCTCACCTTCGAGGATGACGCGACCCCCGGTGTCTACAAGGAGGCGGGGTGGCAGTGGGTCGATCAGAATGTGGCGTGGGCGAAGAAGCACGGCCTCCATCTCATCCTCAACATTCATGTGCCGCAGGGAGGCTTCCAGTCGATGGGGGGCGGCTACGCATTGTGGAAAGAGACGGCATTGCAGGATCGTTTCGTCGCGCTGTGGCGGGCCATCGCCGAACGCTATCACGACGAACCGGTCATCGCCGCGTACGACATCCTCAACGAACCGACGGTGCCGACCGGAATGGATGTCGCCGCGTGGAAAGCCTTGGCCGAACGGACCGTTGCCGCCATCCGTGAGGTCGACGAACACCATATCGTCGTCATCGAACCGCTCAACGGCATCGAGGGGGTCGACGGCAATAAACTCGCCCCCGCCGACCGGCAGTTCGCCCTCGACGATCCGCAGGTGATGTACGATTTTCACTTTTATCTGCCGTCCGATTATGCGTTCCAAGAGATGGCGCTCCTCGGTATCGGCGATGGCGGCATCTACCCCGACGACCGGCGCGCCATCCCGCCGTCGGACGCCGAGATAAAGGTCTTTCACTACGCCAATCCCTCGGTCGCGAAAGGCGATTCGGAGTGGACGCTCTACGAAGGGACGCCGTGGACCGCCTCCGACGCGACGCTCGGCGCGGCATCGCCCGTCCTCTTCTGCACCAAGCTCACCGGCATGGTGAAATTCGACGACCTCACCGTCACCGAATACGACGCCGACGACACCTTCATCCGAGAACTGGCCGTTAGCGACCTGACCGACGACTATGGCTGGTTCTCCTACAATTCGGCGGGAACCGGCGGACTTTCCTACGATGACGCCGACGGGATGAGCGCACCCGGGTCGCTCGTCATCGCCAACCCCGGCGCCGATTCGACGGCGGTGTGGATGCCGCTTTTCACCATCTTTCCGCTGGTGACGGGGAACAAGTACATCGTGAGCGGCGCGATGAAAGGGACCTCTGTCGACGACGGCGCCCTCTGCGAGGCGACGCTCGGCGCCTACCGCTCCGCTTCGGGGGCTGACTTCCACCGTCGTGACCGCGATTACCTCGCGTGGGAGATCGGGCGGTGGAGCGCCTTTGCCAAGGAGCAGAACGCGCCGCTCTTCGTCGGCGAATTCGGCCTCACGCGGTTCTGTTTCGAGAACGATAAAGGCGGGGCCGAATGGCTCACCGATGTCCTTGAATTACTTGACGAGAACGGCGTCAACGCCGCGAGCCTGCACCAGTATTACGACGGCTACTTCGGGTTCTACAACGATAAGTCGCAGCCCGGAACGGTCAATCAACCGCTCATCGATACCCTGAACGCCTATTTTGGGGAGTAGCCGCAGCCGATCGGCCGCGATATCTTATGCTTTCTTCTTGCGTTTGAAGGCCGGTTTGAAGTCGGGCCGTTTGCCGTGCGGTTTTTTGTGGTCGCGGTCGCCGTGGCCGCCATCCTCGGCGCGGGCACGGGTGACGAGCGGTTTTTTCTCCTTGTCGCCCTTGAAGAAGCGGAGGAGTTTCTCGGCATCCTCGAACGGGACGGTGATGAAGGAAAAGGTCTCGAAGAGTTTCAGTCCCTGAATAGCGTTCTCGGCGACGCCCGATTTCTGGGCGAGCAGCGTCACGATGGAACGCGCCGTATGGCCGTGGGAACGGCCCAGCGCGATGAAAAGCCGCGTCCGCCCTTCGGCGTTGACCATCTCTTTGCGGCGGTAGGATATGTCCTCTATCTCGCGGTAGCGGTCGCTGCGGAAGAGTTCGCCGTAACTGCGGCCGATGAGGGTGCTCACCACCTCTTCGGCGCTGTTCTCCATGAGCAGTTCCCGCGCCAGTTTGAGCGACTGCGGGTCGGCGGTGACGGCAAGCATTCCTTGAATCTCGCTCTTCACCCGCTGCATGTTGACCTGAAGGACCTCGCTCACCCCCGGCAGTTTCTCGCGCCGTATCTCGGTGCGGGCGATCCGTTTGATGAACAGGAGGCGGCGGTATTCGTCGGGCGTCACGAAGGTTATCGCGGTCCCTTCGCTCCCGGCGCGGCCGGTGCGGCCGATGCGATGGACATACGATTCGGGGTCGTGCGGCAGGGAGTAGTTGATGACATGGCTCAGGTTGTTGACATCGAGCCCGCGCGCCGCCACATCGGTCGCCACGAGGATGGTGTTCTTCTTCGCCTTGAACCGTTCCATCACCCGTTCCCGTTCCCGCTGGGTGATGTCGCCGTGCAAGAGATCGGCGGTGTAGCCGCGGTCGAGCAGTTTGCGCGACACCTGATCGACATCGACCTTGGTGCGGCAGAAGATCAGCGCGTAAAAGTTCTCCGACACATCGATGATGCGACAGAGCGCCTCGAACTTGTCCGACTCGCGGACCTCGAAATATATCTGTTCGGTCAGTTCGGTGGTAAGGTCCTTCGATTCCTCGCGGATGAGCTGATATTTTCCCATCCGGCGCCGCGCCAGCTGCAGAATCGGGTCGGGCATCGTCGCCGAGAACAGGAGCATCCGCCGCTCCTTGGGCGTCGCGGCCGTTATAGTCTCGACATCGTCGATGAAGCCCATGTTGAGCATCTCATCGGCCTCGTCGAGAACCAGCGTGGTCACCATATCGAGTTTCAGTTCGCGCCGCTCAAGCAGGTCGAGTATCCGCCCCGGCGTCCCGACGACCAACTGCACGCCGCGCTTCAGCCGTTTTATCTGTTCAAATATCGGCGCGCCGCCGTAAATGGGGAGAACCTGTAATGAGCGCGAGCCCTTGAGACTGATTATCTCCTCTGATACCTGTAGCGCCAGTTCGCGGGTCGGCACGAGGACCAAACCCTGCACGCCGCGCACCGTCGGGTCTATCCGTTCTATCATCGGCAGGGCGAAAGCGGCCGTCTTGCCGGTGCCGGTCCGCGCCTGTCCCACCACATCGCAGGTCTCGCCAAGCAGCAGCGGGATGACCGAGCGTTGGATGGGGGTCGGTTCTTCGAAGCCTTTCTCCTTGAGAGCGAGCAGGGTCTGATCCGAAAGGCCCAACTCCTTGAATAACGGAAGGATGGTCATGCGCGTCTCCTAAAGTTCGGTGCGACTATAGTCCGATACCGGCCAAAAGCAACAGGAATAAATTCAAGGGGATAATAATACGGAAGATATTTTGAGAATTCGGACGCGCGGAGTACACTAAAGGGCCGGTCGAAGAGAAAGCTCGTTCACTTACAAATTTTTGGAAGGGGGAAAGAGACATGAAAAGAATAACTTGGCTTGCCGTCATGGCGGCGCTCCTGCTGTGGGCCTGCGGCGACGAGACCGAGCCGAAGCCGGGGAACGACACCGATACCGTGGTCGTGACCGACGATACGGTGACAGACGATGTCGTCACCGATGATCAGCCTGACCTGAGCGAAGCCGAAGGTACGGATCAGATGATCTCCGATGAGGTGACCGATGTCGATGTTCCCGACACCTGCGGTAACGGGATAGTCGAAGCGGACGAAATCTGCGACGGCGGCAGTATCTACTGCGGCGATCTCGACGAGAAATGGGCCTTCGGAACGGCCTATTGCAATGATACCTGTTCCGGTTATAAAACATACGAATGTCAGGAGCCCTATGCCGATGATGACGAGACGCCCGACACCGACACCGCGAACTGCTTCAACCTCGGGACCACCTATGTGAAGGGCGATCTCGCCGATGTCGCGACCGGCATCTCGCTTGAGGTCTACTCCGACGGCTGGGGCAATCTGCTCGACACCCTCACGATGGATACCGAAGGAACGATAACGATCAATGTCCCCGAAGAAAATCCCTACGACGGGCAGACCCCCTCCTACTTCATCTACGAAACGGCCGATGGTTTCTTTACCAACGCGACCTATGCCGTCTTCGGCGACACCATCACGGTCGATCTCGACCCGGTGATGCCCGACAACCTCATCAACGGCCGCATCTTCATGGTGCAATACTACTTCGGACCGACGGCCCTTTCCAATACCGCGATAACGGTCGTCGATACCAATAACGCCCTCATCGGCTGTTTCACGACCGACGGCACCGGCCGATTCGTCATCAATATGCCGGCGGGCGACTACAAATTCCAGTTCACCGACATGGACATGGCGCTTTATGATGAGGCCGTAACGACCACCGGTCCCGGCGACTATCTCGACCTGCGGATACCGGCGCAGGCGCAGATGGCCAAACCGAACATCTATCTCTATCCCACTGAAACGACGACTGTTTCGGTCACGCTCGGCTTTCCGCAGGGCGGTTTCATCACCACATCCATTCCGGAATACGGTGACGGCTGGCAGGTAACGGTCACCCCCGACGGCATCATCGACGGTCAGTACGGCTACCTGTTCTATGAGGCACAGCAGGCCGACCATTATCAGTACGCGGAAGGGTGGACCGTGGCGAAAGAGGAACTGGAAAGTTTCTTCCGCGGCAACCTCGCCGCCTACGGGTTCGTCGGCCGCGAGATAGAGGACTTCATCGCGTGGTGGATACCGCGCCTGACCGATGGCCTCTGCTACGACATCTACCCGCAGACCCGCGTCGAGATAGATCCGTTCGTCACGCTCGATATCGTTCCGGCGCCCGACACGCTCCAGCGCCTGTTCTACGCGACGCGGCCGACCGGCGACTGCAACGAACACCTCGCCGCGCCGGTCATAGCGCCCTTCATCCGTGACGGCTTCACCGCGCTCGAATGGGGCGTCATTCTCAAGTAATGTTCTGATTTATTCGGCGGTGTAGGTACCGATGATCTTCATGCCGGCGGCGTGCTGGGTCGGTAGTTCGGTGACACTCGCCGGTAAGTATCCATCGGCGCTTCCCCAATAGATCTGCGATACCTGCGGAGAACTGTCGTCGGGGGCGTAGTGGCTCGCGAAGACGATATCAGGATAGCTGTCGCCGTTGAGGTCCTCGACACCCATTTCCGAAGAGGCGGTGGCGGGCAGCGCGAGTTTGTTCCCGGCCGACCACGCATACTTGTCGGCATTGCCCGACAGCGTTCCCCACAGCACATAACTTTCCTTCGCGAATTCCTGCGTGAGAAGATCGGTGACCGATCCGTTGGCGAAGGTCATGTCTTTCACGCCGTCGCCGTTGAGATCGGTGAATATCGCGTCGGTGCCGCCGTCGAGGTCGGCGATGGTCGTATAGCGGCCGCTGTCGAAACCGGTCGCGCTGTTCCAGTAGATGCGGTTCTTGAGACCGCACTGCGTGAGACACAGCCACCCGGTGATGAAAATGTCGAGGTAGCCGTCGTCGTTGATATCGCTTACCGTCGCCGCCTCAGGCGAAACGCTCGGCAGCGTTGTGCGGTCGCCGGTACCCCACGCGTTCTTGCTTGGCCCGGTCCCCCAGTAAATGTAGGATTCGAAGACGCCGACATACTCCTGCACGCCGTTGGGGAAAACGATGTCGTTGAAACCGTCGTTGTTGAGATCGGCCACCCGCGCCAGCGCCGCGCCGACGGTGGGCAGTTCGAGCTTGTTGTTGATGTCGAAACCGTTCTCGCTCCCCCAGTAGATATAGGAATTTATCTTATAACCCGAACCGCTCATCCCCGATCCGTTGTAGCGGTTCGAGACGATGAAGTCGGGCCAGCCGTCCTTGTCGAGATCGGTCAGCGTGACATCGGAAGCGCCGACCGACGGGAATTCGACGCGATTCTCAAGGTCAAAGCCGTCGGCGGTGCCGTAGTACATGAGCGATGTGGTGTAGCGGTTCTCCGCTTCGTCCCCCTCCTTCATCTCCTTGACCGCCGCGAAGGCGATGTCGAGGTAGCCGTCGCGATTGGCGTCGGCGATGTGCGCTCCCATCGCGCCGATGGTTGGGATGTCGATGCGGTTGAGTTCCGAATAGCCGGTCGCCGAACCGAGATAGAGGTAGGAGTTGATGTTGGTCAGGCCGTCGTCGGAGTCGGTGTTGCAGAAAACGATGTCGGGATAGCCGTCACAGCCGATGTCGGTGCACGATATCCGGTCGTTCCCGTCGCAGTCCTGATCGATGCCGTCGTCGGCGAACTCACGGCCGCCGGGATACCGCTTCGGGTCGTTGTCGCCGCAGTCGGTGCAGTCGGCGACATAGCCGTCGGGCTGGGACAAACCCTCCGCTGTATCGTTCGGATCGCCGAATCCGTCGAGGTCGCCGTCGCGGCACCAAGTCGAATTCTGGATCACCTCATCGGAATCGGTCGCCGTTTCGTCGACGATGAGCTGATCCGAACCTTCGACTTCGCTTAGGTCGGGCTGATCATCGGAAACCATTTCGTCGGTGACGGCGATCTCGTCGCCGTCCTGTGCCGTATCGGTGGTCGCGTCATCGACCGTCCTCGTGCTGCCGTTGTCGCAGCCGATGGTCGTCAGCATCAGCAGAAGAATAGGGAGCAAAAGCGTTCTTCTCATGTGATCCGCCTCCGGAAATGTCGTTACGAAGGAGAGGCTAACCGCTCCGCCGGAAAAAGCAAGAATGAGCCGTTCCTACGGGACCGGCTCGTGGTATTTGACCGACCCGTCGGGCCCGATGGCCGCTTCGAATGCCGTCGCCGAGTAGAATTCCGATTTGCCGACGACCGCTTCGTCGCAGTAGAGCGAGTAGCCGCCCTTATAAATGGCGGTCCAGACGCCGCCCGGATCATTGACGAAATAGCCGGTCTCGCTATAGCCGACCATGACCACCACATCGCCGCCGGAGGTGAACCAGCTGTGCACGAGGACCGGCTTCCCCGCGTCGATGAGCGCCTTCATTTCAGCGAAGGTGCCGTCGGTGTGGGGCGTCAGCGACACCCCGAGAGATCCCGTATAGCTGTTGAATATCTCGGCGAGCCCGCTGGGCGTCTCGGCCTTGGTCGTGCCCCAGTCGGTAGTGATATCGTCGGGGGTGCCGTTCCAGCCGTAGGCATAGAGCACCATCGCGACGCTCGAGTTCTCGCCGGTCGATGCGGGGGACTGTGAATTGTAGTACTGGCAGAAATATGGTATGTTCATCGGGTTCTCGAGCGGCTTGGTGTCATTGTCGGGCGCGATGTCGACATCGGCGAGATCCTCGTCGGGAAGATCGACATCCTCGTCATCGGGCACCACATCGTCTTCGGCCGGTATAATATCGTCTTCGGCCGGTATGATATCGTCCTCGACCGGCACGACATCGTCTTCGACCGGCACGACATCGTCCTCAACCGGGATGATATCGTCTTCGACCGGTACGACATCGTCCTCGACCGGCACGATGTCTTCGCCTTCGGTGGTATCGTCGGTCATCGTCTCGACATCGGGCTGAATGCCGTCCTCGTCGACGACGAGAAGATCTCCATCATCCAGAAGGGAATCGTCATCGGCGGTGATGGTATCCTCGTCGGCAGGCCGTTTGTTCTTGTGAGATTCGCAGGCGATGGCGAGCATCATCGCACACAGGATCACCGGAAAAAGGAATGAAGTTCTCACCATGCAGAGCCTCCCGCGGGCATTGTTACCGGAAGAAGTATAACGATTCCCGCCGGAAAAAGCAAGCACCATACCACGAATGGTGGAGCGAAGCGCTACCTTAAAATTGCCTTTTTGCGGTCGTTCGGCTACCATCGACCGGTGATCTGAGGGAAGAGGTCCTATGAAAGGAACGATAAGAATACTGCTTGTGCCGGTGAGCGTTCTTTGGTTGCTCGCCTGTACCGCGACCGGCGCGGACCCCGTTGACGATACCGTCGTCGACGATGATGTGGTACAGGATGTTGAGATCGTCGACGAAGAGATAAAGGACGAAAATCTCGTCGACGATCTGTCGGATCAGTCGGATCAGACCGATCCGTCGGATCAAATCATCGTCGACGATATCACGGTCGACGAACAGCCCGACGAGGACATGGATACCGGCCCGTGGATGCCGGTGGCGCCGAAGCGCGAGACGCAGGGGATATGGACCATCGTCTGGCTTTCGGGAACGCCCTACGAAATGGGTTATCAGCATGGACAACTACTCCATGACCAGTTGGAGAAAGGGATCAAGGATTCGCAGTATGTCAGCGATCTCAAATGGCAGATATCGATCGCGGGGACCGTCGGGCTCGACAACTTCGCGAGTCTCAACTCCTACCCCGATATCGTGCAGGAATGCGACGGAATGGTCGCCGCCGCGGGCGACATCGGCTGGACGAAAGAATTGTGCCTGTTCGTCAACTTCGGCGATGTGATGGTCGAGGCGCTTGACGGCATCATCCCGGCGAACCGTCTCCACCGTCCCGGCTGTTCGCAGATGATGGTGACCGGTGACGCCACCGCCGACGGCCGGATGTACCACGGGCGGATACTCGATTGGGGCGAGGTCGACTATCTTCTCTGGTTCCCCACCATCTTCGTGCGCCAGCCCTCCGACGGTCTGCCGCATGTATTTATCGGATTCCCCGGCAACCTTTCCCCTTACTCCGGGATGAATGTCGCGGGACTCTCGATGGCCTCGAACGAGTCGGACCCGTTCGACGGCGACCAGAACGACTACAGCGGCCGCAGTCATGTCCAGATGCTCGGCCAGTTGCTCAAGAAAAGCGCGTCGCTCGACGAAGCGATATCGTTCGTGCAGGGGGAGGACCACATGAGCGTCGAGCAGATCGGCGTCGCCGATGCGGGAACCGACCGCGCCGGTGTTTTCGAGATGACGGCGACGGCGGTGGCGGTGCGCGAGATGACCGCTGACACTCTCTGGATGACCAACCATTTCGTCGCGCCGGAGACCGAGGCGCTCGACCTCGACCCCATCGGCGATTCGACCCGCCGCCGCTTCATGCGTTTTTCTGAGTTGGTGCCGCAGGAGGGGAATGAGTCGCGTTACGGAACCTTTGATGTGACTGAAATAATTAAGGTTCTTCGTGACCGGATCAACCCCGAGACCGGGCTGGAAAGTGCCGTGGGGACCTTCGACGACGACAGCAGTCTGGGCACCAACGGCGCCATCTACGCGATGGTGTTCGACCCCGCGAAGCTCCATTTCTGGGTGGCGGCGGGGACCATGCCGGTGCCGGAACAGGAGTTCACCGGCTTTTCGCTCGGCACGCTTCTCAACTGGCCCGGCGCGACGCCGGTCGACCCGGCGGTGATACCGTGAAAAAAGAATTCGGGACATTATTCAGTTGGCGACCGGCGCTGCTTCTGGCGATACTGGTCATGTTGATACTTTCCTTTAATATCCTCCGCTCAAACTTCCAGACGGTGCTTGGTAAAATGCGCGGCGACCGGTCGGTGCAGTCGGTCGTGAAAGCCTGCGAGAAGGCGACCGACGAGAACCTGATGCCGAAGTTCGAGAAGGCAGGAGCTTCGTATCCGCCGAAGAGCATCACGCTCGTCGCGCTGAAAACCGAAGAGATGCTGGAACTGTGGGCCGACGGGAAGTACATCAAGAGTTATATGTTCACCGCCAACAGCGGTACCGTCGGGCCGAAACTGCGGCAGGGCGACTACCAGATACCGGAAGGGATCTACCGCATCGAACACTTGAACCCGATGAGCAGTTACTACCTTTCGATGAAGGTGGGCTATCCGAACGACTTCGACCGGGCGCGGGCAAAAGAGGACGGGTGCACCGCCCTCGGCGGCGATATCTTCATCCACGGGTCGAGTGTCACCATCGGCTGCATACCGATAGGCGACGGGCCGATTGAAGAACTCTTCACCCTCGTGGCGAAGACCGGCGTGGCGAAAGTGACTGTCATCATACTGCCGAACGATGTCCGCACCGGCGCACCGTTCATGGCGCCGCCGAATCCGCCGAAATGGCTCCCCAAACTGCACGACGAACTCAAAAAAGCGATAGCGCCGTACAAGCGGTAGCTCCTTCGAAGGCTACCTTATATCAGATATACTTCCTGAACCGGACGACCGAGATGGCGAAGGTGACCACGCCGAGGATGGTGAGGGCGATGAAGTCTTTGTAGAGCACCTCGATGCCGGAGCCTTTAAGGAAGAGCGAACGGACGATCTCAAGGTAGTAGGTGAGCGATATTCCTTTCGAGAGATACTGGAACATCTCGGGCATCGAATCTATCGGGAAAACGAAGCCCGACAGATAGATGAAGGGCATCATGATGACGAACATCACCGTCATCATCGCCTGCTGTTGCGTCTGCGAAATGGTCGATACAAGCAGTCCCAAGCCGAGCGTGTTGAACAGGAACAACAGTGACCCGACGAAGAGCAGCCACCCCTGTCCTTTGAACGGGATACCGAACAGATTGATCGCCACCAGCGTCACCAGCAGTACCTCGATGAGGCCGATAAAGAGGAACGGCAAGAGTTTCCCGGCGAGCACCGGCAGTTTGCGGATGGGGGTGACCACCAGCATCTCGATGGTCCCGCTCTCTTTTTCGCGGACTATCGCCATCGCGGTGAGCATGACGGTGATGATCATCAGGATGAGACCGAGGAGCGCCGGCACCATGAAGTGGCGCGTCTTGAGTTCGGGATTGTACCAGACCCGCTGGCGCAGGTCGACGCCGGGGATGGACGATACGCCCGCCGCCGCCATTCGTTTGACCAGTATCGCCGCCGAGTAGCGCGCCGTTATCTGCACCGCGTAGGTGAAACCGTTCGAGGCGTAGTTGGTGTCGGAGCCGTTGATGAGGAGCTGTACCGCGGTCGCTTCGCCCCGCTGAAGTTTCTCGCCGAAACCGTTCGGGATGACGAGTCCCAACTGGACGATGCCGCGGTCCATCGCCGGGTCGATATCGCGGTCGGCCGACGCCTCGACGGTGCGGGTGAAGTAGCCGCTCCCGAAGAAATGGCCCAGATACTCGGCGCTCTCTTCACTCCGGTCGTGGTCGCAGACCGCCACCGGGATGTCGTTGATATCGAAGTTGGCGGCGTACCCGAGGACAATGAGCTGGATGATCGGGGCGACGAACAGGATGGGGAACATCTTCTTGTCGCGCCGCAGTTGCATCAGTTCCTTGCGGATCATTTGCGCCAGCATCTTCCGCATCAGACGAGCCTCACTTTTTTCAGCCGCACCGCCGATACCACTATCATAAAGGTCGAGAAAAGCGCCAGCGCCAAAAGATCGTACATCCCCGTCTCGAACCCGGCGCCGCGCATCATGATGCCGCGCAGAAGTTCGACGAAATACTTCGCCGGCACCACCACCGTGACCGCCTGAATGACCGGCGGCATCCCCGAGATGGGGAAGATGAAGCCCGACAGCAGCAGCGACGGCAGCATGCTTGAGAGCGCCGCGACGAAGAAGGCGACCTGCTGAGAACTGGTTATCGTCGAGATGAGTATCCCCTGTCCGAGCGCCGCGAGGACGAAGAGGAGCGCCGCGGCGGCCAGCAGCAACATCGATCCCTTGATGACGACATCGAAGGCAAGGTTGCCCACCAGAAGGATGATGACGGTGCTCACCCCCGCTATGGCGAGGTATGGCAGGGTCTTGCCGATGATGACGGTGACGGCCGAGAGCGGCGAAACGAGGAGCTGTTCCATCGTCCCCCGTTCCCGTTCCCGCACCACCGACAGCGCCGTCGAGATGGTCCCGGTGATCATGAGGATGAAAACGATGAGTCCCGCGATGAGGAAGAGGCTCGACTTGAGTTCCGGGTTGTACCAGATGCGCCCCTCGGGCGTTATCGGGAGCGATATCTTTTTGCCCATCCGGAGCGCCCAGTCGGCGACGATCCGCTGTCCGTAGGCGGTAGTGTAGGCTTGCAGATAGCCCTGCACGATGGCCGCCTTGCGTCCGTCGGAGCCGTCGATGAACCCCTGCACCGGCGCCGTTTCGCCCCGCTCCAGCGCCTTGGCGAACCCCTCCGGTATCACGAGCGCCACCATCACCGTCCCGTCGTCGAGCGCCGCGTCGAGGTTGTCACGGTTCATGAACATCGTCTCGAGTTTGAAATATTCGCCGCCGGTCAGCGTGAGGGTCAGTTCGCGCGACCGCTCGGTCGAATCGAGGTCGAGCACTCCGAGCGTCACATTGCGGACATCGAACGACAGGACATAGCCGAAGAAAAGGAGCAGAAAGGCGGGAAAGAAGATGAGCATGAAGAGACTTCTCGGATCGCGTCCTATCTGAATGAACTCCTTTTTTATCACCGCGTGCAGATTCATGTCGTTTTCCCCGCGATATGAAGAAACACATCCTCAAGCGTCGGCGTCACCTGCTCCACCGCCGTGATCCCGGCGACACCGGCGAACAGTTCTTCCGCCGGGAGCGCCGCGTCGGCCATGACATGGAGCGTATCGCCGAAAAGCGCCGCCGACTTAACCGCCGGAAGTTGCCGCACCGCCGGGAGGAGAGATGCCGGATCGGCCGCCTGCACCTCGTACAGCCGCCATGCCGCAAGCAGTTTCTTCAGCCCCGCCGGGGTATCTTCGGCCACGATCTCGCCGTCGGCGATGAACGATATCCGGTGGCAGAACTCCGCCTCGTCGAGGAAGTGGGTCGTCACGAATATGGTGGTCCCCGCCGCCGAGAACGAATAAATGAGATCCCAGAACGCGCGCCGCTGTATCGGGTCGACCCCGGCGGTCGGCTCGTCAAGGAAGATGATGTCGGGTTCGTGAATGATGGCGCAGGCGAGCGCCAGCCGCTGCTGGAAGCCGCGCGGCAGGTCCCCCGCGAAGGTGTTGCGCCGTTCGGTGAGCTCCAGCAACGCAAAGACCTCGTCGCGCCGGGCCTTGAGCCGGTCGGGCGTCATGCCGTAGATGTCGCCGAAGAAATCGACATTCTCGGCCGCCGTCAGGTCCTCGTACAGCGAGAACTTCTGGCACATGTAGCCGATCCGCCGCTTCACCCCCTCGGGATCATTCGCCACATCGACCCCGGCGACCAGCGCGGTGCCGCCGCTTGGCTCCAAAAGACCGCAGAGCATCTTTATCGTCGTCGATTTTCCCGCGCCGTTCGCCCCGAGAAAGCCGTATATCTCGCCGCGTTCCACCGTGAAATCGATCCCTTTAACGGCGCGGAAAGAACCGAACCGTTTCTCCAGTTTCGTAACGGTGATGGCGTTGGGCGTTCCGGTCATGCCGCCCTCCGCCGCTCGGTGAGGAGTCGGATGAAAACATCTTCCAGCGTCGGCTTCACCGCCCGGAATTGCGTCACCCGCACCGTACCCTCAAGCGCCTCTCTCAGCGCCGCCTCGTCGCCCTGCGCGGTGAGTTCCGCGTGAATTTTATCACCGAATATCTGCACCGAGGCGACCCCCGGTAGCGTCTGCGCCAGTTCGTAGGCCTTTTTCAACGGCTCGGCGATCACCTCAAAGAGCCGTCCCGGGAACCGCTCCTTGGCGCCGCGCGGCGTCTCGACGGTGATGACCTTCCCGCCGTCCATGAAGGCGACCCGCTTACACCGCTCCGCCTCGTCGAGGTACGGCGTTGAGATGACGATGGTGACGCCCCCCGCCGAGACCTCGGCGAGGATGTCCCAGAAATCGCGCCGCGCCACTGGATCGACGCCGTTGGTCGGCTCGTCGAGGAAGATGATCTCGGGGGTGTGGATGAGGGTGCAGGCAAGCGCCAGTTTCTGCTTCATGCCGCCCGACAAAGCGCCCGACAGCCGGCCGCGGAACCGTTCAAGATCCATGTAATCGAGCAGTTCCTTGCGGCGCGCCGCATAGCCCTTTACGCCGTGTATCTCGGCGAAGAAATTGATATTCTCCTCAACGCTGAGATCGCCGTAGAGCGAGAAGCGCTGAGAGAGGTAGCCGATCTTCCGGATGAGCGCCATCTTCTCCTTGACCGTGTCGAACCCGAGTACGCGACAGCTCCCGGCGGCGGGAGGCAGCAGGCCGCAGAAGATGCGGATGAGGGTCGTCTTCCCGGCGCCGTCGGGACCGACGATGCCGAAGATCTCACCTTTTTCGACCGCGAGATCGACGCCGTCCAGCGCCGTCACCTTCCCGAACGAGAAGCGGAGGTTCGTGGCTTGAAGAACCGTGTCGGTCATTTCACAAACACCACATCGACCGGCATCCCTGGTTTGAAGATGCCCGCGCCGTTGTCGGCGGTCAGTTCGATCCGGTAGACCGTCTTGACCCGCTCCTCTTTGGTCTGTATCGTTTTGGGGGTGAATTCGGCGATGTCGGCGATGCGCGATACCGTCGCGGTGAGCGGTTTATCGGGGAACGAATCGACCCGCACCGCGGCCTGCAGGCCGAGCTTCACGAGCCCCAGATCGCGCTCCGGCACAAAGGCGGTGATCTTCACCGTCGACAGGTCGGAGATGATGGCGAGGGTACTTCCCGGCGCCGCCACTTCGCCCGGTTCGGCGAGCCGGTGGAGGACCGTCCCGTCGCGCGGCGCATAGATGGTGCAGTCGGCGATCTTCTTCTTCAGGATGTCGATGGCCGACCGCGCCTGATCGTAGGCCGCCACCGCCGCGTCTATCTCCTCTTTCTGCGCGCCGTTCTGCGCCTTCTCATATTGCTTTTTCGCCTGTTCGACCTGACTTTTCGCCCGGTCGCGCTGGGTCATCATGTCGTCGAGGTCCTTGTCGGTGACCGATCCGGCCTCTTTCAGTCGAGAGAGGCGCTGATATTCGCGCTCGAACTTTTCGGCGCCGATATCGGCCTGATTGACCAGTTCTTTCGCCGACGCGAGGTCTTCGCTACGCGCTCCTTTTTTAACGAGCGCCAGCCGCGCAGAGGCCGCCCGCACGCCGGCCTCGGCCTGCTTGAGTTGCAGTTCATAGTCGGCGGTGTCTATCCGGGCGATGACCGCCCCTTTCTTCACCACCGTCCCCTCGACCGCGTTCATCTCGATCAACCGCCCGGCGACCAGCGGCGATATCCGCACCGTGTCGCTCTCGACCGAACCGGTCAGCACGATCTCGTTCAGATTCTCCTTGCCGTTGCAGGCGGCGATGAGCATGAACATAAGGAAAAGAAATGTCTTTTTCATGACACACCTCCCGTGCGCCGTTCCGGAGGCACGATGCCGTGGAAGAAGATGCCGAATATCTGCTCGGCGAATTCGGACGGTTTCAGGTTGAGTTCGAGCATCATCGCCGGGTTGCCGAGCCGGTTGATGATCTGCATGAAGACCCGCAGGAAGAGGTCGACATTGAGGTCGGCCCGCACCTCGCCGTTCTTCTTGCCGCGCTCGATGACCTCGCCGATATGCGAAAGGACCGTCAGCCGCCGTTCCTCTATCTCGCGCCAGAGGTCGGGCATCATCCTCATGTCGGCCATCATCGGCTCCGAAATGTCGCGTGACAGGCCGCGGAACACCTCAATGACGCCGACGAAGAAATCGGCGACGGTGTTCGTTTCCTTCATCAGTTCCTGCATCCGCGCCATCTTCGGTAGCATGATGGTCAGGACGACCGCCCGCACCAACTCCTCCTTCGACGGGAAGAGGGCGTAGAGCGTTTTCTTGCTCATCCGCAGGTTCGCGGCGATCTCGTCCATCGTGATGCGCCGGAATCCGAACTGATAAAAGAGCCGTTTCGCCTCGGCGACCACCAACTCCCGGGTATCTTCCGCCATGACAACCTCCCAAAACGAAGGAAACTTAAAACTCAACAATCGTTTCCTTTATACTCCTCCGTTTTCCCATTGTCAACAGAAATAATTTGCCAGCGGCGGTAAGTTCGATATACTTCACACGATTTTTTACTTCTCTGGAGGATTCTCATGAGTCTTGCCGACATGATCGTCATCTTCGGCGGCGCCGTTCTGGGCATCTCTTTTATCTACATCATCTGGGGCTACCTCAAAGGGCTCAAGCGGTCACCGGGCGACATGTGGATCCTTTTCGCCTACCTGCTGGTGACCTATGTCGCCTACTCGTCGCAGAATGTGTCGCTGACGCTGTGGCTGTCGGCCGACTGCGGGCTGGGCGACATCGCCGCGGGCACCTATATCACCACTTGGTCGATCATGCTCTCGATGGTCGGGATGGTGGCGGGGGCGCTGGTCGACACCATCGGCATCCGGCGGACCCTCTTTTTCAGCGTCGTGTTCCTGCTCATCGCCCGCGTGTCGATGGTCTTCCTCACCAATCCGCTGATCGTTTTCATCTTCGGCTTCGTCCCCTATGCGATAGGTTTCGCCATCGTCTC
>CAYPQK010000002.1:51254-63601 GCA_964412895.1 uncultured Spirochaetales bacterium
AAACGCTACACCACCAAGGAAAGTGCGGCGCTCGGTTTCGGGCTGTTCTATGTCCTGATGAACGGCGCGTTCGCCGTCGGCGGAATATTTTTCGATAAGGTACGCGGCGCCTATTCGCTGAGAGATGCGGCGGGAAAGATAGTCAACGATAACGCCGGGACGATGCTGTTCGGGATGCACTTCTCGACCTACCAGATGCTCTATCTCTTCGTCCTCATCCTGACCATCGTGAGCGTCGGACTCATCTTCTTCGTCCGGTCGGGCGTCGAACTCGACGACGACGGGAATGTCATCGTCAAGCCGCTCATCGATCACGGGTCGGGTCTTGCCGCCGTAAAAAGCGCTTTCGTCAAGACGGGGCAGATGATCAAGTCGGTCTTTTCGGAGAAATATTTCTGGATATTCATCACCATCATCACCCTCACCATTTTCGTCCGCATGGTCTTCTTCCAGCTACAGTACACTTTCCCGAAATACGGCCTGCGCATACTCGGGCTCGACGCAAAGATCGGCACCATCTACGGCGTCCTCAATCCGGTCCTCATCATCTTCCTCGTGCCGGTGGTGGCGCTCCTCACCAAGAAGATATCCTCCTACAAACTGCTGGTGGTCGGCTCGATCGTGTCGGCCTCTTCCTGTTTCATCGTCATGATCCCTCCCTCGGCGGTGTCGTGGTTGACCAACACCGTCTGGGGCGAATTGGTTTTCGTCAAGTGGCTCGGCATGGCGCCGACCCACGCGGCGCTGATGCAGAACCCGCCGGTCCCCGAATACTGGCCTTTCATCATCTTCATTCTGGTGTTCACCGTCGGCGAGGCGATCTGGTCGCCGAAACTGATGCAGTTCACCGCCGAGATAGCGCCGAAAGGGAAGGAGGGAACCTATCTCGCCCTTTCGCTCCTGCCCTTTTTCCTCGCGAAACTCATCGCCGGCCCGATGTCGGGGATACTGCTCAACGCCTATGTGCCGGTCGGTCCGAATAAAGAGATACTCGGCCCCTATCCCGATCACAGCATGATCTGGTTCTGGATCGGCGCCATGGCGATCATCACCCCCATCGGTCTGCTGCTCATGAAGGGGACCTTCCAGAAACGGGAAGAGCAGGCGGCCGCCGACGGGCATTAAGCAAAAAAAACTTTACTCCGCCCCCCGGCGCCGGTATCTTTCGGCGACACTTTATCTGACGGGAGTCGTGCATGAACGCTGTTGAAACGACGCTACGGACTGCCGACATCATCGTGTATGTGACAATGGTCGGCCTCGCCATCGCCTTCTTCTACATCGTGTGGAGCTACGCGAAAGGACTCAAGGATTCGCCGCGCGACATGTGGGTCCTGTTCACCTACAAGATCATCCAGTATGTCGCCTACGCCGCGATGAACCCCATCCTTATCCTGTGGCTTTCCAAGGAATGCGGGCTGGGCGATATCGCCGCCGGCAGTTACATCATGGCGTGGTCGATACTGCTGTCGCTGGTCGGGATGGTATCGGGGGCGCTCGTCGACACCATCGGCATCAAGCGGACCCTCATCTTCAGCGTGGTGTTCCTCGTCATCGCCCGCTTCTTCATGACCTTCGTCACCCATCCGGTGCTGATATTCTTCGTCGGGTTCGTCCCGTTCGCCATCGGCTTCGCGATGGTGGCGCCGGTCGTCTCGGTCTCGATAAAGCGCTTCACGACCAAGGAGGGGGCGACGCTCGGCTTCGGCCTGTTCTATGTCATCATGAACGCCGCCTACGCCATCGGCGGCTGGATGATCGACTACTTCCGCACGGTGTTCGTCGAGCGCGACGCGGCCGGCAAGATCATCAACGAGAACTTCGGCGCGACGCTCTTCGGCATGCATTTCTCGACCTATCAGCTCCTCTTCGTAACGGCGTTCATCCTCACCGTTCTGAGCGCCGCCTGCATCCTCTTCATCCGCGACGGCATCGAGGTGGAGGAAGAGACCGATGAGAGCGGGAAAAAGAGTTCGAAGATAGTCGTCAAGCCCGTGCAAGACCACGGATCGGGGCTCGCCGCGATAAAGAGCGCTTTCCTCACCATGTCCGGCCGCATCAAGAGCGCCGTTTCGGAGAATTATTTTTGGATATTCATCCTCATCCTCACCGTGACACTCTTCGTCCGGTTCATATTCTTCCACCTTCACTACACCTTCCCGAAGTACGGCATCCGCGTGCTGGGCGAAGGGGCGAAGATCGGCAACATCTACGGCGTCCTCAACCCGGCGCTCATCATCTTCCTCGTCCCGTTGTTCGCCGCGATAACCAAAAAATGGCGCTCCTTCACGATGCTGGTGGTCGGCTCGACCATATCGGCGCTCTCCTGTTTCATCGCCGTCATCCCCGGCACCGCTTTCTCGGGCCTCACCGATTCGGTGCTCGGCGAGATCGTCTTCATCAAGTGGCTCGCGATGGCGCCCGATATGCCGACGCTCCTTGCCAACCCGCCGGTCCCCGAATACTGGTCGCTCATCGTCTTCTTCACCGTCTTCACCATCGGCGAGGCGATCTGGTCGCCGCGGCTCATGCAGTTCACCGCCGAGATAGCGCCCAAGGGAAAAGAGGGGACCTACATCGCGCTGGCGGTCCTGCCGTTCTTCCTCGCCAAATTCGTCGTCGGCCCGATGTCGGGAATGCTCGTCAACGCCTACACCCCGATGGTCGACAAGATCGATCCGGCGACCGGGGCCAAAGTGCTCGACGCCGCCGGCAAGGCGGTGCAGGTGGTGGGCGATCTTTCCCAGCACTACATGGTCTGGGTCTGGATCGGCGGCATGGCGATCGTGACCCCCATCGGCCTGCTCCTCCTGCACGGCATCTACAAAAAGCACATGGAAGATAAGACCGGTCCCTCCGCCGCCCACTAGGAGCGGCGCCCGCTCCCCGAACATGAGAACGAGGCCACCATGACCCCCGCGCTCGCTTTCAACCTGCTGATCGCCGTTGTCGGCGTCGTCATCGCCGCCATCGTCGTCGTTTACATCAAGGGTCTGCGCGCCTCGCCGCGCGACCTGTGGCTCCTCTACGGGACCAAGGTGCTCGAGTATTCGGCCTACGCGATGATCAACATGACCATCGCCCTCTACCTCACCAAGAATTTCGGCATGGGCGATGTCGCGGCGGGAACCTATTTTTCCGTCTGGAGCATCCTCATCAACCTCTTCACCATCGTCATCGGCGCGGTGACCGACACCATCGGCATCAAGCGGACACTGCTCCTCGGGACGATAACGCTCATCTTCACCCGTTTCATCCTCGCGGTATCGGGCGACATCTACACCGCCACTATTTTCGGCTTCATGCCCTACGCCTTCGGCCTCGCGGTGATGGCGCCGGTCATATCGGTCGGCATCAAGAAGATGACCACCAAAGAGACGGCAGCGATGGGTTTCGCCCTCTTTTACACCCTGATGAATGTCGGCTATGCCATCGGCGGCTGGCTGTGGGACAAGATACGGATCGGCGTGGCGGCCGATGGCGGCTCGTGGACTGTGCCGGGACTCGGGATCGCCCTTGCCCCCTACGAGGCGATCTTTTTCGCCGGTTTTCTGCTCACTCTCCCGAGCCTTCTCTTTCTTTCGGTGCTGCGTGACGGGGTCGAACTCGACGACGCCGGAAAAATGGTCTTCAAGCCCCAGCCGAAACTCCCCGGCGGGATATTCACCGTGGCGCGCGACACTGCCGTCAACGCCCTCTCCGGCACCGCAAAAAGCCTCAAAAGCACTTGGAGCGACCCCTTCTTCTACAAATTCCTCGTCATCATTTTCATCGTCGTCTTCGTCCGGCTCGTCTTCTTCCACCTCAACAGCATGACGCTCCCTAAATACGGCCTGCGCCTCTTCGGCCCGGGGGCGAAGATCGGCGCCCTCTACGGTGTCCTCAACCCGGTGCTGGTCGTTATTCTGGTCCCGCTGGTCGGCTATTTCTTCAAGAAAGTCCCCTCCTACCGGATGCTCCTCATCGGCACCACCATTTCGGCGCTCGCCTGTTTCATCGGCGTGATGCCGGGCGACTGGTTCGCGGGGCTGAACGGAACGCTGCTGTCGGGCATCGTCTTCACCGAATGGCTCGGCGTCGCGGGCGATCCCCATCCCGCCTACTGGCCGCTTCTCATCTTCATCTTCGTCTTCACCATCGGCGAGGCGATCTGGTCGCCGCGGCTCATGCAGTTCACCGCCGAGTTGGCGCCCAAAGGAAAGGAAGGGACCTACATATCGCTCTCCATCCTCCCGTTCTTCCTCGCGAAAATGTTCGTCGGGCCGATGTCGGGGATACTGCTGGAGACCTATGTGCCGGTCGACGCGGCGGGGAACGCGCTCGCCAGTTATCCCGATCACTACATGGTCTGGTTCTGGGTCGGCCTCACCGCCGTCATATCGCCGGTGGGCCTGTTCCTCTTCCGGGGACTGGTCACCAAGCACGAAGCGGCGTCAAAAGAAGGGTGATCTTCGCTTAAAAAAGAGTGCGTTTCTACAGTACCCGCATGGCGCGGCACTGCGAGGCGTAGAGATCGACATAAAAAGAGCTAGGAAGCAGTATACGCCTGATCGACATGATTCGGCTTGTCGGGGAAGCGCAGTTTCAAGGAACCTTCCGAAACCATAGGACCGAGATATCGGGACCGCAAACCCGCGCTGTTGCGTTTCAGTAGCGACGCAAGTTCCTTGGCTGAAAGATATCGTCCGTGGCAGAGAACGAGGATTGTTGCGCGAACTGATGTGGGCGTCGCCCGTTGTTTTCCGGCAACAGTGGTAGCTAAATTATTAAGGTCACTATTCATGTTATGTGTCGAGTCCGGCTCGTTATGTAACAAGCTCGGCTCGTTATGTGTCAAGTCCTGTTTTATATGTGTCGAGTCCGCTTTTTGCGAAGATTCTCCGGGAGAAGAAGAAAACAATGAGAGTTGCTTCTGTTCGTGTGGCAACTTGTAAGTAGTCCATCTTCTGCGGTTGTCGGAAACAAGCCACCCTTTTTCACAAAGGCGTTGCAACATGCGTGATATTTCAACGGGATGATCGGAGGTCAGTTCCTGAAGCCGCACATTTGATACCTGCCCCTCGATATCGGCGGTTGCCAAAGCCTGTTGTTCCGATGGATTCATAGTTTCAAGCATTGTACCGAAGATACCGTGCAGCCGTTCTCGTGTTTCCGCAGGGATCAGACTTATCATCGGAAGGACGAGAGAGACTCGATCGGGGCGAGGTCTCAAAATGATCCGTGGTGTTCTCCAATTTCTGGAAAGCCAGCCGGTACGCACTTTGTATGCACCCGATCCAGCCTGTTCCCCTCCGCCGATCATGAGGAACATTTTCTGTAATGCCTTGTTGCGGCATTCGCTGACGCCGCCCGAACGATACTGTTCTAAGGAAACGAGAAGAACGCCGGGATTCTCTATAATGAATTGATCGGGATATCGTTCGACGATGACACCTCCGGGTGCGGTGTAATCGGCATGAATAATAGCATTGACGAACGCCTCTCTCAATGCTTCATGTGCCGGGGTTTCATCCTGCCGGACCCCTTTTTCCAGCGCGAACGGCACCGGTAACGCAAGAGAGATTTTTGGCCAACAACGGGAGTAAAACTGAAAAAGATTTGCCTCCCAAGTCCCATCAGGATACAAACGATCGCTCCAACGGATAGTGGGATCTAATTTCTCCCGATAATCGACGAAATATGAGGGAATCGCGTCGGGATCGCGTATAACGGAATCTTTTCCAAACATAAGAAGACCGGCAACGGTAAGCCCCTCTTCTCCGGTCGACCGGTCCTTCCGCCATCCTCCCAACTGTTCGAGCAGCTCCCGATCTCCCAGATTCAACCAAGGATGATCTCCTTTGACTGCCCGCAACCGTTGACGGTATTGGGTGATGCTGGGCTGATCGAGGTCCGCCATGCTGAAGTTCCTCAGCAAGCGATTATCGGCCGGAACGGACTGGGCATCGGCGAACATCCGACGAACCTCTTCATCATCACAGCGGTAATCTCCCTCTTCGTACCGACGATAGGTGTTGCCGAAAGGATTTCTGCTCAGAAATACCGGCCGCTGGAGACGGGAGGCGCGTGGAATGGTAACGAGCAACAAGAATTTCTCCTCGTGGGCAATGGTTTCAACAGAGTTGTTGTCGAGAAGATTGATGCTGACCGTTCCTCGATCGTTCAGCCCATCCCAGAGAATTTTCCTGTATTTCGTGATGTCCGATTCCGTTAAACCATCCAAGATGGCTCGACTAGGCGCCTCTTTAACTCCAAGGACAACTCTGCCGCCTTCACTATTTGCCATGGCGCTGTAAGTTTCCCAGAAGCTACCGGGAAAACCTCCACGAGCCGACTTGAATTCCCAATCAGTGTTCTCGCCGATTTTAGCGGCATTGATTATTTCTTGAAGACTTGTCATGCTCTTCCTATCTTCTTTCAGCAGAAGGATTCTCTAATTTTAGACGAGAAAGTCAAGAACAGATATCTTTACAGCACCCGCATCGAGCGGCACTGCGAGGCGTAGAGATCGGCCACCGCCAGCGCGATGTCGTCGGGGAGGGCGACCGCCTGCCCCTTGAGGTTGTTGTCCTTGAGCCACGAGCGGAAGAATTCCTTCGACTTGTCGGGCATGAAGCGGGCCGAATCGCTCGTGAAGGTCTCGTCGATGAGCATCAGCTTGCCGCCGAAGAGGCCCCATTCGATCTTGCCGTCGGCTATCTCGAAGTTGAAGGTCTTCTGCGCATGGTCGTTGACCAGCCGAAATATCTCAAGCGTTTTATTCTTGATCTCTTCGGCGCGCGCTTTGTCGCCGACGATCTTGACCATCTGGTCGAATGATATCTTGTCGTCGGTCTCCGATTTCTCGGTCGGGGTGAACAGCGGCCCGTTCTTGATGAGCGCACCCTCTTTTATCTCGCCGTCGATCTCGGGGGTGTCCCAGATCCACTTCTTCTCCTTGAGCGCCGGCACCGCCGATCCGAACACGCGGAAGCGGCAGACCGCCTCGACCGGGACCAGTTCGGCCTTCTTGCCGAGCATCGCGCGCCCTTTGAGCCACGGCAGGTCGAGCAGCCGTTTCTCGCCGGTGAGCTTCGCCATCTCACTGATGTCGTCGGTCACGAAATGGGTCAGATACCCTTTCTGATTGAGGAATTTGAACCAGAAGGAGCTTTGTTTGGTGAGGTAGACACCCTTGTGCGGGATGCCGCTTTTCATCACCACATCGAAGGCCGAGAGGCGGTCGGTGGCGACGATGAGCAGATACTCGCCCAGTTCGTAGACCTCGCGCACTTTTCCTTTTTTGAACACCTTCAGGAACGGGATCTCGCTTTCCATCAGGACATCGCGTCCCGATACTTTGTCGATCTTCAGCATGATGGTCTCTCCGTGAGTTCTCCGGGCGTCAGTCAAGCAGGCCCGATATCGATTTCATGTGATTGATGCGGTAGATGACCTCGGCGAACAGCCGCGTCACATCGACCTCGCGGTACCATTCGTGCTGTTTCACGAACTCCTCTCCGCGCCACACCGCGTTGGTGCCGGCGAGGGTATTGATGATCCCCTCGTGCCACGCCGCGTCGATGTTCTGCACCGCTTGGCCGTTGAAGAAGGGGAAGGTGACCGCTACATCGATGCGCCGCGCGCCGAATTCCTTGAGCGTCCGGCAGGCGGCGATGAGGGTGCCGCCGGTCGCGATCATGTCGTCGATGATGAGGATGTCGCGTTCCTTCACATTGCCGACCAGCCGGGTCGAGATGACCGTCGAGGTCTTCGAGTAGTCGCGTTCCTTGATGATCATCGCCATGTCGCACTTCAGTTCGCGGCTGTAGTAGCGCGCCGTCTCGGCCGATCCGACATCGGGGGCGACCACCACGGTGTTGGGCGACACGAGATTGTTGGCGTGTAGATATTTGATGAGTTCCTTGGATGCGTGGAGGTTGTCGAGCCGCGCCTTGCGGAAGAAACCGACGATCGCCTCGGCGTGGATGTCGATGGTCAGTACGCGGTTGGCGCCGCACTCCTCAAGGAACTGTGCGGTCATCGCGGCGGTGAGACTTTCGCGCCCCTTGCGCCGTTCCTGACGGCTGTTGGGGAACTGCGGGATGACGGCGGTGACGCTCTCGACATCGCTGTTGTAGGCGGCGTTGATGGAGGTGGCCAGCGCCATCAGGTTATCGTTGACCGACACGGGGGAGAGCGGGTCGTCCATCAACTGGATGATGTAGAGGTCATAGCCGCGCACCGGTTCGTGAACGACGCTTTTTATCTCGCTGTTGGCGAAGCGGATCTCCTCGGAGAAGACATACTTGAACTCCTCCTCGATCGCCTTTTTGCTGTAGATCTGTTCGATGTGCTGGACCACCTTGTCGGCAAAGGCTTTGCCGGAGTTGCAGGTCATGATGCCCAGCTTGCCGCGCGACTGACTCATATCGTTCCTCCTCGTATCGTTCACCGGTCGGCCCTATCATGTACGAACGGGGGCGGTTTGACAAGTTTTTCGGGCACCGAAAGATATCCGCCGCAAAGTTGCAAATTCGCTTTTTGCGGTTATAATCATCCGGTTTTTTGCTACCCGCACGAGGATAACACGGGAATGAAGTTCAACTACAAGAGTCTGGTGATATGGGCGGTGCTCCTTGCCGCGCTGTTCATCATATTCAATATCACGAAGCTCACCCAGCAGACGGCGGTGGAGGAGATCGATATGTCGACCTTCCTCAACCGGGTCAAAAACGGCGAGGTCAAGCAGGTCGAGATAGACGGCGTCGAGTACAAGGGGAGTTTCGTCGACGGCAAGCAGTTCATCGCCATCGGCCCGTCGGGCGAAGAGGTGATGAAGATCCTCGCCGACAAGAATGTCATCGCCCGCTACAAAAAGCCGGAGGACAACACCCTCCTGCAGGCGATCTTCGCCTCGTGGCTCCCGATGATCATCCTCATCGTCTTCTTCGTTTTCTTCATGCGGCAACTACAGGGCGGCAGCGGCAAGGCATTCACCTTCGGCCAATCGAAGCACCGCATCATATCGAAGGATAAGAACCCGATAACATTCAAGGATGTTGCGGGTGTGGATGAATCGAAAGAGGAACTGGAAGAGGTGGTCGATTTCCTCAAACGGCCCGCTTCCTATACCCGGATGGGGGCCAAGATACCGCGCGGCATACTGCTGGTCGGCGCCCCCGGCACCGGCAAGACACTGCTGGCCAAGGCGGTGGCGGGCGAGGCGAGCGTTCCCTTCTTCTCGATATCGGGCAGCGATTTCGTCGAGATGTTCGTCGGCGTCGGCGCGAGCCGGGTACGCGACCTTTTTAAACAGGCGAAAGCAAGCGCTCCCTGCATCATTTTCGTTGACGAGATAGACGCCGTCGGCCGTCAGCGCGGCGCGGGTCTCGGCGGTGGCCATGACGAACGCGAACAGACGCTCAACCAATTGCTCGTCGAGATGGACGGCTTCGGCACCGACGCCGGCGTCATCGTGATGGCGGCCACCAACCGCCCCGATGTCCTCGATCCGGCGCTTCTCCGTCCCGGCCGCTTCGACCGGC
This sequence comes from uncultured Spirochaetales bacterium, assembly GCA_964412895.1. Lineage (GTDB taxonomy): Bacteria > UBP6 > UBA1177 > UBA1177 > JAKLFG01 > CALMRE01. The sequence continues at coordinate 60,782 of CAYPQK010000002.1, forward strand.
AGGTCTATGTGCCGATGCCCGATATGCGGGGTCGCGAACAGATACTGCAGGTCCACATCAAGAATGTCCGCCACGAAGAGGTGCTCGACCTCGCCCAGATAGCGAAGGGGACCCCCGGTTTCTCGGGCGCCGATCTGGCCAATCTCCTCAACGAAGCGGCGCTCCTTGCGGCCAAACGGGGCAAGGAAAAGGTCGCGATGAAGGAGATCGAGGAGGCGAAGGACAAGGTGCTCATGGGGAAGGAGCGGCGCAGCATGGTCCTCACCGACGAGGAGAAGAAGGTCACCGCCTACCACGAGGCGGGCCACGCGGTGGTCGGCTACTTCACCCCCGGCGCCGATCCGATCTACAAAGTCTCCATCATACCGCGCGGCCGGGCGCTCGGCGTCACCCAGATGCTACCCGAAAAGGACCGCTACGACCATACCCGCGAAGAACTCATCGCCCGTATCCGCATACTGCTGGGCGGCCGTTGCGCCGAGGCGATCTTCATCGGCAAGATAACCACCGGTGCCGGCAACGATATCGAACGGGCCAGCCACCTCGTCCGCAACATGGTCATGCACTGGGGCATGAGCGACGAACTGGGTCCGATAGACTACGGCGAACACGAAGAGGAGGTTTTCCTCGGCCGCGAACTGACCCGCCGCGCTCACATGAGCGAATACACCGCCGAACGGATAGACCGCGAGATACACCGCATCATCACCGAAGCCTACGAGGGCGCCGCCGCGATACTGAAGGAGAATCGTGAGAAGGTCGAACAGATGGTGACGCTCCTGATGGAGAAAGAGACCGTCGAAAAGGCCGATATAGATGTCATCTTCGGTAAAACGGTTCAGCCCGCTCCCGTCGTTCCCGCCACGGAAGGCATGCCCGCATGAGAACCCTTTTCCTTGCGGTATGCGCCGCCTGCTTCCTTCTTTCGTGTTGCGGTCCCGTCTTTATCTCGCACATAGATCTTGCCCGCAACCTCGACTGGAAGCCGGAGAAACTCGTCCTGAACGAAGAACTGGCCTCGTTCCAGGCCGAAGGGGAGATATCGGTGCTCACGCAGGGGGACCGCTACAAGGTCGACTACGAGATGTTCTGCGCCGATCCGGGCACTTGGCGTATCGATGTGTTCGGCCCGTTCCACACCCACGGCGCCACCATGATCATGCAGGGGATAACGGCCCATGTCTTCCATGACGGCGTTTGGGAGCCGCCGCAGCCGTGGCCCGCGATATCGTCGAGCGTCTTCGGCATGGTGCTTCCCTATAAAGTGCTTTCGGTCATGGTCGGCGGCCGCTTCGAGATGAACGGCGAATGCGCCGAAACGATAGAAGGAAAGGTTTGCCGCGAATACGATCTCTACTATCTTCTGCGCCGCGGCGAACTGGTCGAGATAAAGAGCGAAACGGTCGACATCATCTACAGCGAAGAGACTTGGCGCGGCACCAACGACACCAGCGCCGAACCGTTCTACCTCTGGCCCGACAAGATAGAGTTGCAGACCGAATTCGATCCCCAGATGTTCCAGCCCAAGCAGGAAAAGGACATCTTCGACGATATCTGATCAGGATAGTTTAATCCTTCCTCATCGTCACCGCCCCGTGCGGGCAGTACTGCACACAGACACCGCAGCCGGTGCATTTCGCGGCATCGATGGCGACCTTGCCGCCGCCGCCGAATATCCCGAGGAATCCGCCGCTGCCGCCCGCCCGTTCCGCCGCCTTGACGGGGCAGACCTTCACCACGGGACAGAAGGGGCTGTTATCGCATTTCGATTCATTGAGGACCGCCTTCTTCTTTGCCATGCACACCTCCGCGCCACAATAATTGCTAGTGGCAACACACTTATAATGCTGAAGAAAGAAAAGTCAAGGGAAGAAGACGAGCGGCTTGACGGCAAAAGAATCCGCAGGGAAAGAGAGAGGTTTGATTTCCGTGAGAGATCGGCTATACTGCCTTCTGTGTTGATAATGCAAAGATGAATCACGGGGAGTTGCATGAAAAGGACGGGATATGTCACGATCCTCTGCCTTGTCCTCATAGCGGCGGGATGCGCGACCGACGAACCGATCACAATCGACGATCTTATTGCCGACGGCGATACCGTGGTGCTCACCGAGAACGAACTGCCGATTATCCCCGATGGGGACATGGGGGATGATCTGTCGGATCAGACCGATCTGTCGGATCCGTCGGATCAGGTCACCATCGATGACGGCGATGATCTGCTGTTCGCCGACGACGAAACGCCGGACACCGACACCGATATAACGGTCGAGATACTCACCGGAAAATTCGTGGGCGGCGGCGGTGACTGGCCGGGGCCGATCGCGGGAGTACTCTATGTCGCCGGTTCGCAGAATGGTCTCACCGGTGTTGACGGCGGGTTCACCTACGAAGCGGGCGGCACGGTCACCTTTTCTGTCGGCACCGTGCAGTTCCGCGAGACGCCCGGCGCACCGCTCGTCAGCCCGTGGCAACTCGTCGAGACGGGCCAGTGCCACCACAGCGACGCGGTGGCGCGGGCGGTCGTGCTGCTGTTCAGCCTCGACGACGACAACGATCCGTCCAACGGCGTCGTCATCGCCGACATCACCGCCGCGGGCGCTCCGGAAGATTTCGCCGATCTGACCGCCGACGATATCGCGGCGCGTATCGCCGCGTGGATCCCGGGCCGGACGCCGGTCGATACGCAGGCGGCGACAGAACTCTTCGTTCGTCAGACAGATAACGAGATATGGAGCCAGATCGGGCAGGAATCGTGGTCGGCGCTCGTCGCCGCGAAACGGGCGCAGGGGGTGGCGACCGACGGGACGAACTGGTATT
>CAYPQK010000002.1:63611-75711 GCA_964412895.1 uncultured Spirochaetales bacterium
CAAACTGAGAAACCCTTTGTGGAGTAAGACCGATATGTCCTACAACGACATCATGGCGAACAACCTCGCCATCCCGCCGGTCCTGCAGGCGGCCGGCAGCAACCATATCGGCGACATCGACTTTTGGAACGGGACGCTCTACGCACCGGTCGAGGACGGCAGCGCCTATGAGAACCCCAAGATAGTGCTTTACGACAACGAGTTGAACTACGGGACCATTTACGACCTCTCGAATGTTTTGCTTACGGCGGGGGTGCCGTGGGTGGCGGTCGACGGCCCGGCGGGACTTCTCTATGTCGCCGAGTGGAACCCGACGCCGGGGATATACGAATACGATCTGGCCACGGTGACCTACCAGCGGACCATCCCGCTTTACCCGGCGCTTGGCCGGATACAGGGAGCGAAACTCTTCGAAGGGGCGATGTACGCGAACAGCGATGTCACCGAGAAAACGACATTCAAGATAGATCTCGAGACCGGCGTGAACCAGCCGATCCTCGTGCTCGACACCACCGGCGAAATGGAAGGTCTCGCCTTCCTGCCGCTTCCCGACGGCTCGGCACTGCACACGCAGAATGTCACCGCCGACCGGACCGGTACCGAATTCCGCCATCACCAGCGGACCCGCGATCCGCTCAGAAAACAGATCTGTCCGTAAAATGCCTCAGGTCCGGCGGTCAGTAGCACCAGCCTTCGTTGTAGGTGCTGTAGTCGCTGTATCCGAGCGATGAATCGTAGGCGACCACCTTATAATAATAATAGGTGCTCGCCAAGGGCGGATAATCGTAGTAGTAGGTGCTCGTCTGGGCCGAACTGACCACGCTGTAGGTGCCGCCCGACGAGGTTGATCGGTACACATAATAAGAGTCCGCGCCGGTCACCGCGCTCCACGAGATATAGATGTAGCCGGTGTAGGAGCCGTCGGAGGCCGACACGGTGGCGGGGGGCTCTATTCCTGCCTCGGAGCAGTAATAGGTATCCCAGTAATAACAGTCGCCTGAACAGTAGGCGGTGCCGGTGTAGGAGCTGCCCAGAACGCTCTCACAGGAGGTCGAATCGCCGTCACATATCTCGGACCCGTTGACGGTGCCGTCGCCGCAGTAACCGGATGCGGTTCCCCGTGCGCAGCGGACCGAGAAAGGATCGGTGAGGTACTGGTAGGCGAGCGTCCCTGAGGTGAAATCTATCGTCCAGCCGTAGGAGGAGGCATAGTCGCTCAGAACGGTCGCCGACCAGTAGGTGCTGCCGGTGTCGATGAGCGCCGCATCCCAGTACATCCCCGCGTCGGAGGGGCCGGCGCCGGAGGTGCAGGTGCCGCAATTCGAGGAATTATAACAGCTTGCGTAGGAAGTGCATGAATCTATCACGGAGCAGGTCCCGCCCGTCGTTATCTTCGTACAGCTCCGTGCCAGAGACCGCAGTTCCGATACCGTCGGCAGACGCCAGTCGCTGTAGCTACCCAGAGAAAGGTTGGCGCAGTAGGTCGATCCGCTACTCTGAGAATAGGTCGATATCGCCGTGTTCTGCCAGGTCAGGCCGGAGGTCGAATCATACCAAATCGCCGCCTTCTCGGCATTGCAGACGCCGCCGGAACAGCCGTTGGTGCAGGATTCGATGAGTGCGGCCGCGGTGCTTTCGGTGCAGTCGTAGCTCGAACAGCCGCGAGTCACATAATCGCGGTAAACATTACCCGAACTGCAGTAGTTGCTCCCGGTGTACCCGCTTACGCCGCATTCCTCTTTCAGGTCCTCAAGTCCGCCGCAGGAATCGTAATAATAGACATCGCCGGAGTAACAATCGTAGGTGTAGTGGGTCGTGCAGGGGACCGAGCATTCGCCGTTGCCCGAACAGGTCCCGCTGTCGGGGCAGAGCGTCTCGGGACCCCACTCGGTGTAACTGTCGGAGTCGGGGTCGCCGCAGGTCGCGTAATGGGTGCTGTCGGTGCATTTCTTATCGCCCGACACGCACTGATCCTCTTTCTCGCAGGTATCGGTGTCCCAGCCGGTGCAGTTGTCGAGACACTGCGCTTTGCCGCCCGAATACTCGTAGGGGTCCACATCGACGCAGTTATCGATGGTACCGTCGCAGAGCTCGACCCCTTCCACCGTCCCGTTGCCGCAGGTCGGCGAGACGACATCCTCGTCGGTGGTCTGGTTATCGGTCGTCGCGGTGTCGTTGCCCGGGTCGTCAGTAGCCGGGTTGTCGGTATCCCCGCCCGCGATATCGTTGAGCGGATCGTCCTCGTCCCCCGACACGATAGAATCGGAATCGGTCGAGGCATGGTCGTTCACCGCGATGTTGTCGGTGCCGTCCGGTGGATTCGTCTTCAATTGACCGCAGGAGACCGAAAGCAACAACACTCCCGCGAAGATCAGCACGAGCTTGAACATGAGAACGCTCCTTCTCAAAAAAACACGCCGCATAATACCCGGAGTTTTTCATAATTGCAATAACGGCGATTTGACTATTCGTGAAGCAAGGGCCTTTCTTTTTTCCCTAGGTGCTTATAGATATCGGTAAGGATGACCCGAAAGGAGGTATGCGATGCAGGAGAAACAAGGGGTTCAGAACGGGCCGGTGACGGTGAGCCGTTCAAAGTATCCGTTCGCCGAAACGGTGCAACGGGTGCAGGAGGCGGCGAAGGGGTTGGGCTGGGGCCTGCCGATGACGCACGATCTTCAGAAGACGATCAAGGAAAAGTCGGGACGCGCGGTCGAAGCGGTGACGGTCATCGAGCTGTGCAAGCCGAGTCATTCGGCCGACCTGCTGGAAAAGCCGGAGACGCGGATGATGGCCGCTTTCATGCCGTGCCGGATAGCGGTGATCGACATGGGCGATGGCATAGCGGTCGGGCGGATGAACGCGGCGCCGATGCTCGCGGCCTTCGGCGGTGACGCGGCCACGGTGATGGGGCGGGCGGCGGCCGAGATCGAAGATATCATCAAAAAGGCGGTCGGTTGATTGACTTAACTCTTGAACATTATGGTAAGACACCACTTGCATTGAAACAAATTACGGTGTTTCTGGCTTCTTAGCCTTCTTGAGATTTTGGATAGCCAAAGGGAGTTCATTGTTAAGGAATATGGTTAAAAGGTGTCTCCTGATTTTACCTTTGCATTTTGCTATATTTTTTCTTAGAAGACGCGCAAATTCATTTAAAAAGTCTTCCTCACGAACAAGTTTCTCATTAATATTAGCATACCTATATCTTTCCTTCATGGCATCCAACACAACAGACATTTTCCTATTTTCTATTTTTAAAATAGTCTCTATAAATATACTTGGCTTAACAAATGAAAATATAGGGATGTCATAGTATATGTTTCTGCTTGTATTGCTTAAAGTTGTTTGGTCATAAAAGGCATGATGATCTGAACTCATTAGATCCATAAGCGCATTTGCTTTTTGTGGCATGTCTCGCTCAATTGATTTGGCAATTTCTTCCTCTAGGTAACGAAATAATTCTCTGAATTCAGGAGTATTACTTGAAAAATATCCTAGTCCTCTCGCATCTGACATTCTGATTTCACTTTTTGTTAGTTTATCAAAAAAGCCACTTGATGCTCCTTTGCTGATATACGCTTTACACTCTATTACAACTTTCTCGGTCGTTTTCTCAACAATTTTTGTTTTTGAAAAAGCCAAAAAGAGACCGCAAAGATGTAGAATTTCAGTTGGTTCTCGAAACTCCAGTTTTTCCCATTTGGACAAAACATCGGTTAGGACAACCTCAAAATTGTCATCTTCCATATCCATAAAATGCCACAACTTGATGAATGCAGGAGCATTGTTTTTCATAAAAAAACGACTGTTTTCCAAACAATCTACAAGCGTCTCTTTTTCGATAAAACCATTGGTAAATATTTCTTTCCATTTTTCATGTGGAATCAGGGGGGAATGCATGGAGAAAAAAGAATATTTAACGATGAAATTCTCAGCCGTCGAAAGCTCTTGTTCTTTATCCTGGCTTTTTTTGTAACTTGTGTAGCAGGCCATACCAATTTCATCGAAGTCTTTTTCTAAAAAAGAACCTGTGTTAAACTCAAAATAGAAAGCAAAGAATGATTCTAATAACTCTTCAACAAATCCATCAGAAGAAAAATAGTGGTCATCCAACTTCAAAAATATTCGTCGAAAATCATCAAGCCCATTTTTTAGCAGACGAAGATTGTCTTTTTCTGATAGTTTAAAAATGCTTACAATAGTTGAGCGATGTTTCGCAAGTAAAACTTCCTTTTTCCCCAGAAGCGCTATTGATTTTAAATACTCATCAGTCATATTCTCAACATCTGTAGTCAGCTTGAATTTTTTTCCTAAAACCTTTTCTGATAATTTCTTGTAATAGTCTGTATCACCGTTGTGTTTTTTGTATAATTCATCTTCGTGAGCCAGAACAATACATTTTAATTCTAAATGTTCAATAAACCCATTTATATAGCCAAGAATTCTATTGGGAGGCAATTCACAACGCTCCAAGTCATCAAAAATGAAAATTTTGTCTTTATCTTCGTTCTTCCCTTTTATTGCATGAATGAAGTCTTTTGCATTAAAACTATTTAATAGCTTATCTGACTGGGGAACCATGGAGATCATTCCCTTACAGAAATGTAGTAATATGTCAGAGTGATGACCTTCTAGTTTGGGGTGGAGCGCTAGAAATATCTTTTTGTCAATGTCTTCTTCTCTTTCTATACCATAAAGACTGATATAAAGAAATCTGCTCTTATAGTTTTTATCGAATTCTTTAAAATCAAGATCATATTTGTTTATAAAATTCCTGATGAAAAAAGTTTTGCCACACCCCCAAGGTCCATTTAGTAGAACGGCAAAACCAGGGTTGGACATATTTAAATATTCTTCGAGGTATCGTTCAATATGTCCGTTAATGTTCATGTTGCCCCTTTTTGGCTGAACAATATTATTTTACAGAAGACTTCTTTACTTGAGTTTTGCTAGGAATTTTTTCTTTCTTCGTCTTGCTGGACGGCTTGTCCTTCGCGACTTTGGCATTGGGAGCCGGTGCTTTTTCTTTCTTCGGCTTTGCTTCATTCGCCGGTTCTTTAAGCACTTCCAGCAACTTATCGACACGGTATTCCGACAGCGGCATCGCGTCGAGGATACGCCGCGCGAGCGCGGTCCGTACTTTGAGTTCCTTCTTCATCTCCGCCTTCGGCAGATCGCCGCGGATAAGGTCGAGGACCGCCATGACGAACAGGCCGTTGACGAAATGTTCGGTCGCCTCCTTGTTGAAGTAGCGGACACCCTTGTACTCGTTCATCTGGAGGACGCGGTGCATATTCTCGTCGGCGAAGATATCGCTCATCATCGCGTGACACAGATCCTCTTGCGGATACTGCCGCCACCAATTCTGATAGTAGACGAAGGCGCGGATGTGCCGCTGTTCCATCTCGGCGTGCCGTTCGCTGCGCCCCATCTCGCGGAAAAGCCGCAGGAAAAGTTCTTCGAGCAGGTATTGCCGCAGGATGGCGTTCGACGCCGGGCCGTCGTTCTTTTCGCGCACTATCTGTGAAAGCCGTGCGGTGAGGGTCCAGCCGAACATCATGAGAAGGGCGTGAACATCGTCGCTGATGACGGCGGTCAACCACTCCTGCGCCGCCGGGTCGAGCGGTGTCAGGTCGACGGTGGGCAGTTCGATGAAGGCGGCCAGATCGTCGGCGAAAAGTTCCGCGAGCTTCTCGGCGTCCCCTTCGCCGCCGTGGTAACGCCTCAGTTCCTCAAGGAAAAGGGTATAGTCGGCCGCAAGGCGGGCAAGCAGTTTCCGCATCACGAGTTCGGCTTTCTTCGGATCCTTCACCCGCTCGGTGCGTGCCGCGATGAGATCCTTGAAGGTATCGGGATTGGCGATGCGGCGGAACGATCCGTGGAGCGGGTCGAGCGTCAGCATGGTGAGGGCGCGGGCGATGTCGGGGACACCGGCACCTTTCAGCGCATCGTGGAGCGCGCCCCACGGCTCGGCGGCCGTTTCGGTCACTTCGCGCAGGTCGAGGAAGACCTGATATTTGTAGGCGCCGATGGCGGCATAGAGTCCCTTTTCGGCCAGATCGCTTGTCCGCCGGATGAATTCAAGGCCCGATATGTGGTCGCGCATCAGCAGGTAGCGTCCCGCGCCGGGGGTGAGTTCCAGCCCCTCGACGAGCGTCCGCTGGCGGATCTGCCCGCTCCCTTTATCGAGAAACCCGACCGAGGTCTTGATCCAGCCGGAGGTCTCGCGGAACTTATTGTTGAAGATAACGAGCGCCTTTTCGCCGTTCGAGCGGTTGGAGTAGGCGTAGACATTCTCGTCGACCTGCCCGTTATGCAGGAAGAAATCGTAGAGATAGAAATTGTCGACCCCGGCGAACAGCCACCGCTTGCGCAGGAGCGGAAAAACCTCCCGTTCGTGGCGCTGGACGAGGTGGTGGTCGACCGATTCGTTCCAGTAGGCTTTATGGTATTCCATCCCGTATTTCTCGGTGAAACCCTCTATCTGGCCGTGGCCGAACATCGGGAGCCCCGGCATGGTGGCGAGCAGTACCGAGACGCCGAAACACTTATCGTCCTTTCCGAACTGTTCGACCGTCGTTTTTTCGTCGGGGTTGTTCATGAAGTTGACGAACCGCTGAAGGATATACGGATCGAACTCAAGGACATTGCGGACCGACAGGCGGTATTTGTCGTTCTCCTCGTTCTTGAGGAAATTCATGAAGGCGCTGTTGTAGACGCGGTGCATCCCGAGGGTACGGACGAAGTACCCCTCCATGAGCCAGAAGGCCTCGGCGAGGAGCAGGGTATCGGGGAGCTCGGTCTGGATACGATCTACGACCTCGCGCCAGAATTCGTTGGGTATCTTTTCGTTGAACTGGTCGCGGGAAAGGGCGTGTTCGGCGCGCGACGGAATGTCGCCGCCGGTCCCCGGTTCGGGGAACCAGAGCCGCTGATAGTGCCGTTTGGCAAGCGTCATCGCGGCGTCGAAACGGATGACGGGGAACTGCCGCGCGACATGGAGAATGGTCTGGATGACCGCCTCGCGCACCTCGGGTTTGGTATAGTCGAGCTGCGCCGTATCGTTCCACGGATAGCTGGTGCCGTCGTTGCCGTGGTAGATGTAGCGGACATCGTTGTGGCGGAAATCGACCCGTTTGAAGGTGACCGCCGCGTCGGTCCGGTCGTAGTAGCGGTCCTCGATATAGATGCCCAGATGCGGTTCGGTCGAAAGATTCGGCCCGTTGTAGGTGTACGACGGAAAGGGCGGATAGTTCGTCTGAACGAACCAGTCGGGATGGTGGTGGACCCAGCGTGAATCGATCGCCATGTGGTTGGGGACCATGTCGGAGGCGAGCCGGACGCCGTATTTCTTGGCGCGGTCGCGCAGCGTCGCCAGAGCCGCTTCACCGCCCAGTTCCTGCGCTATGGTGTAGTCGTAGAGCGAATAGGCCGATGCCGCCGCCTCGGGATTCCCCATGATCTGCTTGATGGTGCGGCTCGCGGTCGAGCGCTCCCAGATGCCGATGAGCCACAAGCCGGTGAAGCCCCACGCCGCCATTTTCTTCAGTTCATCTTCCGGTATATCGTCCAGCCGGGTGAGCGGCTTGCCGTACTGTTTCGAGAGCTGGTCGAGCCAGACAAAGGCGTTCTTGGCGATCATAATAAGACGCGGCATCCAGTCGCGGTCGACCGAAAAGGCCTCGTACTCGTTGTCGCGCCACTCACTACGCTGAAAACCGCCACTGCCGCCGAGCGATTCGGCGGTCATCACCTCGCCGTGACCTTCGACCGGGAAGAGCATTTTTTCCTCTTCGCGGAGCATATCGCCCCCGACGAGGATCTTCATGAAATGGTCGCCGACGAAGCGCAGGCCCCACTGTTCGCGGATGAAGCCGAGCTGATCGGCCAGCGAATCGGGATGGCTGAGCGCCGGTGCCATGAGGAGATCGAGCAGGTTCTTGTTGCCGGGGCCGAATTTCGGCTTTGTCTCGAAGAATTCGCCGAGCGCCGCGGTCAATTCACCGTAGCGGGTCGTGGCGCGCAGATCCTTGTCGCCGTAGAGTTCGTGGTAGCGGATGAACGCCGGGTTCTGGTTGGCGATGAAGAGCATCAGCAGTTCTTCGAGTTCCACTTCCATCGCCGTATCGTCGCCGCATTTTCCGGCCAGATAGTCGGCAAGACTCTTTTCGCCGCAGTGGACCGGCGCGGGGGGGAATTCTTCGGCGAAACGGTATATCGCGGCGTCGGTCTCGGCGCCGAAACGGTCGCGCAGGAAGTCGAGCGCTTCGGACAGAAGCGTCGGGAGCACCTGTTTCCGGTAGGTCCGCACGACATGGTGAAGTACTTCGTCGATGAGCGCCATGGCATTGAGATGGCCCGCCTTCACCGCCTGTTCGGGGTGTTTCTTGAGGTCCTTTTTCTCGTTCATCGCGTGGGCGAAACGGCGCACCGCCTGATAGTCGGGGAAGACCACATTGCCCGAAAGGGTGTAGATATTCTCCTCGAAACGGTACCGTTCGCGGCTGACGCGCGAGACATGGAAGTGGCGGAGGTTCCCGTCGGGACGGGCTGCGGCCGTCGCCGGTTCAAGACGGGAAAGGGTCAGCAGCAGTCCGGGAAAGGCGCGATTCTTCATGCGGGACCCCGTATTCGTTGCAACGGTTCACCCTATCCGAAAGTGGCGGGCAAGTCAACTTTGCGCCGGGTCGAATAACTTGCAAAGCGCTTATTAGTTGGATATAGTGCGCACCGTGCGCTAACGGAAGGAAACGGATGTTCACCGGCATCATAGAAAAGACGGGCGAAGTCGCCCGGTTGACCGCAACGGGACCCGAGCGGACCCTCACGCTGAAGAACCCCTTCGGCAACGACCTCAAGACCGGCGACAGCATCGCCGTGGACGGCGTGTGTCTCACCGTTACCGCGTTCGACGCGAAGAGCCTGAGCTTCTTCGTCTCGGCCGAAACGGTGAAGAAAAGCATCGCGGCCAACTATAAGCCGGGAAGCATGGTCAACCTCGAACGGGCGCTCCTTTTCGGCGGGCGGCTCGACGGCCATATCGTCACCGGTCATGTCGACACGGTGTCGCGCATCGCGGCGGTCAAAAAGATCGGCGCGGGGATCGAACTGGCGGTGACGATACCGCAGGAATTCGGCCATCTCACGGTCGACCGCGGCTCCATCGCGGTGAACGGTATCAGCCTCACCATCGCCGAATTGCGCGGCGGGACGGCGGTTGTTTCGCTCATCCCCGAAACGCTGGCGCGGACATCGTTCGCGGCGGGGGTGAAGGCGGGAGACACCGTGAATCTGGAATTCGATATACTCGGGAAATATGCGGCGCGCCTTCTTTCTCCGCAGCTCCGCGACGAGAAACTGCGCGCACTCATCGAAAAACTGTAGACCTTCGGGGGAGGGGACCATGTTCCGTACCATATTTCTCGTAGCGCTTTTCACGACGCTGCTCATCGTCGTACTGCTCTTTGCCCTCAAGAACGGGCAGGCGGTGCCGGTGGACCTCGTGGTGACCCGTCTCGAAACGGTGCCGCTGTGGGTGGTGATGATCGCCGCCTGCGCTGTCGGTTCGACGCTCGCGACGCTCGTTTTCGCGGTGGTCTTTTTCAGCCTGTATCTCGCTAAACGGACGGCCGAGAAGGAATTGCAGAAAACGCGCGCCGAACTGGCGGCGCTTACGGTGAAGACATCGGCCGATAAGGGCGCCATCCGCTGATGGATATCTTTTATCCGCATATCCGGGAGGTGCTGGTCGCGGCGGCTCTGCTGGTCGCGCTCCTGCTTCTCCTTCTGCGGATGATCTGGTCGCGGCGGCGGACCGCCCTGCGGATACGGCACGATATGCTTGCGGTCCTTCCGGCGCTCGAACGGATAGCCGACGGCGACACCGCCGAACTCGCCAAATGGCTGCGCCGCGCCGCGCGCCGCTATCCCGACGAGGTGCGCAGCTTTATCCTGCTGGGCGACCTCCTGCGCAAAGAGGGGCCGATCAAGGCGAGTTTCCTCCACAAAACCCTTCTCCACCGGAAGAAACTTACCGACGGCGACAAGGCGGCGATACTGCTCAGCCTCGGCCGTGACCATCGGGCGCTCGATGACGATCAGAAGGCGCTTGCGGCGCTCAAACAGAGTCTTTCGCTCGAAAAACGGCCGGCGACCCTGCGTGAACTCATTGACATCGAACTGAAGGATACTCTTTTCGACGACGCCCTTTTTCACCAGAAGGAGCTCAACCGGCTCTCGGGCGGCGACCGGAGCGACGGCCTGCGCGCCGTCATGTTCGACGCGGCGGCCCACGCCATCGCGCAGAACCGGCTGGAGGAGGTGCGGCGCTGGGTTGACCTGATCATCCGGCACGAAGGCGATACCGACCTCGCACGGTTGCTCGGGGTGTTCCTTGCCGCCTTCGAGGGGAACGCCGCCCGGGCGGGCGACCTCGCCAAGGAGTTCCTCGACCGCCATCCGGGCGACGAGCTGTCGTTGCGCTGGCTCCTTGCCGGCCTGCCGGTCGGCGCGACGGTGGCGCGTGCCCTGCCCGGCCCGTACGGGCCGCTCTTCGCGGCGCTCGTCGACGACAATAAAGTGTTGACGCCGCAGGAACTGGCGGTGGTTGATAAAAGAACGAATTTGTACTATCATCTCGCGGCACGCCTCCTCCCGGCGGGGGAGACGCGCGAGCTGATGGCGGCGATCGGCCGGCGGGAAAGGCTTTTCGTGTGCGGCGCCTGTGACCGGGCGCTCGCCGGAACGCTTCTTTCCTGTCCGGGGTGCGGTCTGCCGCTGGCCGTGAAACCGGGAACGATCTGACGGAGGCATAAGTTATGACGCGCGGTATCTTTCTTCTGGCGCTGTGCATGAGCGCCCTTTTCCTGACGACCTGCGACGGTTCGAGCAGTTCGAAAAAGACTATGTTGGTCGATACCTTCTTCGAGACCTACCGCGAAACGCTTTGCGAAAGTTCGTCGAAGTACAGCGACGGCATCATCAATTCTTCCAACAAAGCCTCCTGTTCGGAGGCGATCATGGAGAGCCTTTTCGCTTACGATTTTTTCCACGCCGGGCGGCTCACCGTCTTCAAGCAGAAGGTCTTCCTCCTGCGCCGGGCCGAAACGAAGGGCTGGCTGAAGATCGAGGCCGATCAGGCGCAGAAATGCTTTTCGACCGTCAGCCAGATGCAGCCCTACAACCCGCTCGATCTCAAACTCTTCGACATCGCCGACTGCGCGCTCGCCTTCAAGGGGGAGAAGATCATCAACGATCAGTGCTATCAGGACGAGGAATGCGACAGCGGTTGGTGTAACCTCTCGGGCGGCGCCTGTCCCGGCCGATGCGTCCTGTACCGAAAACAGGGGGAACCGTGCAACGAGAACCTCGACCGTTGCGAGCCGGGCTACACCTGTCTTGCCTCTTCGGGCTGTTCGCGGCTTTCGTCGGGAGCGAAGGGGGAACCCTGCATGGCCGACGAGCACTGCGCGAGCTACCTCTACTGCAAAAAGGGCGAAGGCGACGCGACCGGTATCTGCTTCGAGAAGAAGGGTATCGGCAAAAGCTGCGAGGAGACGCGCGAATGCCTGACGGGCCTGACCTGCACCGATACGACCTGTCAGGGGGCCGAACTGCCCGGTACCGCCGGCGCCGACTGCAGCGCCACGAAACTCTGCAACTATTTCTCGCGGCTCGAATGCGGCCGCGACGGCGAAAGCTATACCTGCCGCACCTTTCCCTCCGGCGAGAGCGAACAATGTACCTTCCAGTGCGGTTCACAACTTTACTGCAGTCCGAACACCTTTACCTGCACCTACTTCAGCAAACTCGACGAGCCGTGCGGCGAATACTATGAATGTTCTTCGCTCTATTGCAATCAGGCCGGATTCTGCAGTATGCCCGAATGCGAGCAGACCATAGAGCTCTGATGTCGCGTACCTTCTTACTATCATTCTTTTTTCTGCTTATCGCCTGCATGACGCCGCGTCCCGCCGTTGTGCCGCCCGTTTCGTCGCCGACGCCGGTCGTCGAGAAGAAGTCGGGCACCGTCGCCGTCCCCCCAAAAAAACCGGCGACCCCGGCCGATGCGCTGCTCCTGCGCGATCCGGTGACCGGC
>CAYPQK010000003.1:0-17121 GCA_964412895.1 uncultured Spirochaetales bacterium
GTATTAAAGTAGGCGGGTCAGGTTCGGATAACATCTTGAGGAGGAGTGCGATGCGGTTAGTATCGATCATGTTCCTTACGGTCTTCTGTTCGTTCGTTTTCGCGCAGGAACCGGCTTTGGTACCGGTGGCCCCGGCGAAGAAGGAAGAAAAGAAAGCTGAAGTGAAAAAAGAGGAAAAGAAGGAAGAGCAGAAGGCTGATCAGGGCGCCAATTATCAGGACATGTACCAGCAGTACCTTCAGAAATACAATACCAATGCGGCTCCGGCGCCTGCTCCGGCCCCGGCTCCTGAACCGGCGCCCGCCCCGGCCCCGGCTCCTGCCCCGGTGCCCGAGCCCGCTCCGCTCCCGGTGCCCGCTCCCGCCCCGGCGCCCGCTCCGGCGCCTGCTCCGGCGCCCGCCCCGGCTCCGGCTCCTGCTCCGGCACCCGCTCCGGCCCCGGCCCCGACGCCCGCTCCGGTCATCGAGCCTGAACCGGTCGTAGCGCCCGAACCGGCCCCGGCGCCCGCTCCGGCCCCGAAACCGGAAGAGCCCTCGAAGTTCACCCTGTCGCTGGGTATGTACGGCCTGTTCGCCAATGGCGTGACCCTGTTCGGCGGCGAAGTGCTCAACAGCAGCTATCAGTTCGATGTGCCGCAGGCAGTGCTTGATCTCAAGGGCGGCACCGATACCTTCACCGCGCGCCTTCAGTTCGATCTCGCGGCGGGCCTGCTGACGCAGAACAAGACCATCATGCCCAACTACGCCTACGACGAGAATGTCGCCGGATCGACCCCCGATCTGGCCGGCACGATCAATGTCGTCGATATGATCAAGGACGCTTCGTTCCACTTCCCGAACATCGGCGGCTACTTCATTGAGATCAAGGGCGGCAAGTTCGCCCTGCCCTTCGGCATCGAGAACACGATGTACGACTACGAGATACCGTTCTATCTGCGTCCGCTTGCCTTCGAACAGTACCTCGGCGGCGGGTTCAACGATCTCGCCCTTCAGTTGGGCGCCAATGTCCCGCTCTCCGATACGATGTCGATCAAGGCGCGCTACTTCCTGTTCAACGGCCGCAACGAGGCTCAGCTCGACGGCAGTCAGTACATTCAGGACCCGGCGCACGGCATCGATGTCCGCTTCGAGATGAAAGATGCGTTCCACACCACTTCGGCCCTGTCGCTGATCATCGGTTCGGCCTATCACGACATGGATACGACGACCGCCGGCGGCATCATCGATACGGCGCTCGATCGCACCGATCCGGTCAGCGGCGAACGCTTCGGCTATCTCTACGATGTGCCGGGCTCGGAAGGGACCCCGATCTTCCTTAAGGACTTCATCAGCAACAAGATCAACATCCTTCTGACCATCGGTACCGATCTCGGCTACCGACTGGGCGAGAACATGGATTTCGGCATGGCGGGCGAGTTCTACTACTCCTACCGGCAGATATTCAACCCGAGCAAGATCATCGATCAGGACGGCAATCCGGCCACCAGCGATCCGTTCGAGTACCGGTTCCTTGAGGATGCGAGCGGCAACTACTACGGCAACAGCTACTACCAGTCATACGGCTTCTTCATCGCTCCCTATGCCCACCTGTGGGATTTCGACGCGATGATCCGCTTCAGCATGTCGAAGCAGCCGTATCTCTACAGTTTCGTCGAGGACCAGAAGAACCTAAAGCTCGGTCTGGATGTGATGGCCAACTACAACATCACCGACTACTTTCAGGTCGGTCTCAGCTGGCGCTGGGTGCAGGAGACCTTCAACAAGTTCGATCCGGCGATCGATCCGGTCTACTATGTGAAGGATACCTACAACACCCACCAGATACTGCTCAGTGCCGCTTTCCAGTACGAGGCGCTGCTCGTAAAGTAGCCGCCCCCTTCACCGCATTCTTCTGACGCATCTTTCCTTCGACACTTCTTTCGATGGACACCTCTTTCCCGCTGTACGGATCGCGTCCGGTGCGGTAGATGAGCGTCGAAATGGTCGACGGGGTGGGTGTGAAGATCTGGACCTGTTCGGGCAGGAGCCGCAGTTCGTCGCGACAGAAACGGGAGAGCGCGCGCATCGCCTCCTCGGTGCAGCCGGGATGGGCCGCGATGAAGTAGTAGGTGAGGAACTGTTCCTTGCCGGCCGCCTTGGTGAGGGCGAGGAACCGTTCGCGGAAGCGGCGGATGCTTTTCTTCGACGGTTTTCCCATGAGGTCGAGCACCGCGTCCTCGGTGTGTTCGGGCGCTATCTTCATCTGACCGGAGATGTGGCGGGAGACCAGTTCGGCGAGATAGGCTTCGCCGTGCTGGAGGTCGGCGAGCACCATGTCGTGACGGACGCCGCTGGCGACAAAGACCTTTTTCACTCCCGGTAGTGCCGTCACCCGTCTCAGGAGCGCCGTCTGGCGGGTATGATCGAGCGCCAGCTCTTTGCACACCGCCGGATGGAGGCATCGCTTCTTGAGACAACTGCCGCTCTTCGACTTGCGCTCGCAATCGATGCCGTACATGTTGGCGGTCGGACCGCCGAGGTCGTAGATGACGCCGGTGAAGCGTTTCATCTTGAGGAACCGCGTTATCTCGCGCACGATCGACTCTTCCGAACGGGACACGACGCGACGCCCCTGATGGAGGTGTATCGCGCAGAAACTGCATTCGCCGTAACAGCCGCGGTGGGTCGTCACCGAGAATTTTATCGTTTCGAGCGCCCGTATCTCGCCGCGCTCCTTGTCGGCGGGGTGTGCGTCGTATTCATAGGGAAGTTCGTAGACGGCGTCGAGTTCGTCGGGTTCGAGCGGTAACTGCGGCGGGTTGTGGACGAGCCATCTCTCGCCGTGCCGCTGGTTCATTCCGCGTGCGGTCAGCGGATCGTTGTTGCGGTAGAAGGTGAGGAACATGTCGGTGAAGGTCTTGTCGTTCTCGGCCGCCTTTTCATACGGCGGCAGGTCGATGAACTCCGCCGCCGGGTCGTTCGCGGCGTAGCAGAGTCCGCGGATGGCGCGCCAGTCGGCGCCGTCACGCAGGGCCGTCGCCAGTTCGACGACCGTCCGTTCGGCCATGCCGTAGACGATGAGGTCGGCCTTGGCGTCGAAGAGTAAACTGCGCCGTATCGAATCTGACCAGTAATCGTAGTGGGCGACGCGCCGGAGGCTTGCCTCGATGCCGCCGAGTACCACCGGGACGGTGTTCTTGAAGAACCGGCGGATGAGTCCGGTGTAGACGATGCTCGCCCGGTCGGGGCGGCGGTCGTTGATCGCGCCGGGGGTGAGGTCGTCCTGCGTGCGCCGCTTCTTTACGGCGGTGTAGTTGGAGACCATCGAATCGACCGACCCGGCGGTGACGCCCCAGAAAAGGAGCGGCTCGCCGAGGCGGGTGATATCCTGCGGGCCGTCGGTCGCCGGTTGGGCGATCAGGCCGACCCGGAATCCTTTATATATAAGGTAGTGGCCGATGATGGCGGCGCCGTTGTAGGGAGAGTCGATATAGCTGTCGCCGGTAATTATAATGATATCGAGCTGTTCCCAGCCTATTTGGGCCGCCTCATCGCGGGTGGTCGGGATGAACATGGGTTTCTCCGCCATTGAGTAGCGCACAGTATCGCCGCAGAGAGGGCGATTGTCAATAGCGCCGGCTCACTGAAAATTAACGGTCCGCGCTTTACTTGCCGGCCGATTTGGGATACTATGCGGCGGACCATTTGGAGGTGCTTTCATGAAAATAATTACTTTGGGACTCGCGTTCGGGTTCATCGCGCTTTTTATCACCGGCTGTAATCTCGATCCCGCCGGAGGCTGGTTCAAGAAGGATGTCGATGCAACGACCGACCTCGATGACGCGGCCGACGGCGACACGATAGCCGTTGCCGACGACGGCGCTACGGTGAAGGATGACGGCGTGGCCGGTGACGATACGACCGATACGGCGACGCCCGACGACGACGCGCAGGTGGCGACCGGGGTCATCTCCGACATACAACACGGCGAAGTGACGCCCGATACGACGGTGGAATTCGAGGCGGTGGTGACGGCGATAGAGTATGTGCTCGACACCGAATATAATCCGACCGGCATCAAGGGGCTTTTCGTGAGCCAGACCGGCCTTTCGACCGCGCTTCCGTGGAGCGGCATCTATATCTACATTCAGACCCCGGCGGTGGCCGACGCCTATGCGCGGGGCGACCTGCTCTCCGTCTCGGGCACCTACAAGGAATACTATGAGGCATCGCAGATAGAGGGGGCGACGCTGGGCAAATTGGGGACCGCCGCCGTCCCGGCGCCCGCCTACATCGCCGATCCCTCAACGGTGGCGACGCCGTTCGAGAATAACGGGACCGAGTGGGTCCCGACGACCAACCACGGTGCGCAGGGCGAACAGTGGGAAAGCGTCCTCATCGAGATACGCGATGTGGAGGTCACCAACGAGGATCTCGGCCACGGCCAGTGGGAAGTGACCGGCGGTCTGGTGGTTGACAAGAAACTCTTCTACTATCCCGGCGAACGGTCGACCGGCACGAAGTTCAAACGGATAACGGGCATCCTCGTCTATACCTACGACGCCTTCAAGATCGCGCCGCGCGACGGGGACGACATGGAACTGGACGATGGCACGGGCAGCGACGACGATACGGTCGCGACTGACGACGGCACGACCACCGACAACGATACGACCACGACCGATACCGTGACGCCCGACAACGATACGGCGGGCGGCGGCGTCATCGCCGACATCCGGCAGGGCGATGTCACGGCCGATACGACGGTGGAATTCGAGGCGGTGGTGACGGCGGTCGAGAATGTGCTCGACACCGAGTTCAATCCGACCGGCATCAAGGGGCTTTTCGTGAGCCAGACCGGTATTTCGACCGCGCTCCCGTGGAGCGGCATCTATATCTTCATCCAGACCCCGGCGGCGGTCGGCGCCTATGCGCGGGGCGATGTGCTCTCCGTTTCGGGCATCTACAAGGAATACTACGACGCGTCGCAGGTAGAACAGGCGACGCTGAATAAAACGGGCACGGCGACCATCCCGGCGGCGGCGGTCATCGCCGATCCGTCGACGGTGGCGACCCCGTTCGAGGATAACGGCGGCGAATGGGTCCCGACGACCAGCCACGGCGCGCAGGGGGAACAGTGGGAGAGCGTCCTCATCGAGGTGCATGATGTGACGGTCACCAACGAGGACCTCGGCCACGGCATGTGGGAGGTTACCGGCGGATTGGTGGTCGACAAGAAACTCTTCTACTTCCCCGGCACCCGCACGACCGGTACGCAGTTCTCGACGATACGCGGTATCCTCGTCTACACCTTTGACGCCTTCAAGATCGCGCCGCGCGACGCGGCTGATGTCGTAGCGCAGTAGGGGACCGATGGTATTGCGGCGATTCATCGCGCTCTGCTGCCTGTTCACGGCGGCGGGCTGTATCGAGAACTCCTACGGCGAGGCGCCGGTCGATCCGTCGGTGCCGCGCAAGCTGGTCATCATCCACACCACCGATTCGCACTCGAAATACTTTCCCTTCTGGCTCCAGCCCAACATGTTCGACCGCGCCATGGGGATCACCTCGCACAATCCTCCCTGCTGGGATATCGGCTGGTCGGGCGGCGCCTCCTACTGCGACGGCGCGTGGATAGAGACGAAAGAGCGCTACAAGGTCTGGCAGAGCGGCAAGTATGTCTACCTGACCGAGGAGGAGATGATGGCGCAGGGGCTGGTCTCGGAGGATGTGAACCGCGACGGCCTGTGCGATATCAACGACTGCACCATCACTTGGGACCGCGACCGTGACGGCCTCTGCACCTACCCTTACGACAGCGCGACCGGCAGTTATAAGAACGGCGACGGGACCACCGTCGATCCGGCCGACAAGAGCGCCTTCAACGCGGCGAAGAGCGCGAGCGAGGATGTGAACCGCGACGGCCGCTGCACCGCGCTCGACTACCGGCCCGAACTCGCTTCGACCGGCGGCATAGCCCGGATGGCGACTCTCTTCAGACAGATCCGCGATGAACAGGCTGCCTTCCCGGTCCTGCATATCGACACTGGCGACACCTTTCAGGGGGCGCCGGAGTTCAACCTGTTCCGCGGCGAACTCGAGATGCGCGCCCTGCGGGCGCTCGGCGTCGATGTGATGACGCTGGGGAACCACGAGTTCGACAACGGGACACCCCCCTTCGTGACCGCCTACGAGAAGTCGGGCGGCTTCCCGCTGCTGGCAGCCAATTTCCTGTTCGACGGGCGGGTCAATAACGGCCTGTCGGAACTGGTTGAGCCCTACGCGATACTCCACCGCGGCACCCTGCGCATCGGCGTAGTGGGCATCAGCAACGACTCCTCCATCACCTCGATGACCCAGATCGGCAACAGTCTGGGCTTCTACGGGCTCGACCCGATAGAGATGGCGAAACTGTATGTCGGCCTCATCCGGTCGCAGTGCGATGTGGTCATCCTCGCGAGCCATCAGGGGCTCGACGGCGACTACGCGCTGGCCCAGCAGGTGCCGGGGGTTGACATCATCCTTGGCGGCCACCACCATGTCGTCCTCGATCCGCCCAAGGTGCTCACCGGTCCCGACGGGCGCGATGTGGTCATCGTCCACAGCGGCGTCGACCTCAAGATAGCGGGCGAACTGCAGGTCATCGTGCAGAACGGCCGCGTGGTGGGTCATTCCTACACCACCCACGCAAACACCGACGCGGTGGCCGAGGATCCCGAGATGGTGAACATCCTCCATCCCTTCGCCGAAACGCTCAAATACGCGCAGGACCTCACCGAAGTGGTCGGCTACGCGACGAGCATGATCCGGCGCACCGACCCGACCGGCGGCGATTCGCCGCTGGGCAACCTCGTCACCGAGTCGATGATGCGGCACGAACTGGTCCGCGCCGAGTTCGCGGTGACCAACAGCATGGGTATCCGCGCCGACATCCCGACGGGCGACATCAGCCGCGAGAAACTCTACGAGGTCTTTCCGTTCGAGAACAGCATATCGGTCATGTACCTCTCGGGCAAGGAGCTCAAGGACCTGTTCGACTTCGTGGCGCGCCGCTCCGCCTCGCGGGGCTGCGTGACGCAGGTGCAGGCGGCCGGGATCGAGGTCGAACTCGACTGTTCCCCCGACGCGGCGTTTCAGGAGAAGTACAACTCCTACGCGCTGACAAAGAGTCTCCGCATCGGCCAGTCGGTCGTGATAGAGGATTACGAACTGAAACTGCCGCACATCATCTTCAAGATGGCGACCAACGACTACATGGCGCGCGGCGGCTCCGGTTTCGACATGCTTCTGCGCAACACCACCCGCGTCGATACCTCCATCCCCCTGCGCGACGCCCTCATCGAATATATTAAGGATATCGGCGGCCGGATAGACCCGGCCGATTTTTCCGCGGAGAAGACCGGCGTGAAACACATCACGATGATCAACTAGGGTGACGGCATGATACGGATACTCGTCATAGCGCTGCTCCTTTCGCTGGCGGCCGCCTGCGCTTCGAAGGGCGAACCGTCTCTGCCGGAGGGGTTGCAGTATTTCTCGGTCACCTTTGCCCCCGGCACCGATCTGGGTGCCCCCGGCACGCCGCTTGCCGAGGCGGCCGAATACCGATTCTCGGTGGCCATCGAGGCGCGCGGTGCGTGGGGCGAACGGATAGCCGACTACACCGGCGAGATCGAGGTGAGCCTGCAGGGGGCCGAATTGCGTTCCTACAAACGGCTGAAACTCGAGGGCGGCATCATCGGCCCGGTCGAGGTCAGCTTCGCCAACGGATACCGCGTCGAGCGGATAACGGTGGAGGAGATAGCGCCCGACAAGACGGTTGTCGGCGCCCGCGAGGTGCGGCTCAAGACCGGCCCGGTCGGCATCTCGGCGCCGATATATCTGCCTCACCCGCGCATCTCGTCGGTGCAGGGGATGAACAGCGGGGACGCCGACGACGGCATGCCTTCGCGGCTCAACGAACGCAATCTGACCCTGCGCGGCGCATGGGACGCGGCGGCGGGAAGTCATCGCGACATGGTGGTGGTCGCGGTCATCGAAGGGGGCTTCTACCTCACCGAGACAGATTGCGACGACTACTGCGCCGTCTATCTCTACACCTATTCGACCCCCTATGTCGACGACGGCGACTACAGCGGCGTCCTTGAACCGGGGACGCTCATTGAGGAGGTGAACGGCTCGGTCTTCGAGTTCTTCGGCTTCACGGAACTCTCGTTCCCGACCTTCACTATCCGGCGCGACGCAGACGGCCTCATCATGAAAGATCTCGGCGCGATCCCCGCGCCGCGCGACATCACCGCCTGCCTCGACGGCGGCGACGACGACTGCCTCGAATCGGCCGAATCGTCGCTGGTGACGGTCGCCGGCGCGACGGTGGACGATTTCGACGAGGCCGAGGACAGCTGGATCGAATACAGCCAGTTCCCGCTTACCACCGACGGCGGCGGCATCATCATGGCGCAGACCGTCTACACCGCCCCCGCGTTCCACCCCGAGGCGATGAAGGGACGGCGGCTTGCGACCCTCACCGGCATCCTGAAACAGCATACCAGTTCGCGCCCCTCGACATGGATACTCATCCCGCGCGACGGCGCCGATATCGTTATGGAAGAAAGGTAATACAGGAGATAGATCGCATGAGACATCGTCTGATCGTGTTCTTGTTCGCGCTTTTTGCGGTGGCATTGCTCTCCGCGCAGGAGCCCGCTCTGGTAGCCCCCGCCGCTGCACCGGAACCTGCCGTTGAGCCGGTGGTGCCCGCTCCGGTCCCTGCGGTAGAGCCGGCTGCCCCCGCGCTGACCCGCGAGGAGATAGAGGCGCTCATCGAGAAGAAAGTGGCCGAAAAGGTTGCCGCCATCGAAGATGAGAAGAAGAAAGAGGATGAGGCGAAAAAGAAGAAGGAAGATGAGGCGGCGGCGAAGAAGAAGGCGGCCGATACGGCGGCAAAAGCGGCGGCCGAAAAGAAGAAAAAGGATGAGGCGGCCAAGAAGAGCGGCGTGCACGACAAGCCCGGCATGATGGCGCCCGCCTTTTCCAAGACCTCGCTCTCCTTCATCATCGGCGACGACAATGTCCGCGACAACTCGCAGTATTCACCCGAGACCGATGTGGGACCGAAGGACGATTACGACAGTTTCATGAATAAATTCCTTGGCTACAGCAACCGCGCGAAAGGGATGTCGCGGCTGACGCTGTTCCATCAGGACGGTGAGCTCATTCCCAATGTGACGGGCCGTATCGGCCTCGCGTTCGATCTGGAACACACCTTCGACACCACCTATTTCGTCAAGACCAATCTCTACGAGGGCGGTTCATTCATCGAGGTGCAGTACGAGAAGGACTTTCTCATTAAACTGACGGCGTGGCCCTACGATTCGGACCGGATGGCGGTCGGCTTCTTCCCCGGTCTGCGCTGGGGTACCCGCGCGGCGTGGCCGCAGAACCTCGGCTTCGTTCCCGGCACGCAAGTGCTCTTCGGGTGGGGGCCGATCTCGGTCTACGCCGGTTTCAAGGCGCACCTCCAGCCGCTGGTCGATAAGCTCAACGAGGAGACGGTGCCGCTCGAGACCACCTACGGCGGCTTCGGCGGGGTGACCTACAAGGACTTCGGCCTCACCGCAAGTCTGCAGGCCGCCTTCATCGACAAGGGCGACAATGTGATGATCGACGAATCGGCGCTCAAGGACACCAAGGACGACGAGATACTTTCCTACGGTCTGGACCTGTTCACCCAGTATGAATGGGGCAAGCCGATCGGCGATCCGCTCGGGCTCACCTCCTACAACAACGGCGAGTGGCAGGAACCGGTCTATGATGGCGACTTCGCGGTCCGCACCCGCGGCGAACTGATATTCCTCAACGAACGGCTCCAGAACGCCGACTACCTCTCGTGGGAAGCGGGCGATTCGCTCAAGATCGCGCCGATAACCGACAACTTCTGGGCGATGGCGGCGGCGGTCGAAGGGGCCTTCCGCTGGGATCACCTGCGGGCCTTCGGACTCTTCTCGTGGCGTTCGCTCCGGTTCCTCGTGTTCGACGCGCCGGGGCTCATCCCGTTCCAGACCTTCGCGAAGGGCTCCAAGATACGCGACGAGTTCTCCGGCTCATTCGCCATCGACTACAACTGGCGGATGCTCTGGTTCGGTATTTCGGCCGGCATCAAGACGCCCGCCGCCTACCTTGCGCCGGGGGCATCGCGGATAACGGTGGTCAAGGACCGGCTCGTGTCGAATTCGAAGAAGGTCTTCACCGCGCGCAACCGCGAGGATCTGCCCGATTACGCCGAGCCGCTCAACATCGCCTTCTACGCCTTGACGGTAAAGGCGCAATTGTCGCAGTCGATCATGGCCGGGTTCATGCTCAGTTTCACCAAGGACTCGAACCGTTCGAAACCGGTCCCCGATGCCGAGACGGGCAACAATATTCTCTTCTGGGACGACGAAGAGACCCGCAACATCCTTTCGTTCTACCTGAGCCTCGAAGGGCGTTTCTAACGCCGCTTTCTCCTCTTTTGCTTTTTTGTGCGTTCGCTATATGATGCCGCCGGTCAACGGAGGTCTGTCGTGGGCAAGTCCGGTGCGGGCGGAAAGAAAAAAGGCCGCGTGAAGCGCATATTCAAGGTCGTGGCGCTGTCACTGCTCGTGCTCCACGCCGCATTTCTTCTGCTGTTCTTTCTCGGTTCACTTTTTGTCCGTTTCTGGAATCCGCCGGTGACGAGTCTCATGCTTTACCGGTCCGTTTTCAGCGGCGAGCGGTCGCGGATGATCAACCTTCTGCCGCTCGAACAGATGCCGTCCGATCTCGGCCCGATGGCGCTGTCGGTGGAGGATGCCCGCTTTTACGACCACTGGGGGATCGATCCCGCCGCGATGATCGACGCATGGCGACACAACGACGGCTTCGAGAAGAAACGCTACGGCGCCTCGACGGTGACCCAGCAGACGGCGCGGACGCTTTTCCTCTGGCCGCAGAAAAGCTATCTGCGGAAATATATGGAGATACTCATCGCGCTGGAACTCGACCTGCTGGTGCCCAAGAAACGGATACTGGAGCTCTACCTCAACTATGTCGAGTGGGGGAACGGCGTCTACGGCGCGGCGGCCGGCGCGCGGTATCATTTCGACAAGCCGCTTAAGGAGCTTTCGAACGACGAACTGGCACGGCTGGTGACGCTGCTGGCGAGTCCACGGAAGTACGCCCCCGACACCATCGATAGCCGCCGGCCGCTTCAAAAGCGGTATCATCTTCTGCGGGAAGGGATACGGTCGGGCATGTTCTGAAAAAAATGCCGGTCAGGGTCTCCGCATCTGGTCGTCGAGCGATCGTACCGCGTCGATGAGCCGTCCGCGCAGGGTCTCTATCTGGAAGTCGGCCGCCTTCGCCTCTTCCCGCATCTGCTTTTGGGGCGCCGCGTAAAGCAGTATCATGAGTCCCCAGACGACACAAAGCAGCACTATCGGCACCAGCAGGGAGACTATGCCGCTGCGCCGCGCATGAAGCGTCGCCGCGCCGGAGGCCAGCGTGTTCTCGATGAGATCGAGCTGTTCCGGGAAGCGTTTCGCCGTGTGGAGGAACGCGGCGGCGACCGGGCCGCTCTCAAGGCCGCAGGCGGGGTCGTTCACATCGAGGTCTTGCGCCAGAAGTTCAAGGATGCGCCGGGTTTTATTGCCGTCGACGAGCGCCGTCAGCCGCGCGGTGAACCGTTCGGGGCTGATCGCCTCGATGAGGATCGGGTCGGCGGCGACCGCACCTTCGGCCGCCGAGAAATCGGCGTTCTCCCGTATGAGATGCAGGAGCGTTACATAGGCGAAGCTCTCGTAGAGCCGCAGGATGGTCGCATGGTCGGCGCGGCTTTCGCGTTTTAAAAGGTCGAGCAGTTTGTCGCCGGTCTCTATCTGCGCCGCCCGTACCCGGCCGTACTCTTCCGGCGAGACGAGTCCCGCGGCGATCGCGAAGGCGGGGATGCTGTGTACCGGGTCCCACGATTCTATGTTGATGAGCTGGCCCTGCCGGAAATGAAGATAACGCGGCGTCGCCCCTTCGGAGAAGAGGATGCCGGTGAAAAGCCGTTCGCGCGCGCCGACCGTTATGAATTCGCCGATCGGGCAGGTGATGTCGGTGTTCCCCGGCTTCATGAGTGACGCTCCGTCAGATAGGTCCGCGCGACCGAAACACCGTAGAGCGCAGCGGCCGACACGATACAGAACGCCGCGGGTGCGGTCGTCAGCGGCCGGTAAAGGGCCAGCAGGTCGGCCGCGCCTATCCAGAACGCCGCGAACCACAGGAATCCGGCCGCGCCGAAAAGGTAGAAGGCTCCTTCCCACACCCTGCCGGAAAATATCAGCCCCGCGCCGGGGGCCATCCACGCCACCCGCCGCACCCATCGCGACGACTCGCGGCGTTTGAACGCCGTCTGATCGCGGTAGCGCCGTATCTCGGTCTCCCGTATCTGGCGCTGATGCTCGGCGATATGAACGCACACGATACAGCGGTCGCTATCGGCGCGGGCGTTCTCCCCCGGTTCCAACGGAACGCCGCAGGCGGCGCAGAACGCGGCGCGATGACGCGCCAGCGCGAAGGCGGTGATAAGCGTTATGAGAAAAAGAAGGCCGGCGAAGAAGAAAGCGTACAGTGCGTGCCGTAGCAGCCATGAAGCTGCGTTGCCGTGGAAGAGGTAGGGGACCGTCGCATGGTCGATGCTCCCGGGGGTGGTGAAGGCGAGGAACTCCGCGGCGGTATGTATCGCGGTCGGGGCGGTGGGCGGAAGGTTGTGGAGCGCGGTGAGGATGCCGTAATTGACGATCAGTAAAAAGGTCGCGGGGACTATCAGCCACCGTTCGCGCCGGGTCGTCGCCGGGAGTATGAGTGCCGCGATGAGCGGCAGAAAGAGAGTGCCGGCCGGCCGGCCGTACGAAAGGGCATGTGCTATGAGGAAACACGCTACCGACATCGACAGAACCAGCGCGCCGGTGGAGATGCCGTAGCGGCGGGACAGCCCCGGGATACGGCGGATGAAAAGGAAGATCAGGAACAGGAACAGCGGTATCGCCATGCCGGAAAGTGCCGGTCCGGTGAGGGCGTCGCGCAGCGGCCGCAGGAAGAGCGGCTGGTCGAGCGCGCCGAGGTAGCCTTTGAAGGCCGATATCCAGTAGTGCGATTCAAATCCGTCGCGGTAGAGCCGCTGAGCGTGCCGCAGGTGCGCCTCTGGCAGATGCGGGGCGAGCACGACGGCATGGCGTCCCGCCGCCGCGCGCAGTTTCTCGGTGCCGGGGCCCGCGGTAAGGTCGAGCAGGGTGAGCGCCGCGCCGAAGTCGTCGCTGATGCCCGCCTCGGTGAGTTTCGCGCGCATCCGGACGACGGCCATTTCGAGATCGGTGCCGTTCGATGCGCCGATGGCGGTGGCCGCCTCGACCAGTTCGCGCGAAAGGACGGGGGACGCTTCGGCCGAAAGCATCGATGATGCGAACACTATGATGACGCAAAAGAGGAGTCGCATATCCCACCCGAAGAAAACCGCGTCCAGTGTAGCACCGCGCGGTCCGGAGCGCAAATTTTTGCCGTTCCGCCAAAGAATTGCAAACAGAGGGCGTACCGGCTATACTCATCCGTCGGTGAGAAAGGGGGAGTCATGGAACAGACCGTCACCTGTCCGAACTGCGGATACACCTTCCGCATCGCGAAGGAGACCTTCGACAAGTACCGCGAAGGGATCAGCCTCAAGAAGCACGAAATGACCGACGGCGACGCGGTGCTGTTAGACTGCGCCGGCTGTAACCGTGTGATCAAGATATCGATACGGACATGGAATGTGGTCGGCGAGGGTCCGGCGGAACATACCCGCGGTTACGAATGGGTGGGCGGCGCGGACCGTCCGCGGCTTGCCGTTGATGAGTATGCCATCGCGGAAGGGGCGGCGGCGCCCGAACGGAGCGATCCCTCGTCGGTGTTTATCCGGCTCACCGAATACGGCCGGGTCGAGAAGCCCCTGCCCGACGCGGGGCTTGGCGTAATGCTGGGGATACTCCTGCTGTGCGCCCTGCCGCTGGCGCTGCTGCTGGCGGAACCGGCGGTCGCCGCGATGGCCGCCGCGCGCGGTTACACCGTGGCGGTCGTCCCGGAAGAACGACCGCCGGAACCGGAGCCGGAATCGGTCGTTCCCGCCGCCGCCGAACAGGGACCCGCCGAGAAACCGGCCGCGGAGCCCGACGAACCGCGCCTCCTCACGCCGGTCAAGGAACCGACGCTACTGCGCGACAGCAGGTTCGAGCGGGTGCTCCGGAAATACAACAAACAGATAGAAGATGTTGAGAAACAGGCCGATCCGGCCCCGACGGCGAAATAAGCGCTACTTCTTGCCCATCTCCTCTTTTATCACTTCGGCGAGGCGGCGGATACCTTCGGCGTTCTTCTCCTTCGAGGAGAACGAGAAGTTGAGCCGCATGGTATTGCGCCCCGATCCGTCGCAGTGGAAGACATTCCCCAGCACATAGGCGACATTCTTCTCTATCGCCTTGGGAAACAGTTTTTCGGCGTCCATCCCCTCGGGAAGGCTGACGAAGAGGAAGAGACCCCCCTCGGGATGGGTCCATGTGACCCCTGCGGGCATGTGTTCTTTCAGCGCGGCCAGCATCGCGTCGCGTTTTTCGCGGTACATCGCGATGACCCGCTGAAGGTTCTTCTCGAAGTGTCCCTGAGACAGGTAGAGCGCCGCTATCTTCTGGACGAACGATGAAGTGCAGAGATCGGCCGACTGCTTGACGGTGACGAATTTGTCGAGGATATCCTTGTTGCCGACGATCCAGCCGATGCGGAAGCCGGGGACGAAGATCTTGGAGAAGGTGCCGAGAACGAGCACCTGTTCGGTGCCGTCGAGCTGGTAGATCATTTTGGGGTTTTTTCCCTCGAAGCGCAGTTCGCGGTAGGGGCTGTCCTCGACTACGAGCACATCGTACTCATGGGCGATGGCGAGTATCTCTTTGCGGCGCGATTCGGGCATGGTGATGCCGGCCGGGTTCTGGAAATCGGGGATGGTGTAGATGAACTTCGGCTTCCTGCCCGCCTTTTTGAGTTCTTCGAGCTTCGCCTTCAGATGATCGGGGCGCATTCCCTGTTCATCGAGCTTGACGCCGTGCATCTGGGCGCCGTAGGCGTTGAACGCCTGCAGGCCGCCGAGATAGGTGGGCAGGCCGCAGATGACCGCGTCGCCCGGGTCGACAAAGACGCGGCCGAGGAAATCGAGCGCCTGCTGTGAGGAGGTGGTGATGATGATGTTCTCCATCGCCAGTTCCAGCCCTTCGTCCTTGCGGTATTTTTCGATGAGCGCCTTGCGCAGGCCGTTGTCGCCCTCGGTGGTGCTGTACTGGCACGCCGCGACGCCGTCCTTCTTGAGCACTTCGGTGGCGAGGTCGGAGAGGATGTCGAGCGGGAACGATTCGGGGGCGGGAAGCCCGCCGGCGAACGAGATGATCTCGGGGCGCTGGGTCAGTTTCAGCAGTTCGCGGATGACCGATTTCTTGGCGCTTTTCGCGCTACGGGAAAGGATACCCTGAAGGTCTTTGATCATGATTATCTCCAAAAAAAGAAAACTTTGATACGCGTACGAACCCTACACAGGGAGCCTATGCGGGAAGCACGGCAATGTCAAAAAAATAAGAGGACCGCAACAAAGTTGAAAAAAACACTATTTCGTGGTAGGGATTTATCGGTCGTTATGGAAAAATGAGATCCCGGGGGGTTCCGTGAAGAGTCTGAAATGGATGTGTTTCAGCATTCTTATGTGCGGAACGCTTTTCGCACAGACGGGAGAGCAGGGCTATCTTTCCGTTACGAGCGAGCCGGCCGGTGCCACGGTGTTCGTCGACGGGAAGGAATCGGGAAAAACGCCTTTGAAGCGATTGCCGCTTGCTTCCGGCGTGCATTCAATGGATGTCGTTTCTCCGTGTCATGAAGACAACTTCGGATATAACCGCGGCCGCGAGATATTCATCGAACCGAACGGCACGCTGGCCGTTTCGCTTACACTGACCGATCGGATAGAGAAGCTGACGCTTGTCGTACAGGATAAGGAAGAAAAGGCACTTTCCGAGGTAGCGGTTTTCGCGCGTGAAAGAATGGTCGGTAAAGCGCCCGGCTCTTTCCTCATGCCGGTCTGCGTCGGAACGGTGATCCTTGCCAAGGATGGTTTTGCCGATGCGTCGATCAAGGTCGATCTGCGGGAGCCGAAGAAATTCACGGTGAAAATGGTCTCTACCGGGAAGCCGTCGCCGCTCCTTTCCGGCATGGCCACGCTGAAGCAGGATGCCGCCATACCCTCCGGCCTGCCGAAAGTGTCGGTGATCCCGACGCCCCCCTCATCGGGCGCATCGTTGCCTGCGGCGACGATACCGGTATCGTCCGAGACCGCATCGGCCGGAAAGCAGCCGGCGGCGGAGTCGCCGATGCCGCTCCAGACGACCGCCGGCTTCGACGGTTTCAAGAAGAGGTTTCCATATTTCTGGTACGGTGTCGGCGTTGCGGCGGGCGGTGCGCTGGTCGCCATCGGCGGCATCGTCTGTAACCATTACGCCGACAAGAAGTACGATGAATACGAGAGTCTGTCGAGCGAAGAGCGGATACTGGAAGAGATGGCCAAGCCGGACTTCGACCGCGACGCCTATCTGGCGCGCATCGACCGGGCAAAAAGCGACGGTAACGATCTGGTCTGGGTGCGCAACGGTCTGTACATCGCGGGGGCGGCGATATTCGCGGGCGGTGTGGTGCTGGCGTTCTTCCCCGAACT
Organism: uncultured Spirochaetales bacterium; assembly: GCA_964412895.1. Taxonomy (GTDB): domain Bacteria; phylum UBP6; class UBA1177; order UBA1177; family JAKLFG01; genus CALMRE01. The sequence continues at coordinate 16,756 of CAYPQK010000003.1, forward strand.
CGACGACGAGAAGAAAAAGGTCTCCATGCGCCTCGTTCCCGCCTATCTGCCGGGCGGTGCGGGCGTGTGGTTCGATATGCGGTTCTGAACAAAGATCCGGTCAGATAGTGTCTTTAATGCAGTCGTATGCCTGCTTGTGATAGCCCTCGGCGCACTGCAGGCAGTTGATGCCGATATACCCTTCATAGCAGAGGCATTCGATCTCCCCGGTGTCGGCGAGCGCACAGTCGCCGTTGTCGCCGCAGTTATCCTTTTTGCACTGAGCGTAGGTCCGGCAACCGGTCAGGTCATAGCCGAGACAGGTGTCGTTGCACAGGGCCATGCCCCAGACATAGAGCTCGGGGTCGTATTCGACGCAGGTCAGCG
>CAYPQK010000003.1:17131-57269 GCA_964412895.1 uncultured Spirochaetales bacterium
GGGGGATACTGTTCGCAAAGTTCCCATTCGTTGAGAATGCCGTTACCGCAGGTCGCGCCGTCGAGAATGAGTTGGTCCATCATTCTGCCGGCATCGACGGTGGGCGGTTCTTCCACGCAGGCAAAAAGCGCCAGTGTCAGCGCGATTAAAACGGTGATCGTCGGAAATCGCATTCGTCATCCTTCAGAACGATGAACTATATCCGGCGCATAACAGGATGTCAAGGCGGTGGATTTATTCAGTGATCGTGAATGACCAAATGTCGGAGAAAGTGACCGAACCGTGGCTGTCCTTGGCGAGCACCTGCCATGAGTAGGTGGCGGGTCCCGATATCGTAGGCATCTCAAGGTAGGGGAAAGTATGTCCACTGACGATCGTGGGCAGGTTCGATGAAACGATCCCGAAGCGTACATCATATGTGACAACATCACCATCATCATCGTTACTAGAATCCCATATCAAAAATTCCGGCGGAATGCCGAGGGTCGCGGTGTCTTGAGGGGAAGGTGCTGTTGGATAAGAGGGGGCATGATTGAACTGGGGGGTACCGACATTGCGACTGTTTCGCGCATCGTGTCGAACGGATGGCCACGGTGCATCGTGATCGGGTTGTAAGGATAATGGTTGCGTGGCGTAGACATAGTTGTAGAGGACAAAGTACAGTATGCCTTGCTCGGAGAGAACAATGCGGGATCGCGACAACCATGTGTAGTCGGGGACCACGAAAGTATATTCTTGCACGAGAGAGCCGTTTTTGTCGAACACACTAAGAAAAATGGTTATATCCCAGTAGGTGTCGCAGGCTGCGGCGGCCAACACAGTGTCTTTGGCCAGTATAGGAGACATATAATAACATTCGGTTGGCTCGCGGGAAATTGACTTTTTCCAGTTCAAGTCACCCGATGGAGTGAGGGCATAAAGGTCACCTACAGAAGAAATGAAATACAATATCCCGCCACTGTCTATCAAGATCGGAGTCCAGACGGAACCTTCTACATTAAGGAATTCCGTTATATTAAGGAGTTCCGTCTTGATGCCGTCGATGGTCGTCTTATAAAGGGTCTTTGTCTCGACGAAACTATAGATATAGTAGATTGAACCATCAGCATCCATTGAAAGCAAGGTTTCGTTGTTTAGCCACGGGGAGTTTTGTGTCCACGCAACTTTTCCATCGGGAGAAAGTAGTCGCAACCTCCCGGAGCCGTCAAGGTCGCCGATATCTCCGTGCGGGCCTATGACCGGAAAATTGAAAACGACATCAGATAGGAAATGACGTCCCCATGAATCATAAATGCCTGCTTTATGGAAAAGAGTCCCGTCGGTGGAAACGGCGACGGGGCCGGTATATGCCTCATGCTCGGGTCCTGTTATCGGAAGGTCTGCGTAAACAAGGGCGCCGTCAGGCGTGATAATATTGCCGAGAACATAAATGTTCTGATCCGGACGCAGAACCACATTAATATCGCCCGGATTCATGGAACTCTCCATAAGAACAAGGCTCCATTTCTCTGTATTTTCGGGAGTTATGGCATGAAGAATAATGGGATTGTTGGGAGATTCTCCTTGTGCCAAAATGTAGAGAGACCCGTCATCTGCAATCGCGATGTCGATGACCTTTTTCGGGAAGGTCCGTTGCCAAAGTACGAGGGAAAGACATTGGTCATCGGATGTTCGAACGAGATCGTTATCGCATTCCCATTCGCAAAATGGAACAGATTCCCATCCGGATTTTTCCGTATACATTATCTCGTGCGATTTAAGGATATCGTGACTTTTTATGGGTGCTGCGGGGTCATGGACACACATAACGGTTTTACGGTCGATACATGAGAAGGTTTCCATGGCGTATCCCGGTAAACACTCCGCGCAATTCTCCGGATCATGGTGGATGTTGTTGCAGGAGCATACTGGGACGCCGGAAGAGGAGTTACATAGTTCATAGTGAGTGCACGAGGTTGAAGTGCAGGGCCTGTTCTGCACGCAATCGGCGCCCTCCAGATGATAATCGGCCTTACAATCGGCGCAATCAACCCCTTCGCGCCCAGTCTTGCATTTACAATAGGCGGCACCGCTTTGTGCTATCTCACATGTCTGATACTGCGAACAATTAGCCTCCTCGCATCGTGTGTCTACCAGACATTCGCCATCCTTAAAATAATACCCTCCTATACAGCCCGAACAGTCGAGGTTCGCTTTTTCGTAATCGCAAACGCAAAATATGTCCGATGCGCCCTGTTCGCAAGAGCCCGCTGAGGAACAACGATCAGTCCGGCAGTCCGCATAGGAATAGCAATCAGAAAGATCGATCTCTTGGCAGTCGTTCGTACAAAGAATGTTCCCCGAAATATACAAATCCGGAGCAAGAACGGAACAATAGCGTTGTTCATGGGAGTCGCATACCTCCCACGACTGCACGATGCCGTCACCGCAGTATCTTTGATCGGCTATCACCTGATCGATGGTTGTTGCGGCATCGATATTTTTCGGCTCCTCCACGCAGGAAGAAAATATGGCCAGAGCCAGCATAAGAAAAAGTAACGCGCGAAGCATGCAAACCCCCGCTGACATGCACGAAGAACTGCGCAACTATAGCCCCCGTCGTTCTTCGTGTCAAGGGGAAGATGCGGCAAAAAAGCGCCGGATGTCGGCCGGTTTGCCGGAAACTTGCGCGCAGTGCCGTTTTATGGTAGACATTTTCCGCAATATCGGGCATCAACGGGGAGAAAATCCATGAGACAGCATCTGTCGCTCGGCATCCTTTTTTCGCTTCTTGGTCTGATCCTTATGACCGCCTGCGCTTCAGCCCCCGTCGGCTACAGCCGCTTCAATGGCTTGAGCGACGACATCAGGAAGGCGCAATCGCTCGACCCGAAAGATTATGCGGAGGCCGACGGCGTGGTAGTACGCGACTACAGCGAGACCCGCATCACTTGGCTGCCCGGTATCGGCGTCGAGACCTACATCACGCGGCATGTCGTCAAACGGATATTCCGCGATCCCGAGGAGTATCTCACCATGGAACTCAACGCGGGCAAGGAAGACGAGATCGCCGATCTGGCCGCCCGCGTGATCCACCCCGACGGCACGGTGACCGACCTCGACCGGAAGGATATCTATCGGCGCGACACGCAACTCTCCTCCTACGAAAAGGGACAGTCTTACAAAAGCGTCCGTTTCAATTTTCCCCGGCTGTCGATCGGCGATGTGATAGAGTACCGTTGGACCCGCATCGACCGGGGCATCTACCTCGCCGACGCATGGTGGCTGGCCTATGACAACATGCCGGTGCTCGACGCGGAGTTCGTCGTGAAACTCCCGCGCTGGCTGGTCGAGGGGGGCGACGGCTGGAAGTTCGTCTACAAGACCTACAACTTCGACCGGATGTCGGAGCCCGAGATCGAGACGGGCGCGACCGAATACGACCACAAGAGTTACCGGTGGCGCGTGAAGGATATCCCCAAATTCGTCAGGGAACGGTATGTCGAAATGGCGGCGGACCAGCGGCCGCACCTGAAATTCATCCTTTCCTATTTCTCCACGCCGGCCGGTTATGCCGCCTTCTACTACAAGAAAACGCTTAAAGAGCAGATGGAACTCACCGATGCGGTCAAGAACAAGGCGGAAACACTTGTCGCCGGCGCGAAGAACGACATCGAGAAGATCGATGCGCTCCGCCGTTTCGTGCAGGATCTGTTCTACAGCGCCGAACATGTCGATTACGGCCACGGATCCAAGCCCAATCCGCCGGAGACCGTATTGAAGCGCGGGTTCGGCGACTGCAAGGACAAGGCGATACTGCTGGTGGTGATGCTGCGCGCCATCGGCATCGAGGCCGATCCGGTGCTGGTGTTGTTGCGTGACGCGGGGCTGGTGGACCCCGATTTCACCTCCAACGACTTCAACCACATGATCGTGCGCGCCGTTACCGCGGACAAAAAAGCGGTCTGGATAGACGGTACGATGCGGGGGAACACGCTCGGCTGGCTGCCGTGGAGCCTTGCCGATACCTACGGCCTGCTCGTCACCGAGAAGAGCGCGACCTCGAAGATGGTGAAATTGCCCTCCTACAGCGCCGACGACAACGGGATGCACCGCTCAATCACGATGGAGTTGCGACCCGATCTCTCGGCGCGTTATACGATCAGGGACATTTTTATCGGCGAATCGGCGTGGGCCGCGCGCGCCTCCATCGGCATCATGCGTGACGACCAGATCGTTCGTTTCATCCGCGACATGACATGGTGGTCATTCTTCAGGATAGAACCGAAAGATATCTCTCGTTCATCGGCCGAGGAGGTGGGGAACCGTTTCGAGATATCGTTCTCCTTCGAGGTCCCGCAGGGCGTCGAACAACAGCCCGACGGCCGTTATACAGTGTCGATCTGGCCGCTGTACGCGAGCACACTGGCCTACGACACTTTCATGCTCGGCGAACAGGGGCGGCGACAGCCGTTCTATCTCGGCGCCCCCCGCCATTTGGAACAGACCTGTGATATAACGCTGCCGGCGGGGGCCGTCGTCATTTCCCGACTGGGCGAATATACGAACTCCACGCCGGGCGGCGAGATCTCCTATCACTATACTCTTGCGGCGGCCGACGGCGGAAAAGTGAAAGTGACCGAACAACAGCGCGTCGCCAAACCATCGGTCCCGGCGTCCGACATGGAGGCGATGCGCACATTCTTCGCATCGTTCTTCAAAGACGATCAACTGGACCGGGTGATCATAGAGATGCCCGTCGAGGAAGCGGCGGTGAAGTAGGGGTCAGACCGCGTCCTTGAACTGTTCGCGGATGGCGACGAATTCGTCGATGTGGGCGAGGAAGGTGTCCATCAGTTTCGGGTCGAACTGGGCGCCGCGCTGGGCCCGGAACTCTTCGACTATCTTCTCCAGCGGCCACGCCTTCTTGTAGACACGGTCGCTGCCGAGCGCGTCGAACACATCGGCGATGGCGCAGATGCGGCCGAAGATGTGGATATCGTCGCCCTTGAGACCGCGCGGATAGCCCTTGCCGTCGTACCGTTCGTGATGTTCGCGGGCCACCGTCGCCGCCGCCTTCAGGATGGGCCGCGCCGAACCCTTCAGTATCGCGTAGCCGTTCTCGGCGTGCATCTTCATGACATCGAATTCGGCGGGATCGAGCCGTCCGGGCTTGAGCAGGATCGAGTCGGGGACCGCTATTTTGCCGATATCGTGCATCGGCGCGGCGAGCCGGAGCAGTTCGGCGTCCCGCTTGGGCAGGCAGAACCGGAGGGCGAGCAGTTTGCAGTATTCCGACACCCGCTTGACATGGTTGCCGGTCTCCTTCGAGCGCGTTTCCCCGGCCTCGGCGAGTGCGAAGATGATGTCGCGCTGGGTCTCTTCGATCTCCTCGTTGAGCTTCGCCGCCTCTATCGCCTCGCCGGCGTAGGTGGAGGCGAGTTTGAGGAACTTGATGTCGCTCTCCTCGAATTTGCCCGCGGTGCTCTTCTTGTTGATGGTCTGGAAGACGCCGAGCACCTCGCCGCGGCTGTTCTTTATCGGCACCGCGAGTATGCTGCGGGTCGTGTAGCCGGTCTGCCGGTCTATCTCCTGATTGAAGCGGGCGTCACGGTAAGGATCGTTGACGATGACCGTTTCGCCGCTCTGCACCGCCACCCCGGCGATACCGGTCGACGCGGGCATGCCGATCCGGTCGATGCCGTGCGCCACTTTGGTCCACAGTTCCTCTTTCTGTTTGTCGAACATCCAGAGGGTGCAGCGGTCAGCGTTGACCAGATCGCGCCCCATCTCGGCCAGCAGTATCAGCGCCGCGTCTATCTTGCGGACCCCTTCGACCTTGCCGATGTACTGGAGTATCAGCTCCAGCATGATATTTTGCTTTTCGTCGGCCATGCTGTTGATCCTACTCGGCGCAGATGGGATAGGGAAGGCTGGTCCCGAGTACGGCGGGATCGTAGAGGTTGCCGCTCGCGCTGGTGACATCGAGCTGGGCGTCGGCGACCGTCCCGATGGTGAAGTTACCGTCGTTGGACATCGCCCGGATGCAGTCTATCGTCATGCCGCTCCGGGAGAAGGTCATGTCGCCGTAGGTGACCACCGCCTGCGCTGCCGACAGGGAGTGCGCCCCGGCGGTGTTCTGGGCCGCGGGCAGGGAAAACATGAAGAAATGGGCGCCGCCCATCGAGAAGGAATCTATCCACATCGTGACGATATTGCTGCCGTTCGCGGTGGAGAGGGGGAAGTGCAGGTCGCCGTAAATGGAGACGGTGCCGTACTGGAAGTCGGTGCCGAGATGCGAGAAATCGGCGGTCCCTTCGCCGCCCAACAACTGCTGGAAGCTGGTCCCTTCGGCGTTGACCGGGCCGGTGAAGTCGAACGAGAAGGTGCCGGTCGCGGTGAGCGTGTCCTCGACGCAGACGCCGGTGTTCCAGTGGTAGCCCTCGTCGCAGACGCAGGTCGGTTCGTTACCGACGACCTCGCAGTGGCTGTTGACATCGTCGCAGGTGAAGCCGTTGCAGGTCGCGGTCGGGATGTCGGCGTCGGGGGTGACGACATTGTCGTTCGGGTTGTTGTCGGGCTGGGCGTTGTCGTTCTGGACATTGTCATTCTGCGTATTGTCGCTGATCGGGTCGTCGGTCTGCGGATCGTCGTTGGTGACATCGTCGGGCAGGATGCTGTCGTTCGCCGGATCGTCGGTCAGCAGGTCGTCGTTGGTGACATCGTCGTTCTGCGCCACATTGTCGCCGTCGAACATCGGAATGTCGGTCACCGCCGTGTCCTTGTCTTCGCTGATGACGCGGGTGGTGTTCTCGCACGACGCGAGGACAAAGAGCGCCATAATGCACAGGAACATCGCCGTCATGCCTTTCATGGATGCCTCCCACAGGGTTAAAAGAATCGGTCCACAGCGATTGTAGAACATAAAAAAATGAAGTCAAGAGGGAAAATTAAAAGCTAGCGCCGCAGTTTGTCAAGTCGTTCCAGCAGGATATCGACCGTTGTGTTCCACACCTCGATACAGCGTGTCGTGTCGATGCTGGTGTCGATGAGGTAGACGATGACTCCTTCGCGCATGATGTCAAGCCCGAGCAGTATCCGTTCGACCTGTGGGTCGGCGGCGGGAAGGCCCATCATCGCGGTTATTTTCTCGCGGACGAAGGCCTTCCGACCCATGACCTTCTTTTCGATGGCTCTCACGAAGGCGGGATCCACCCGAGCCTCGTTGGAAGAGATGATGCTGTAACCCGCGTTCAGTTTCTTGTGCGAACGGAGGAAATCGGCGACCCCCGTCATAAGGTCGGACAGAAATTTCCGCGGATCGGTGTAGGGGGCCTCGTAGGAGGGTGGCTTGAGGATGTCAAGGAAGTGGATACAGGCGGCGGTCCGTATCTCCGACATGTTCTTGAAATGATGATAAAGATTCGCCTTCGAGATGCCGACCCGTTCGGCGAGATTGCGCGCCGTGAGGGCATCGGAACCTTTCTCGCCGGCGAGTTCAAGCGTGGCGACGAGGATATGCTCGCGTACTTTGCGCCCTTTCTCTTTGCGGCCGTCGGGCCGCGCTGTCGCGACTGTTTTTTTCGTCATCTTTCGGTCCACCAGCCGGTAGTATGCCACGATACTTGCTGATGTAAAGTTTTTGTCGTTTTCGTAACCCGCCGTTATCAAATAAGAAAAAAGTCTCGCACGACTCTTGCTGAATGCTGACCGACCGTTCGGTTAGTTTGTTATTTGACGGCGCGATGGAGGCTGACATGAGAAAGATGATCACGATGACGGCCGCGATGGTGGCGGCATTTCTGTTGTTTGCTGCCTGCGGCGGCGGCGAGGACCCGGTGACCGACGACACGGCCCCGGCCGACAACGACACGACGACGCTCGACGAGGATACCGCCGTTCCCGATGTCGACACGGCGACGCCCACCAAGCCGGGCGACGATTTCAACACCCCGCCGCGCAGTGTCGTGTTCGAGTTCAAGGGGCTCATTAATTCGTATGATGATGTTCTTGCGCAGACCGACACCAAAGGGGTGATGGATATGACGCTCACGCTGGGCGACATCGACATCACGATGAACGACTACCCCACCTCCTACCGGCTCCTCTATCCCGATGAGGAGCAGTACGGAGAGTTGGCCGGGACCGAACATATCATGCTCGGTTCGTTCGGCGACCTCAAGCAGGAGGGGAGTTATGTGATGTACTACACCTTCATTGCCGGAATGCCGGTGACGGCGCTTGAAGAGATCAAAAAGAACAAAACGCCCGAGGCGACCGCCGCGGCGCTTGAGTCGCGGGTGAATCTGACCCACACCACCTACCTGCGGCGGCCCGATAACAGCGTGGTCCTGCGCCGTTGCATGATAGCGGTGCTGGATACGCCGGAGGAGTCGCGCCTGTTCGTCAACTTTGTCAACAATGTCGACTTCACGCCGGGAGAGAACATTCTCGCGTGGGGCAACATCGCGCTGACGGTCGATTTCGACCCGGAAAAACTCACCGGCTACGAGCAGTATGAGGGACAGTGGTGTTCCTTCAGGCTCGACGACGCGACGATAGACAAAACGCAGTATGAGGCGGAACTGATGAAGGATGTGACAAAACTCGACTGCGAAGTGCCGGCCGACTTCCTCGACGGGGCGGGCGACACGAGCGCGACCTACACCTTCAAAGGGGTGATCAATGAATCGGGGGCTCAGCAGAACACCGCCGGCTTCGGCGCCTTCACCGTGAAGGTCGCCGGGACCGAGATCCCGGTGAGCGACTACATCGCCATCGCTACCACATCGGTCGGGACGGCGGGACAGGAACTCGTCGCGGTCGAGTCGCTCGGCGGCATTGAGACCATCACCGGACAGAACCACTACAAATACAACTATTTCTCCGCCATCGTCGACAAACAGACGCTTCTTGACGCGAAAACGGCGGGCGATGCCTCGTGCCTCTTCGCGGGGATCGGCGACGGCGAAAAGGCATTCGTCCAGCTCTTCGCAGTCGAGGAGAAACAGGTGAACAGTATCACCTACCAGAAGGTCTGCCCGACGGCGGTGCTCGCACCGCTCCCAGCGACATCGGTGATACTGTACTGCATCGGCGGCAACACCGAATTCGCGGTCGGCGAGGAGATCCAATCGGCGGCGAATGTGACGCTCACCACCGACGAGACCTACCTGATGCAGGTCTTCGAGGTCGACAGTGCCGACAAACTGTGCGGCTGCAACGAGAACTACACGACCGTCATCGAGTGTTCGGCCTACGATGCGGTCGAACCGTAACCGGGGGAGGGTGTCATGAATAAGAAACTGATGATCGGCACGATACTGCTGGCGGTTGTTGCGATCTGCTTCACGGGAAAGTTATATGCGGCCGAGCCGGACAAGGGGCTTCTGGTGGTGACGACCGACTATGTCAAGAACGGCTCGACGGCGCTCGGTACCTTCGTCGCCGAAAAAGAGGCGCATGGTTTTACAGTGCGCGTGGTCACCGAAAGCGACTACGGCGGGGCGGGGGAAAAGGGCGCTGTCCGCGCCGCGAAGATACGCGACTGGCTCGCCGCCAACCGCGCCGGGTACGGTTTCGCGCTTCTCATCGGCGACCCCAACCCGAAGTTCGGCGATGTGCCGATGGTGCTTGGCCAGCCGCTGGGAGAGGGGGCGAGCGACCCGTGCGCCGACACCGGGTACTCGTGTGTCGAGATACCGACCGACCTCTACTACGGCGACCTCTCGGGTTCGTGGGACCTCAACGAGGACGGCATCTTCGCGCAACTGCCGGTCGACATGGGCGACGGCGGTATCGACTTCGGATCGGAACTGGCGGTCGGCCGCATCCCGGTCTACTTCGGCGATCTGGAGGAACTCGACGAGCTACTGACCCATATCGTCGGCTATATGCGGATGGCGGAGGAGGCGACCGCCTACCGCAAAAAGATGCTCTTTCCGCTCTCGTTCATCTGGTTCGACGGCTACAAGGTGTTCCAGACGATGCAGGAGAACAAGGAGACGGCCGAGACGGCCGAATGGTTCATCCACAATGTCCTGCCGGGCCGCGACGGCATCACCTACACCCGGCTTTACGAGGCGGAAGGATACTATCCGACGCGGTTCGACTATGAACTGCCGCTGACCAACGAGAACCTCATCAGCGAATGGAAGAAAGGCTACGGCATGGTCTTCTGGGGCGGCCACGGTATGCCGACGAGCGTGGTGCGGACCGTCTGGACGGAGGACACCAACGGCAATGAGCTCGGCGAGAACGACGAGGTGTACAGTCCGCTTCTTATCGAGTCGAGCGACGGGAAGGAGATCGCCTCGGGACAGCCATCGTTCGTTGTCGCGATATCGTGCCTCGTCGGGTTCGTGAGCGAACCGGGGTCGATATCGCACCGGTTCATGATCGACGGGGCGGCGGTTGGCGTCATCAGCTCGTCGAGCGTCACCGATCCTTCGGCGATGAAGTGGCTGGAGCTCGACACACCGCTTAATACCGCGACGCTCGGCGAAGACAATACCGGCGTCCTCTTTTTCGACCGCCTCATCGGCGGCGGCTACGCGGGACGAGTGTTCGCCGATATCCGCGACGAACTCGGCGACGAAACGGTCTACCGGGTCATCGATCACAAGCTGATGCTCAACTATTTCGGCGATCCGTCGCTCACTCTCTACGACCATGCCGTCGATGTCGAACCGACCGACGACGATACGACGGCCGATAACGATCCCCCCGTAAACGACGATGCTGTGCCCGCCGACGATACCTCCGGCGGGTGCAGCATCGTCCTCTAGTGTTTTTCTCTAACTATCAATAATAATTCATAGAAACATACCGGACCCGCTCTTGCTTGTTTTTCCATCAGAGGTAGACTCTGTGATGTTCAACCTGATGGAGGAACGGATGATACGGATGATGATGGGGATGTTGCTGTTCTGTGCCGCGACGACGCTCGGAGCGATCGAACGGCCCGGTATCGCGCTCAATGAGTTGGAACAGTGGCTCGCGGGGCGCGGGATCACGGTGGTGTCGGTCGCCGAGCCGCAGCCGATGATCGTCAACGGCACCGAGACCGGATACAAGGAGTTCCGCGGCGTGGTCGGACTCGTGATGACGGTGACACAGGGGGGCGTCGAAGGGCAGGGGGCCTGCACGGCGACCCTCATCGATCCGGAAGTGCTTCTGACGGCGGGACACTGTGTCTATCTCAAGGAAGGCTACGAACTGGTGCTCGACGGCCCGGCCGATCCTTCGAAGATCGTGGTGCGCAACGGCGCCAACATGTTCGCCGGCGAGGTGCTTGCCAACGCGAAGACCATTAAAAAACACGAGACTTGGACCGGCAGCATACAGGGATGGGGCGACAGCACCGACATGGCGGTGATACACCTCGACCGCAAGATATACCATCTCGCCCCGTACGGCATCCGCAACAATCCCGCGGAGAACGAAGGCGACAAGGGGATGATCGTCGGTTACGGCATCACCGCGACCGACGCATTTGATTCGGGTATCCATCGCAAGGGCGAGGCGACCCTGCTCGACCTGAATCCCTATTGGAGCAAGGAGGTCATCGAGGTGGGCGACCCGTCGGGGAGTTGTCAAGGCGATTCGGGCGGCCCGTTCCTGACCACGCAGAACAGCGCCTATGTCGTGTCGGGCATCACCTCATTCGGTGGTGAGACCTGCTACGCCGACCACGGCGGGTACTATACCTATGTCCTTCCCTATCGCGACTGGATCAATACGCAGGTACAGACCTTTACCGGTCACGGACTCATCGAAACGCAGGTCTGCGGCGACGCCGACGATGTCTGCGCTGAAGGTTCGGAGGTCGACTGCGGCACGGTCAGCGAGGAATATGTCCCGGGCGTCATGGCGCCGTGTCATGACACCTGCTGGGGCTACGATCTGACCGTCTGTCAGGAGAAACCGCCAGTGTGCGGCGACGGCAAGATAAAAGAGCCGGAAGTGTGCGACTCGAACACGATAGACTGCGCCTCGCTCGGTGAATATGTCGGCGGGACGGCGGCGCCGTGCAACGATACCTGCGACGGCTGGGATGCGTCGAATTGCACCGCGACGGTGTGCGGCGACGGCGTCAAGGAGGGCAACGAATTCTGCGACAGCAATACGACCGACTGCTCGACGCTCGGCAACTACGCCGAGGGGACCGATGCGCCGTGCAAAGATGATTGCACTTACTTTGACACGACCCCGTGCCAGCCGCCGGTGGCCGATGCCGATACCGCGAAGCCCGATGACACCGTCACCCCCGATGACACGACGGTGACTGACGATACCGCGACGGCCGACGAGACGGCGAACGCCGATACCGAAGAGAATCCCGACACCGTCATCGTTCCCGACAACGGTGTGAAGAAGGCCAGCGGTTCCGACGGTTGCAGCCTGACGGTGATCTGAACCGCGTTTCACAACATTTTTCCTAATACTTGACAAGGCTTGATGATTCGAGCAACATGAAATTCTCTATGCTTGTCACGGGGGGTGTGTAAATGCATCGTTTCTTGGTGTTAGATGAAATATCTGTGTCAGAACAGGCAACGCCAGAAAAGCCCACTGTTCAAAAAGGAAATAAAGGATCATTAAGTATAGCAACTACCTTAACAGCTGGTAAGATAATGGTGAAGACCATTGATGGAACAGAAGTAGCCGTATCTGGCCCGGGATATGTGACAACAGATGTGGTGAGAGATGCGCTGGAAGATATTCTCTTCTATCGTCGAGAGGTTGCCCGTTTGAGTGATGGCCAAGAGGCGTTTAGACCATGTTTTCGTGCCTACAAGGCTTACTTGGCATCATCCATTACGGCAGTGGATGCGACAATGAATAAGCTTGCTTTTTACGCACTTGCCGATAAGAACCGACAATTTACAGAAGAAGAAAGAAGAATGCTTACTAAAAGAAACTTGCCGATAAAAAAGAAAATATTACGGTGGTTGCGAATAATTTCTGGCGGCAAGTCGATCTCTAGCAACTCTCAATTATTGAAAGATTTTGTTCAATTGCGCGATGCTAGGAATTCTTTCACTCATGTTAACAGCCCGACATATAAATTCTCTGTAGAGGAGAGTGCAGAAATATTGAATTTATGTCGTAGTGGAATCGGAAATCTTATAGCTGAGATATATAAATGTCTTGGACGCGAGTGTCCCACTTCAATTATTTCGAATGTTTGTGATGCATCGTTAGCTTCTTATGTGCCAAGATAGAATCGAGGTCACCCCTGCCAAGGCATCTTGAAGCAGGGTTCATCGAAGAGTGAATAGTCGGCCTTGCCGTTGACGACGAGCGTCTTGACGAGCGCCGCATCCGTCAGCAGTTCCTTCGCCGCGTTCAGCGTCGCGCCGGTCCGCGACCGGTCATCGACGATGAGAACGCGCCTGCCGCGATAAGGGAACGATATCGGCCGCAGGAGTGCCGGGCATTCGCGGCACGGCCGGTGCGTCTCGTCGCGGAAGTTCATCCAGATCGTCGCGAGGTCGCAGCCGAGCCGGTCGGCGACGAGCGCCCCCGGAACTAAGCCGCCGCGGGCGACCGCCACCACGAGGTCGAACTGCTCCGGTATCTCGATCAGCCGCAGACGCTCCAGAATGAGGTCGAAGGGTTTGGTTTCCATTATTTCTTATCGAGGTCTATGAGTTCGTAGCGGGTCGTGCCGAGCCCGATCTTCTCGCCGTATTCCAACTGCGGTTTTCCCGAGACGCCCGAGTGTTTGGCGAAGGCATCCTTGGTGTGGGTCGCCTCGTTGACGAGGGCGAGCGATGCGGCGTCGATGGCGAGCATGTCGGTCGATACGAGTATGCCGATGTCCTTTGTAAAGGGCTTGGCCGCCCCCTTCATGCAGTCGCAGTCGGGCGAGATGTCGGCGAGCACATTGATGTAGACCATATGCTTGTTGTCTTTGATGATCTTGGCGTATTCGACCAGTTTCTCCATGAAGGCCGGGGTGTCGGTCGAACCCCACGGGACGCCGTAAACGCGGGTCGGGCAGACGCCGATGCACTTCGCGCAACCGATGCATTTTTCGGGATCTATCACCACCTTAGGCTCTATCGTGATCGCCTTGGCGACGCACTGCGGGACGCAGAGGCCGCACTTGGTGCACTTCTTGGTGTTGACGGTCGGAATGGTCGAGGCGTGCATCGCCATTTTTCCCGCGACGGCGCCCAGCCCCATCGCGACATTCTTTATCGCGCCGCCGAAACCGGCACCCATGTGTCCCTTGAAATGCGACAGGACGACGATGGTGTCGTAGTTCACCATGTGTGAGCCGACGATCGCCTTCTTGATGTGCTTGAGCCCCTTGGCGGGGTACTCTATGGTGCTCTCGCTGTCGAGTATGTCGATGGGGGCGAAGGTGAAGCCATGCTCCTTGGCCAGCGCGATGTGGCTTTCGGTGTAGCGCCGTTTGCCGGGGTAGAGGACATTAGTCTCGACAAAGTTCGGTTTCAGCGACGCGACCAGCTCCTTCATGAAGGGCGGCTTGATGTAGTAGGCGTTGCCGTCCTCGCCGAAGTGGACCTTGAGGCCGATCCGTTTTCCGGTGACGGCGGGGCGTATCTTTTCGAAGGCCTTCATCAGGCCCGCCGGGGAGAGGTCGCGGGTGAAGTAGACCTTGACCGGCGCGGCGGCCGGCGCTTTATCGCTCGCGGGCATGGTGCCTCCGGTGATCAGTACGCACAACAGCGCTGTGAGGAAACGGATGCTCATGGGAAGGAGTGTAGCGGGAAAGGGGAGCAGAGGCAAATTTTCAGACCCTCACCTCAATCCTCTTCCTCTACAGGGCGAGGAGGTCACCTTCTCCCTGTGGAGGGAGAAGGGCGGGATGAGGGTGTTGCGTCGACCATTTTATTCAACCGCCGTTTCGCCCATTCTTTGCCGCGTTCGTCGGCGAGATAGCCGAGCAGTTCCTCGGCGCTGTGGAAGATGCGGCCCGAGAAGTCGCGCAGATCGGGGCCGTGGCATTCATCCTTGGTCACCTGCGGGTAGTCGCCGCAGATGAAGGGACGGTCGGCGTAGATACGACAGTGCCCGTCGTCGGCCAGCATCCGGCAGCGACCCGACACCATGAGCGACCAGAGGCGGCCCTCTTTGAGCAGTTTGGTATGCGGGTTGAAGAGGTACCAGAGCAGTTCCTCGAAACTCTGCTCACTGCGGGGTTCGCCCGGCAGATCGACGATGATGTAGCGACAGCAGGCGCTCCCGCAGGAGATGCAGTCGGCGGTGGTGACGGGGGCGGGCGTTTTATTCTTCTTCGGCACGGCGACCTCGCATTCAAAACCGGGCCGATTATAGGTGGGACGCGGCCAAAAGCAAGGCCGGGGAAAATAATTGTTGCAATTCGGCCGGTGCCGGTTAGGATACCCTGCTTTTATTTTCTTGGTTGTAAGGAGACGATCATGGCGAAGGTAGTGAAGGGCGATGTCGTAAAAGTGCATTATACCGGCAAGTTCGAGAGCGGCGAGATATTCGACTCATCGCGCGAACGGGCAGAGCCGTTCATCTTCAAGACGGGCGAAGAAATGGTCATCCCCGGCTTTGACGCGGCGCTCATCGATATGGCGGTCGGCGACAAGAAGACCGTCACCATACCGGCGACCGATGGCTACGGCGACTATCTTGAAGAGTTCGTTCTCAAGGTCCCGCGCGCCCAGTTCCCGAAGGATGCCGAGCTCGAGGTCGGGATGCAGTTCGATCTGCACGACGGTCAGGGCCGCGCCCTCCCGGCGGTGGTGTCGGAGATATCGGGCGACGAGATCACGCTCGATGCCAACCATCCGCTCGCGGGCGAAACGCTCGTTTTCGAGATAGAGCTTCTTGAGATCGGTTGCGAGATGCCGAAGCACGAACACTGTCACGACGGTTCCTGCGGCGATAGTTCCTGCGGCAGCGGCGGTTGCTGCGGCTAGAACAGTATCCGCATCGTCAGTCCCGCCGGGAGCGCCGCTCCCGACTCACCCGGAATATGCAGCGACAGACTTTCCAGTGACCGTACCGCGCCGAAGGTCCGTTTAAGTTCACTGCGAATGTCGGCCGCCTTGAGTGTCGCGTCGTGGCACGAGAACAGCAGGAACAGTGGCCGTTCCGACAGGAGCGCCTTCGCCGTCCGCAACAGGTCGGGCAGGTCGTCGGCCAGCTTCCACCGTTTGCCGTCGGGCCCGCGGCCGAAGGCGGGCGGGTCGATGACGATGCCGTCGTAGTGACGGTTCCGTTTCACCTCGCGCCGCAGGAAGGTCATCACATCGTCGACTATCCAGCGGACCGGCGCGTCGATCTTTCCGTTGAGTTCGGCATTGCGACGGGCCGCGGCCACCGCGCTCTTCGCGCCGTCCAGATGACAGAGTGACAGCGGGTGCGGGGTGGGGGCGGCGATCATTGCCAGCGTTGATCCGCCGGTGTAGCCGAAGGCGTTGATCAGCGTCAGTTCGCGGTCGGCCATCGCCACCACATCGCGCAGCCAGCGCCAGTTGGCAAGCTGTTCGGGGAAGATCCCCACCTGTCCCTGCGGTGAGAGCGCCAGTTCGAACCGGACATCATCCACCGTCACCAGCCACGGTTCCTCGATATGGTGGAACCGTTTCCAAGTGCCGCCCGTCTCGTCGCGGGTAAAGCGGGCGAAAGCCTCCGGCCACAGGGCGGGGGCCAGTTGCGGGCCGACCGACTGCGGGGCGGGCCGGTCGAGTATGATGCCGCCGAACGATTCGAGCCTGCGGCCGTCGCCGTGATCGAGCAGGCGATAGCGCTCAAGGTCGGGTGTACTGTTGTTCGGTGTGGTCGTCATTTCTCTGTGCCGCCGTTACGGATTGGTTGAGTATATCTGAGAAGAGGGGAGAGGTCAAGATTGTGGGATCAGCGGCCCGTTCCATTCCCGGAGCGCTTTCCCGGTGGCAGAAGCGGTGTGGTGCATCAGTTCCCACGGCGTACCGGTAAAAAGGAGCCGGCCGCCCTCGGGGCCGCCCCCCGGGCCGAGGTCGATCACCGTGTCGGCCGCCGCGATGAGCGGTTCGCTGTGGGTCGCCATGAGAATGGTCGAACCGTGCCGCGCGATGTCGGCGAAAAGCGCCGAAAGCTCCGCGATATCGGCCGGATGGAGTCCCGCTTCCGGCTCGTCGAGGAGATAGAGCACCTGCTCCTTTCCCTTTCCGGCGATGAGCCGCGCCGCGAGATGGAGCCGCTGGAGTTCGCCCGCCGAACAGTGGTCGGTCGCCTGTCCCATGGTGAGATAGCCGAGCCCCGCCTTTTCGAGGAGGACCAGCCCGTGCACCATCACCTTATCGTCTTTGAAGAGTGCCGCGCCGTCGCGTACCGTCAGTGCGTGGATATCGGCGATATTCTTTCCGTGCAGGCGGACGGTCAATACTTCAGGGTTGAAGCGCGTGCCGTTGCAGGCGGGGCAGGGCGCTTCGACATCGGGGAGGAAGTCGAGCGCCACCGTTTCGCGGCCGGTCCCTTTGCAGGTCTCGCACCGTCCCGCCGCGGTGAGAAAACTGAAATGGCTCTTGGTGAAGCTGCGTTCCTTCGCCTCGGCGGTCGCGGCGAAAAGGGTGCGGAGCCGGTCGGCAAGTCCCGTGGCGGTGAGCAGGGTACTCATGACCGACGCGGTGTGGCGCATCCGTTCAAGCGAGAGGATATCGCCGAACCGGTCGAGTCCCGCGATGGCAGTGCAGCCTTCCGGACGGCTCGCCGCCGCACTTGCGGCGATGACCGCGAACAGAAACGACGATTTGCCGCTCCCTGACACGCCGGTCAGCGCGACGACCGCCGGGACCGGGATATCGAGCGAGATATATTTCAGATTATGGGCGTCTGCTTTTTCGATGCGGATGACCGTCGCCGGTGCGCTACTCTTTTTCTCCGGCACCGTGCCGTGCAGGTGATCGCCGGTGAGCGTTACCCCGGGGCGGAGCAGTTCATCGGGCGTTCCGACGGCCGTGATGCGACCGCCTTCAGAACCGGCGCCGGGGCCCAGTTCAACCATCTGGTCGGCCATCCGCATGAGTTGCGGCGCATGGTCGACGGTGATGAGGGTGTTCCCCGCGGCGGGGACCTCGCGGAGCAGTTTTCCCAGTTCGGTGCGGTCGGCGGGATGGAGGCCGCGTCCCGGCTCGTCTATCACATAACAGACGCCGGTAAGGCCGTTGAAGAGAATCGCCGCGATGCCGAGCCGTCGGTATTCGCCGCCCGAAAGCGACATCGTCTTGCGGTCGGGCGACAGGTAGCCGAGCCCGACCCGGATAAGCGCTTCGAGTCGGGGGATGAGGGCCTCGACGATCGTCCGTTCCTCCGGCTTCATGGCTGAAATTCCGCTCAGGAATGTGAGCGCGGCGGCGGCGGGAAGCGCCGAGAGTTTGTCTATCGTCGTGCCGAATACCGTGACCGACCGGGCCACGCCGTTGAGTCCGCTTGCCGTGCAGGCGGCGCAGGGGATGTCGCTCATCACCATCTCAATCGTTTTGCCGCGGGTGTTGTCGTGACGCAGCAGGTACTCTTCCTCGACGAGCGGCAGAAGTCCTTTCCAGACGCTCGTGAACCGATGCGCCCCGTCGCGGGCGCCCCGCTTGAAATGCCAGTCGACCGCATATTCGGTGTCGCCGGTGCCATTGAGTATCAGGTCGCGCGCCGCGTCGGAGAGGGCGTTGTAGGGCAGTGTCAGGTCGATGCCGTGAACCGCGCACATCGCCTGAAGCATCGCGATGGTCTTGCCGTGTTCTTCGCCGTAGGAACGGCCGGTCGGCGTCCCGTCGAGCGCTCCGGCGATGAGCGGCCGGTCGGGATGCGATATCAGTTTCAGGGGATCGGTCTTGCGCAGGAAGCCGAGTCCGCGGCATTCGGGGCAGGCGCCCTCTTCGTGGTTCGGCGAGAACTGGGCGGCGCGCCAGCCCGTTCCGGCGCTGCGGGCGAAGAGGAGCCGGTAGTGATCCTGAATATCGGTCACGGTGCCGACGGTCGAGCGCGGGTGACCCCGGTCGGTGTCCTGCGCCCCGATCCCGACGGCGGGCAGGAGGCCGCTCCATGAACCGGCCTCCGCCCCGCCCGGCGTATCGAGGCGGCTGCGCAGATAGCTCGGGAAGGTCTCCAGATAACTATTGCGGCCGATGGCGTAGAGGGTGTCGAAAACGAGCGACGATTTGCCGCTTCCCGATCGGCCGGTCACCATCGTCCAGCGGTTCTCGGGGAACGAAACGGTGACATTTTTAAGATTGTTGGTGGTGACAGCGTTCAGCGTGAGCGGCGTCCCGCCGTCGCCGGAGGCTATGGCGGGCAAGCCGCCGGAGGCTATGGCGGGCAAGCCGACGAACGGCTCTCCACCGGCGCAGAAGGTGCGCAGCGCGGCGGCGGTGAGACTTTCGGAGTTGTTCAGTACCGCGGCGGGCGTTCCGGTCGCGACAATCTTCCCGCCGTTGTGGCCGCTTCCCGGCCCCATGTCGATAAGGTGATCGGCGGCGTGGATGAGCCGCAGATCGTGGGTCACCGCGACGACGGTGTTGCCGCGCCGCACCAGATCGTTCAGCGCTTTGGCGAGGAGCGCGGTGTCGGCTGGATGGAGTCCGACGGTCGGTTCGTCGAAGATGTAAAGGTCGTTGCCTCCCTCTTTCTTCCCGAGAGCGGCGGCCAGTTTCAGCCGCTGCGCCTCGCCGCCCGAGAGGGTGGTGGCGGGCTGACCGAGGGTGATATAGCCGAGTCCGAGTGAGCACAAAATATCGAGGAACCGTGCCAGTGCTTGCCCGCCGGAGCCTGTGGCGGCGGCGTGGTCGTCGGCGAAGAAATGAGCCGCTTCGGCGATGGAGAGATCGAGCACCTCGGCGATGTTCCTGCCGTTGAGATTCACTTTCTGCACCGCCGCACTGAATCGCTTGCCGTCGCAGACCTCGCACACTACTTCGGAGCGGCCGAGGAAGTGAAGTCCGAGTTCACGCACCCCGGCCCCTTCACACGCCTCGCAGCGCCCTCCCGGTACATTGAAGGAGAAGTGACTCGCGGTGAGACCGCGCTGCGCGGCCGCCGGAAGCGCCGCGAACCGTTTACGGATATCGTCGAAGAGTTTGGTGTAGGTGGCGGGATTGCTGCGCGGATTGCGGCCGATGGGCGACTGGTCGATGAACCGGACCGTGCCGATAGGCCGCTGTGCGGCGGGCATATTCTCGATCTGCTCAACGAGACATTCGACGAGCGTTGACTTCCCGGCACCGCTCACCCCGCTCACCACCGTAAATCCTTTGTGGAGGAATGCCGCATCGACGCCCCGCAGATTATTCTTCGTTGCGCCGCGCACCCACAAATAGTTCGCGCCGGTGTGGTCGTGTTCCGGCGGTGGGGGACAGCCCTCCTTTTCCTGTGCCAGCGTTCGTGCCGTCGCACTCTTTTCGTGGTACTCCGGCCGAAGGATGTCGGCGGGCGTTCCGGCGAAGACCACCTCGCCGCCCGCGTCGCCGGGGCCGGGGCCGATGTCGATGAGATGGTCGGCGTGCCGCGCCGCCGCGAGGTTATGGTCGACCGCGATGACGGTGTTCCCGGCGTCGCGCAGGCTCTTGAGGAGCGTTATCAGCCGCCGGTGATCGGCGGGATGGAGTCCGGCTGACGGCTCGTCGAGGATGTAGAGCATCCCGCGGATCCGGTTCTCGAGTTGTGTCGCGAGCCGCAGCCGCTGGAGTTCGCCGCCCGAGAGCGTTTCGGCGCCGCGCGCGACCGGCAGATAGTCGATCCCGAGCGCCGCGCAGTGCGCCGCCTGCCGTCCGACCGCCGCCGCGATGGAACTGAGCGGCCCGCTCTTCCGTGCCGCCGCGATCTCAGCCACCCACGCCGCGAGTTCGGCGATGGAGAGCGCAGAGGCGTCGGCTATCGTCCGGCCCGCTATCGTGACGCTCCGGGCGCGGTCGTTCAGCCGCGTGCCGCCGCAGGCCTTGCACGGGACGCTGCGGACGAAACGGAGGATGTTCTTGTTCCGGTCGCGCTTGAGGATCTCCTCCATCACCGGGAGGATGCCCCGGTAGTAGCCCTCTTCGCGCGGTTTCGCCTTGATGCCGGTCCATTTCATCCGGCTTTCGAGCGGGTGTTTGCCGTAGGGTATCTTTATTATCTCGGTGCCGTAGAGGACGATCCGCTTCTGCTCGTCGGTGAGATCCCGCCACGCGATGTCGACCGAAAAACCGTGGGCGCGGCACACCTCGTCGAGGACCGCCATGGTCACCTGCGAGTACATGATGTAGCCCGACGGCGTGGTGATGACGAAGGCGCCTTCGCGCAGTGTTTTTGCCGGGTCGGCGATGAGTTTGCCGAGATCGAGCGAGTCTTCCACCCCGAGCCCGCCACAGGTGGGGCAGGCGCCATCGGGGGTATTGAACGAGAAGAGCGAACGGTTGAGCGTCACTCCCTCCGGTGCCGTGCCGAAGCGAGCGAACATCAGCCGCAGGAGGTCGTAGATTCCCGAGAGCGTCCCGACAGTGGAGCGGGGGTTGGTGATGCCGCTGCGCTGATCGACCGATACGGCGGGGAGGAGTCCCCGTATCTCCTTCACCTCGGGGCGGTGGACCTTGCGGAGGTACTGGCGGGTGTAGGTCGAGAAGGTCCCCATGAAGCGGCGCATACTTTCGTGGAATATCGTGTCGTAGATGAGCGACGATTTGCCGCTGCCCGAGACGCCGGTGACAACGGTGAAGGCGTTGTGCGGGATGGTGACATCAATAGATTTAAGATTGTGTTCCGCGGCGCCGCGTATCTCTATCGCCTTCCGCTGGCTCATCGCATCTCCGTATCACTACCGCTCGCAGGGTAAGATAACGCGCTGAAAAGTCAAAAAATGAAGGCTGGTGTTTAGTGCGGGGAAAATGATCAGGCGAGCCGGTCGAGCCGTTTCTTCACGCTGTCGGCGTGAAGTTCTTCCTGCCGCATGAGTTCTTCAAAGAGTTTCACGATATCGGGGCCGAGATCAGTGAGCGCCAGCATCGTCGCGTAGAACTGCCGCGTGTTGAGTTCGCGTCCGTAGGCGACCGTCAGTATTTCGCGCGGCGTCGAACGCGGGGAGACATCGCCGTGGACGATGAGCCGTTCGAGCGTGTCGAAGGGGGCCGGCACGGTATGACCGGGACCGAGCGTTTTGAGGAGCGCGCGGACATTGTTCAGGTGTCCTTTTTCCTGTTCGGCGAGGTCGCGACAAAGGTTCTTGAGTTCTTTGTCGGTCATCGCCTCGGTGGCGAGCGAATAGAAGGCGAAACTCTCCATCTCTATTTTTGCGGCATGTTCGAGGATGTCGCGGGTGGTCAGTTCCTTCATTTCGGTCCTCCCTCACGCAGGTAGCGGTCAATGCCGACGGCGGCGGCGTGGCCGTTGGCGATGCCGTGGATGACATCGGGGCCCTGCACGATGTCGCCGCCGGCGTAGAGCCACGGCAGGCTCGTCCGGAAGTGGCGGTCGACCTTCGGGCGGCCCCGTTCGAAGACGATCTGGTTCTTGAGGTCGTCGGGCAGATAGGAGAGGTCCATCCCCTGACCGATCGATTCGACCACCATCGCGGCGGGGAGCGCCAGCTCGTCGGCGGTGTCGAAGCGCGGTGCGAAGCGGCCGTTCTCATCGAATACCGCGAGGCACCGGACGAAGCGAGCCCCCGTCACGCGGTCGCCGTCGGTATCGATGCGGGTCGGCCCGTAGCCGGGGTGGATGACCACCCCCTCCTCGCGCGATTCGACGATCTCCTCGCGGTCGGCCGGCATGATATCCTCGGTCTCGAGGCAGAGGAGGTGAGCGCCCACTTTACCGTATTTCTTCGTCTGGATGCGGGCGAGCGTCCGGGCGATGTCCATCGCGACATTGCCGCCGCCGATGACGATGGCCCGTTCGGGGCAGTAGATATCCTCGCCGAGCGTCACGCGGCGCAGGAGGTCGATCGCCTGAAAGACCTTGGGATGATCGGCGCCGGGGACCTTGGTCGAACGGCCGAGGTGGAGGCCGGTCGAGATGAAGAGGGCGTCGAATTTCTTCCGCAGATCGTCGATGGTGACATCCTTCCCGACGCGGGTGTTCAGCGTCAGCTTCACGCCGAGTCCCGTAATGAAAGCGACATCCTTGTCGATCTGATCGTAGGGGAGCCGGTATTCGGGGATGCCGTAGCGCATCATGCCGCCGGCGGCCGGGAGCGCCTCGATGATCTCGACGGCGTGTCCCATCCGGGCGAGGTAGTAGGCGGCCGCAAGCCCCGCCGGACCGGCGCCGATGACGGCTACCTTTTTCCCGGTGGCCGGTTCGGTGGTGCCGACGATGGCGCGGTAGTTGTCAAGCGGCACCTGATCGGCGATGTGGCGCTTGAGCCAGCGGATCGCGATGGGATCGCCTTCATGTTTCGCGGCGCAGACCGATTCGCATTTGTGGGTGCAGACCCGTCCGCAGACCTCGGGGAGCGGGTTGGTGTCGTAGAGGAGTTTCAGCCCCCGTTCGTAGTCGCCGTCGCGGATCGCGGCGATGTACTCGGGTATCGCCATGTGGGCGGGGCAGGTGGCGACGCACAGGCCGCAGGAGACGCAGCGGTCGGCCTCCTTGCGCGCCTCTTCCATCGAATAGCCTTTCACGATCTCAATGAAGGAGGTCACCCGTGCTTCGGGGCCGAGTTCCTGCATGTGGATCCGTTCGTCGGGGGTAAGGCGGTGGCCTTCGGGCCGCTGATAGCCCAGAACAGCATCATCCCACTTCTTCTTGTCGACGCCGGGGGTGAAGCGGAAGGCGTCGGGATCGCGGTCTATCCACTGGTAGTCGTTCGACATCGTGAGTGACTTGGTCATGCAGACATCGACGCACAGGGCGCACCAGCAACAGCGGCCGTAGTCGATGCGCGGGCGGAGCCCCGAATCGCCCTCCTTCGCCGCGATGCCCTCGACCGGCACCATATCGATGGCGGCGTTCTGACAGATCGTTTCGCAGGTGCCGCAGCCGATGCACTTTTTCACATCGTTCTTGTGGAAACCGCGGTAGCGCGCCGCGCCGGGGCGCTCGCGGATCGGGTCGTCAATGGTCACCGGGTCGCGGAAGAGGTTCTTCCAGACGGTGAAGGGTGAGAGGATATCGCGTATCTTCATCATTACCTCTCTATCTCGGGCGGATAGGTGTGGAGCGATACCATGAGCCCGGCGACATCGGCAATGTTCACATTGATGATCAACCGCTCCAGTAGCGCGACGGCGTGAGTGTACGACGGGCCGCGGACATTCACGCGGCGCGGGTAGCCCGAACCGTCGGCGACCAAATAGTAACCGTATTCGCCGCGCGAACATTCGGCGCGGATGTAGGTTTCTCCGCGCGGCACCTTCCAGTAGAGGACATTGGGGATCTTCGCCATGAGCGGGCCGTCGTGCGGCATCTTGGCGAGTATCTGGCGGATGAGGTCGATGGAGAGGAGAACATCGCGGCGGCGGACATCGGCGCGGGTGAAGGCGTCGGAGTCCTTTCCCAAGACCGGCTCGAAGTCGAGTTCGGGGTAGACCAGATACGGGAAGTCTTTGCGGACATCCTTCGCCACGCCGCCAGCGCGGGCGGTCGGCCCGGTGACGCCGTAGGGATCGATCAGCGCCGGGTCGATGTAGCCGAGTCCGATGGCCCGTTTCTTGAAAACGGCGTTGCAGAACATCGCCTCGTAGACATCCTTCATCGTGCTCTCGATCTCGCGGAGCGTCTCTTCCATCCGCTTCTCGAAGCCTTCGGGCAGGCCGTCGCGGACGCCGCCCGGCAGGATGAACATGTGGTAGATGCGGGCGCCGGTCAGTTCCTCGAACCGGTCGAGCATCAGGTCGCGGACATAGGTGGTCCACTGGCCGATGACCCCCATGCCGAGGCTTCCCGCCTGTCCGCCGAGGTACATCATATAGGAATTGATCCGTCCCATCTCGAGGATGAGGGTCCGTATCCAGTCGGCGCGGGTCGGTGATTTGATGCCGGAGAGTTCCTCGACCGCCGCGGCGTAGCAGTATTCGTTGAAGTCCGGTTCGGGGACGCAGATGCGGCAGACGATCGGGAAACACTGGATGTAGGTGCGCCGCTCCATCAGTTTCTCGAAGCCGCGGTGCAGGTAGCCGACATGGGTCTGGCAGTCCACCACCTCGTCGCCGCAAACGGTCAGTTCCAGCGACATGTTGCCGGTGATGCCGGGGTGCTGGGGGCCCTGCCACAGCTTCAGGTACTTGCCCGAGGTCAGGTCGATGTCGAGCGTCCCGTCCGGCTTTTTGGCCGGGTATTGACTGCGGTCGGGTTCGTAGAGCGCCATGTCACGCCTCGTCGGGGTAAAGCTTTTCTTTCATATGCGTCGCCGGGTCTTTGGTCGCGCGGCCCGGCCGGTGGTTGAAGTTCTCTTCGGAGAATTTCTTCGTGTCGAAGTCGCGCCGGTAGGGAGGCATCCCGGTCCAGCCCTCCAGTATGAACTCCTCGTTCACGCGGGGACTGCCGGGGAAGTCGATGCCGAACATCTCGCGCAGTTCGCGCTGGTAGGTCGCCGCGGTCGGCCAAAGGTCGTGGATCCCCTCCATCGTCGCGCCGTCGCGGGGAAGGAGCACGCGGAGGCCGAGATCGCGCTTCCCGGCGCGGTCGTTCATGAGGTAGGTGAGCTGGAAGAGCCCCTCTTCGATCCAGTCGACGGCGGTGAGCAGGACGAGGTGGGTGAACCCCTCGCGGTCGCGCAGATGGATGAGGAGCGGCCGCAGGTGATCCTTGGGCACCGTGAAAAAGGCGAGATCGCGGCGCTGTTCGGTATATTCCCCGAGCGGGAAGAGCCGTTTCAGCTGTTCATAGAGTTCACGCATCGCTTCCTACCAGTTATAGTCGGGCATATCCCAGTCGTGTATCACCTGCTTCTGATTCGCCTTGTAGCGGTCGAACTCGGCGGCATACTTGTTGGCCCCCTCGCCTTTTCCTTCGCGGATGATCCGTTTGAGTTCCTCGAATCCGGCGAGGAGCGATTCGGGACGCGGCATGCAGCCCGCCACATAGACATCGACCGGCAGGTAGTCGTCAAGTCGCTTGATGGTGTTGTAGGAGTCCCAGTACATGCCGCCGTTTATCGTGCAGGAACCGAGGCCCATCACATATTTCGGGCTCTGCATCTGTTCGTAGGAGCGGATGACCCGCTTCAAGGTCTTGGTCGAGAGGTAGCCCGATATGATGAAGAGGTTGGACTGACGCGGGGTGGGGCGCCACTGGACGCCGAAGCGGTAGGCGTCGAAGCGCGGTGTCATGAGCGGCCGCATCTCGATGGCGCCGCAGCCGGTGGCAAAGCCGAGTATCCAGAGCGATTCGGCGCGGGCCCAGTTGAAGAAATCCTCGACGATCTTCGAGACGGCGGGCGGTTCGACCTGCGGCCGCGCGTCGCAGTAGTAGTCGCGCAGCGGATCGACCTCGAACTCGACCCCGTCGGGTCCCTTGACGAGCCGTTTTTTCAGTTCATCCTTCATATCGCCTCACAGCAGCACTATCGAAAGGACGCCGATCGGCACCGCCCAGATCAGGAACCAGCGGATCGACTGATCGACGCGGAAACGCGGAAAGGCCACCCCGACGAAGACCGACCACATATAGATAAGGAATACCTTGAGGAAGAAGATCGGCCAGTTGGTCGCGCCGCCGAAGAAGAGGTTCATGTATATCACGATCTTCGCGATGGGGAAGATCGCGCGGTTGGTCTGCATGAGGGCGAGGTAGGAGGAGTGGTACTCGGTCGGTGGCCCGATCGGTATCTCCTGCGGCGCGAGCACCACATCGAAGGGGGGGCGCATCATCGAGCCGAGGAACGAAAGCATCGCCGCGACGACCGCGAGCGGGTTGGTGAAGAGCGTCCAGTGGAGGATGCCCCCCTGCTGGGCCGCGACGATATCGGTGACCGAAAGGGTGTGATACTGGAGCGCCACCGAGAAGATGGCGAGCGCGAAGGGGAGTTCGGCGGCGGTCACCTGCGACAGGCCTCGCGTGATGCCGATGGCCGAATAGGGGTGGCCGCTCTCGGCGGCGCCGAGCGCCATGCCGAGCGTCCCGAAGAAGACGAAGTAGAGGGCGAGTATGAGGTCGCCCGCGAACGAGAGGTTCGAGAACATATAGGAGCCGTAGATCGACGGGATGAACAGCAGCAGACCCACGCCGCCCGACAGGCGGAACACCGGGCCGAGGTAGAACATCACGCCGTGCGTTATTGAGGTGCGCAGGCCGTAGTTCTTGAAAACATCGATATAGGTCTGCCAGATCGGGATGCCGCGCCGCCGCCCGACCCGCGCCGCTATCTTGGCAATGAAGGCGTTGAGGATATAGCCGAAGTTGATGACGATGAAAAGGGTGAGGAGCGAATAGGGGATCTTCATCCAGTCGAACTGCATCCTACCCTCCGATCCGGAAAAGATAGACGATCACGACAAAGGCGAGGAACTGGAGCGCGTAGGTCTGTCCGTTGCCGGTGTAGATGCGCCGCGACAGATCGGCCGCGGCATGGAGGGTATCGGTGATCGTCGCCCAGAAGCGGGTCACGAACGGTTGTACGAGGAAGCCGAGCGCCTTGCGGTAGGGGGCGAAGAAGTTCCACGCGAAGTGGGTCGTCTCGGGGCGGTAGGGCCTCTCGGCGGCGAAGACGATATTGAACTGTTTGACCTTCTGCGCGCGGCGGTTGATGAACAGGAGCCAGCCAAAAAGCGAGCCGAATATCACGCAGACGATGATCATGATCGAGACGGGGCTCCAGTAACCGAACTGACTCGTTATCGTGATCCCTTCCCAGTTCAGGCCGCCTTCGGGGAAAAATGCGTTCAGGTAGGTGTCGACGCGTCGCAGGGCGAGTCCCGGAACGATGGCGAAGGCCATGAGGAGCGCGACATAGATCATCTGCGGCAGAATGATCCAGAAGGGGGCCTCTTTCAGCCGCCGGTGCTCATCCTTCAACTGACCGAGGAAGGTCGTGTGGATGAGGCGGAAGAGGTAGAGGAAGGCGATCGGTCCCGAGAAGAAGGTGATGATCATCGGCAGGCGGTAGTCGGTGGAGAGTATCGCGTTGTAGAATATCCACCGGCCGCCGAAGCCCGACAGCGGCGGTACGCCCGAAACGGCGATGATGCCGATGAGGACCGCGATGAAGGAAAGAGGCATGAGGGTGATGAGCCCGCCCATTTTGTACATGAGCCGGGTGCCGGTCCGTTTGGCGACGCCGCCGACCGACAGGAAGAGCATCGACTTATAGATATAATGATTGATGACGAACATGAAGGCCATCACCCAGCCGAGATGGTTCATGAGGGCAAGGCCGAAGAGGGCGTACCCCATCTGGCCGATGGAGGAGTAGGCGAGGAGCCGTTTGGCGTCCTCTTCGAATATCGCCATGAGGTTGCCCAGAAGCGCCGACAGCGCGCCGATCCACAGCATGGCGTGGGTGAGTTCGATGCCGTAGAGCCGTTGTTTCCCCATCGCGAGCATCAGCACCATAAGACCGTAGAGCCCGGCTTTGAGTAGAATGCCCGACACCATCGGGGAGACATCGGTCTCGGCCTCGGCGTGGGCGCCGGGAAGCCAGATGTGGAGTCCGATCGCGGCGGTCTTGGTCATGAAGCCGACCGCAAGGAGAAGAAACACCCACCCGGCCGTTTCGCCGGTCAGGGCCTTGAGCGCTTCACTCATCGGCAGCGGGCTGACCGCGGAGGCCAGCGCGAAGCCGGTGAGTATCAGGAATGCCCCGCCGAGCGAGAATAGAATATAGGAAAGGGCGTGCGGTTCGGAATGTTTGCCGCGCAGGATGAGGAGGTAGGAGCCGACGGTGAGCAGTTCCCACGCGACGAAGAAGGAGAAGAAATCGGTCGCGCCGATGAGTTGAGTGAGTCCGGCGTACATCAGCATCGCGGCGGGGTAGAAGCCGACGCGCCGTCCGTGGGCGTCGTAACTCGCCAGCAGTATCACCGGTCCGCCGATGAGGATGATGACGGCGAATATGAGCCGGAGCGGATCGTAGGAGGCGTAGGTGAGTATGAAGTAGCCGACCATCCCGGCGATGGCTATGGTGTTCTTCGCCCATGCCGGAAGCCATTCGAGCAGTATGAAGCCGAGCGCGAACAGGAGCGGCACAGCGTGGAGTATGTTGCCGTGCGCCGACAGGTCGCCCCAGAGATAGCCGAGCGCCCAGCCGGCGGCGAGCGCGGCGACGACCGCCGTCACCTTGAGCGGCGCGCAGGAGATATCGACGGCCGATTTTTCCCGTTTTATGGCGTAGCCGAACCACCGGAAGAGGTATCCCGCCTCGATGAGCGCCCCGATCAGAATGAAGGCGAGCAGGGCGTAGCGGCCGTTCGCGGCGAGCGCGAGCGCCAGTTCCCATTTGGCGTAGAAGCCGGGGAACGGCGGCAGACCGGCGAGGAGCGCGATAAAGGTGACAAAGGCGAGGATGAGCACCGGATGGCCGCGCAGGGCGCTCCAGTCGGTGAGTTCACGGCCCGTGATGAGGCCCGATAGCCAGTAGAGCCCCGCCTTGGCGACGGCGTGGGCCGCGAGCAGGCCGCCCGCGACGAAGAGGTAGTGATCGCCCAATATATCGCGCTGGCCCAGCACCGTAAGGATGAGACCGAGCTGCGCCACCGACGAATAGCCGAGCAGGCGCCGGTCGTTCGTTTGCGGCAGGGCAAGCAGGTTCGAGGCGACGAAGGTGACGATGCCAATGCCAGTCGCCGCCGGAAGCCACGCCGTGCCGCCGATGAGGAGCAGTTTATCGACCGCATAGAGCGCCGCTGCACCGGAGGCGGCCGAAAAGAGTCCCGCGAAGGCGGGGTGGGCCGATTCGTAGATATCAAGCGCCCAGCCGTTGGCCGGGAAGGGCTTGAGTTCGGTCACCACCGCGATGAACATCAGGAAAAAGGCGATGGAGCCGCCCTTGAGGGTGTCGAGCGACGCCCCCGCCATCCCGTCGATATTGAGCGTGCCGGTCGCGTGGTAGGAGAAGATGATGCCGACGAGGAGGAAGACCGATATCACCTGCGAGACGATGAGGTACTTGAACCCGGCCCCCAGCGCCCGCTCGTCGTCGGAAAGAAGGATGAGCCCGCCGGTCGCGATGGCGGCGAGTTCGAAGAAGACGAACAGGTTGAAGATGTCGCGGGTCAGCACGATGCCGCACAGCGCCATCACGAACACTATCAGCACCGCCATCGCGCGGCGTCCCAGCGCGAAGAGCGTCTCTTTGAGGTAGAGCGCCGAGAAGAGGGCGGTCAGGGTGATGATGAGGGTGAGCGCCGCTTCGGGGAGCGCCATCCGCAGGTTTATCGCGAAGGGCGGTTCGGTCCCGGCGGTGAATATCTCGACCGGTCCGGCGCCGTAGAGGGCGAAGGCCCAGAGCCATCCGGCCGATACGAAGGTCATGACGGCAAGGGCGGCGAGCGTCACCGCGTAGGCGGCGGCGCGCCATTCCTCCTTCAGCAGTCCCAGCAGGAACGCGCCGGCCAGAGCCGCCGCTATGATGACGATGGCGCTTACCATTTGAGGTCCGTGAACTTGGTGATATCGAGGGTCCGCTTCTTTTCGTAGAGTTTATAGGTATAGGCGAGCATCAGCGCCGTGACCCCCACGCCGATGACGATGGCGGTCAGCACCAGCGCCTGCGGCACCGGGTCGATGATGCGGGCGGCCGCCTCGGCGGCGGGGACCGCGCTGTCGAGAATGGGGGCGGTACGGCCGCGCATATAACCGACGGCGACGATGACGAGGTTGACGCCGGTGTCGGCGACGGTGAAGGCGACGATCATCCGCAGGATGTTGCGGTTGGCGAGCGCCCCGTAAAAACCGATGAGTATGAGGATGAAGCCGGTGGCCATCGCGAGTATCGCCATCACAACTCCTCCGTTTCCGACAGATCGGCGAGTATCGTCGAGAATTCGGCGCCGACCTTGAGCCCGATGAGCGAGTAGATGATCGGTATCGCGCCGGCCGAGAAGAGCGTTCCCAGCGTGCCGATGGGCAGTATCCGGTTGTCGAGGAAGCCGCCCGCGAGGAATATTCCCAGCAGGCCGATGGCGACATAAAGGATGCCCGAGAGCGATTCGACGGTCGCGATCAGCGTATGGCTGAAGTGTTTCAGCGGATCGGTAAGGAGAAGGAGCAGCATCCCCGAGGCGATGACCGCGCCCCCCTGAAAACCGCCGCCCGGGGTGAGGTGACCGTTCACGAAGACATAGACGCCCAACAGCATGATGAGCGGCGCGAGGAAGCGGCTCCCGGTCGTCAGCAGTTCGCCCACCGGGGTCCGGTCGCGTTTCGCCACGCGCTCTTTCCGGCCGCGGGAAAGGACCAGTCCCACGATGGCGGCCGCGAGGAACAGCACCGTCACCTCGCCCAGCGTGTCGAGTCCGCGGTAGGTGACGACGATGGCGGTGACGATATTGGCCGATCCGATGTCGGCGGCGGTCCGGTCGGCGTAGTAACGGGCGGTGGTGTTGAGTTCGGGGTCGGGTTCGTAGCCGACGAGCAGTCCGGCGAATATCGCGCCGATGCCGATAAGAAGGAGGATCGCGAAGAACCGTCTAATCATGTTCGCCTCCCCGGACCCGGCCGAGGATGAAGAAGAAGAGGAAGGTGGTGAGTCCGCTTCCGATGGCCGCTTCGGTCATCGCCACATCGGGCGAGGCGAGTATCAGAAAGAGGACCGACGCAACGAGGCTCACGAGCCCCGCGGAAAGTATCGCGATGGGGAGACTTTTCCCGAATATCGCGACGAACGCCGCGCCGATCATGGCAAGGGCGAGAATGACGGTCAGGGCGAACATGAGTGTGCTCATGACTTTTCCCCCCGGTCTTCCGTCAGCCGGTCGACCGTCGTCTTGGAGCTCTTTTCGGCGCCGGTGCGGTGTGCCGCGCGGGCAAGCACCTGCGACGATATCGGGTTGGTGAAGAGTATGAAGAGTCCGATAAGGAGCAGTTTCAGTCCCCACTCGGGACGCAGGCAGGCGGCCCCGGCAAGCGTCAGCAGGGTGCCGAGCGTCGTCGCCTTGGTCCCCGCCTGAATGCGGTTGAACAGATCGGGCATCCGGACGAGTCCCAGCCCGCCCAGAAACAGGAACGCCGCCCCGCCGATGAGCAGAACGCCGCCGATGAGATCGAGCAGCATACCCATCACAGCCCCCGTTCCAGATAGCGGGCGACCGCGATCACCCCGAGGAACGACAGGAGTGCGTAGATGACCGCGACATCGAGATAGATGCCGCGCCCTTCGGCGATCGCCACGATGACGATGGCGGTGATGGCGACGATGGTCAGCACATCGAACGCGACCACCCGGTCGGCGGCCGACGGCCCTTTGAGGAACCGGTAGAGGGCCAGCAGGAATGCCGCCCCGGCGATAGCCGCCGCTATATATATAAGGATATCAACCATACATGACCTCAAGATACTTCTCGAAGCCCGCTACGATGCTCGCCGTCGCCGCGTCGATGTCGGCCGACTCCACCGTCACCCAGTGGATGTAGAGCCATTCGCCGTCGATCTCGACCGTGAGGGTGCCGGGGGTCAGCGTTATCGAATTGGCGAGAAGCAGGCGCCCCATGTTGCTCTTGAGCCGTGTCCGTACTTTCACGATGCCGGGATTCAGCGGCAGGGAGGGGGAGATGACTATCCGGGCGATATGGAGGTTCGACTTGACCAGTTCCGTGAAGAAGTAGGGGATATAGAGCAGCGCCGCGAGAAAGGCGCGCGGGGTCGCCTTGAATTCTGAGAAGACCGCGAGCCCGTCACGGAACAGGAGCGTGATGATGAGCGCGGTGACCGCGCCGATGATGAGGATATCGGCCGCGAGCGACCCGTTCAGAAGCACCCAGAAGAGGAACAGCGTCGCAAAAAGCATAGCTATGTTCCGCACGCTTCTCATCAGTCCACCCGTACCCAAGATGGGTCATTATAGCGCAGGCAAAACGCAATGCAAAGATTTAGTCCCGACATGCCTACCCCAAGAAGGTTGCCACTAGCAAGTATTTATAGCAGACGAAAAAAGAATGTCAAGAGAAAAAGGATATCTAACTCCATTTATTTCATTTTTCGGTCGGAAGAGCGCAGGCGGGGGCTGAAAGCGGCAGCGGTTCGCTCCGCGGCAGAAGTCCGACCCCTTCGCACTGTTCGCCGCGCAGGGTCGCCAATGCCTGATAGATCGCCTCTTCGGTCTGGAGCCCGACCAGCCGCGCCACCTCATTGCGCTCCACATCGAACAGGATGAAGGTCGGGACGCCGATGATCCGGTGAGCGGCGGCATATCCGCGATCCTCCGGCTTACTGATATCGACCTTGCGCAGGGTCACCTTGTTGCCATCGCACCGCTCGAATATCCGCGTCACGATCGGCTCCATTTTCTTACAGACGGGACATTCCCCGCTGTAGAATTCGACGAGCGCCGGGAGGCCGTCGGGGAGGGGGAACTGTTCCAATTTCGCCTGCGGGGCGGGAAGGGGCGCGGCGGCGACCGGCGGCGGCTGATCCGTCGCCTCGGTGAAGAGATAGATCGCCCCGGCGATAAGCAGTATGCCCACCAGTTTCTCGAACAGCGGCAAACCGCGGTTGGCGCGCCGCAGCAGCGGCAGCAGGCGGTCGGCGAACAGGGCGGTCAGCAGGAACGGCAGGGTGAAGCCGATCCCGTAGAGCGTCAGGTAGAACATCCCGACCGGCACTGATGCCCCCGATGCGGCGGTGAAGGTTAGCGCCGCGCCGAGTATCGGGCCGACGCAGGGGGACCAGCCGGCGCCGAAGATGAGCCCCATCGCGAAGGCGTTGAGCAGCCCCAGCCGCGATGAGAAGCGGTTCTCGTCGATCCGCACGATACGATCGAAAAGAGGGATATGGATGAATCCGATGAACTTGAGCCCGAAGAGAAGCACCAGCATCCCGCCGAACAGCAGGAGGTAGTGGTTGTAGGTCTTGACCAGGCCGCCCAGCGTCGCGGCGGCGGCGCCGAAAAGGGCGAAGACGATGACGATGCCCAGCGAGAAGGCGGCGGCCCGCAGGAAGAGTTTGGCGGGAGCGGGGCGCTCACCGACGGTGTCCATTCCCGCCACGGCGGCGAGATAGACCGGTATCAGCGGCAGTACGCACGGGGTGAAAAAGGTCGCCAGCCCGGCGGTGAAAAGTGTCGCGAGCGAGAACTCCATACTGCTCCTCCGTTCCCCGTACTTGTAGCGACCGATGGCCGATAGTCAAGCCCTGCTAATCCTGAATGCCGGTGCCGGGGGTGGTCTGAGTGGTGATTTCTTGTAAAAAGATACGGATATGCTACTATCAGGCGGACTCGGCGAGGAGTGCAATTTTACAATAGGGGGGACCGATGAGCGTGACTCTTATCATTTACTTGAGCATCTTCGGTGTCGGCTTCGTATTTCTGGTCGTGTCGTTCCTGTCGGGACTGGACCACGATGTCGATGTCGACCACGAGATCGATCACCCGGGAGAACTGAGCGCGGACACGATGTCGCCTTCGTATTTCAGCATGAAGGTCATCTCCTGCTTCCTGATGGGCGTCGGTCTGGGCGCCACCGCATCGCGTATCTGGATAACCGGGCCGGAACCGCTCATGTGGAAATATGCGGTCGATCTCGCCATCGGTCTGATCGGCGGCTTTATCGAAGGCTACCTGGGCTGGAAGATCATAAAACTGCTCCTTTCCCAGCAGGGGAACACGACCTATACCGTCGAATCGTTCGTCGGCAAGCGTTGTCAGGTCACCGCCGGGGTAGTGGCCAACGGCACCGGCGAGATATCGGCCACGATAAACGGCGTTCTGCGGTCGCTCGATGTGAAAAGCGAATCGGGGCAGGAGATAAAGGTGGGGACGCAGGTAGAGGTGCTCTCGATATCGGGAAGCATAGGCATCGTCCGGCCCGTTTCGTCAACAACCGCTGAAAAATAAGGGGGGGAAGATCATGTTTAACTCGTTGATGCCTTTTCTGCCGATCCTGTTGATCGTCGGTTCCGTTGTCGGTCTTCTTTTGATCGTGTCGCTTTTCTCGCGCAACTACATCAAGGTGCCGCCGAACAAAATGGCCGTGTTCTTCGGCCGGCGCCACGGAGAAAAGGGGTACAAGGTCATTACCGGCGGCGCGAAATGGAAGTGGCCCATCGTCGAAGATGTGCTCTTCATGGATCTGGCCACTTTCCAGCTTAAATTGAGCCTGCAGGGGATCCCGAACAAGGATGGCGTCAAGGTGAACATAAACGCCGTCGCGACCTGCAAGATCAAAGCGGACGACTCGTCGTTGGGCTCCGCCGTCGAACGCTTTCTGGGAAAACATAACGAAGAGATCCACGCCGTGGTCCTCGAGAATCTCGAAGGGCAACTCCGCGCCGTTCTGGGCACGATGACCATCGAAGAGCTCATCAAGGAACGCGAACTGCTGATCTCGAAGGTTAAGAGCGAGGCGGCCACCGAACTCGACAAGATAGGTGTCGGCATCGACATCTTGAATATCCAGAACATCAGCGACGACATGGGGTACATCAAGGCGCTCGGCGAGAAGCGTACCGCCGAGGTCAAGCGCGACGCCGCCATCGGTACCGCGAACGCCGAGAGGGACGCGAAACAGCAAAGCACGACCGCGCAGAAAGACGGCGCGATAAAGGAAGCCGAGAACGCCGCGATGACGGCCGAGGCGGAAAAAGACCGGGATGTTAAGAAGGCTACTTACTTCGCCGAGGTCGCCACCGAAAAGGCGCGGGCCGAACAGGCCGGTCCGCTGGCAAAGGCGCAGGCGGAGCAGGGCGTCGTCATCGCGCAGGTAAAGATCGATGAAGAGCGCCAGAAGGCGCAGATCGGCGTGCAGCAGCAGATGATCGCGGTCGCCGAGAAACAGAAAGAGGCCGAGATAGTCGTTCCCTCCAAGAAGGCGGCCGAAGCGGTGGTTGCGACGGCCGAAGGCGCCAAGCGCAAGCAGGTCATCGAATCGGAAGGCGGAAAGCAGGCGGTCATCAACGCCGCAGAGGCTTCCAAGCAGAGACAGGAACTGGAGGGCGCCGGCGAGGCGTCGAAGGTCAAGGCGGTCGGTCTGGCCAACGCCGATGCGATCCGCGCGAAACTGCTGGCCGAAGCCGAAGGCGCAAAGGCGAAACTGCTCGCCGAGGCCGAGGGGACCAAGGCGCGCCTGCTTGCCGAAGCCGAGGGCGCGAAGGCCCTGAACGATGCGCTTAACGATATGAGCCCCGGCGCGACCCTTCAGCTGGTACTCCAGAAACTGCCGTCGATACTCGCTACGGTACCGGCTATCGTGGCGGAAGCGGCCAAACCGCTGGGCGACATCGACAAGGTCGTCATCATCGACAACGGCGGCGGCACCAACGCCAACGGCATGCAAAAGTTCGCCGGTCAGGCGCCCGCGGTCCTGCTGGGACTTCTCCAGACGGCCAAGGAGATGGGCATCGACCCGACCGCGATGCTCGACAAGATAGGGATAAAGGCGACCGATGTCACCGACGCGACCGTCATCGAAAAGAAAGATTAGGTCGAACGCCGCGATCTAGCGGATCATCGAAAAAGTTATTCCTGAATGCCGGTGCCCGGCGTGGTCTCGTCGGCGAGCCATTCGAAATTGTCGAGCAGTATCGTCGAATCCCATGAATGGTCGGGGCCGTAGCTGACGGTGCCCTGTTCGAAGACGGCGAATCGCAGCGTTATCTCTTCGCCCGGAACGACATTGCCCTGCGTGACCAGCCAGCCGGTACAGCCGCAGCCGCCGAAGTTGTCGAACCCGGTGCCCGCCAGTTCGGCGTCGCCGGTGCAGAAGCCCCAGTTGTTGTTCTCCTCGCTGCAAACGGTGAACAGTCCCGCCGGCGCGAGATCGACGCCGACCGGATTGCCCAGCACATCCTTGGCGAGGTTCTTGTCGTAGGGGTTGAGATGCTCCGAGGTCGGGTTGACCTGATTGAAGGTCGAATCGAGCAGGGCGATGAAGAAATCGTTGTAGTTGGACGAACTGCAGACGGTATCGGGATATTCGACCGAACAGAAATAGGTATTGATGCGGAAGGCGCCCGCGTTGGGCGGCACCTTGAGCCGTACCGTCAGCATGATCGGGTCCTGTACGACCGGGAGCGCCTTTCCGGCGCAGGAGTTCTGCGTGGTCGGGTCGGGCGCCGCGCCGCCGCACGAGGGGGCTTTCGGGGCGGTGCAGTTCGGCTGGAAGTTTATCCAGTCTTCCGGCACGGTGCTGGCGGTCTTCATGTCGCCCGCCGCGAGCGTCGCCACCGACGCGTCCTTGGTCGGCCCATCCCACGGACCGGTCGATAAAATGGCGATGTTGTCGCCCTGTTTCTTCTCTATCGCGTTGCCGAACTTCGGGTTGACCGCGTAGGTCTGATAGGTGCCGTCGAAGTAGGGGAAGGGGAGACTCAGGCGGTTGTATTTCGGACAGGAGAACACCCCGCCGCTGTCGCAGATGTATTCGGTCGCCTGCGGACCGGCGAGTCCCAACTGCGCCGAGAGGAGCCACGGTTCGCAGAACCCGGCCGACCGGGCCAGAGATACGGCGCTCGAAGCGACATCCTGACTGACCGTCACGCCGGTGTCGCAGGCGGGATCCTTCT
Source organism: uncultured Spirochaetales bacterium (assembly GCA_964412895.1). Classification (GTDB taxonomy): domain Bacteria; phylum UBP6; class UBA1177; order UBA1177; family JAKLFG01; genus CALMRE01. The sequence continues at coordinate 54,659 of CAYPQK010000003.1, forward strand.
CGTCGGTTTCGCCGTTGCAGTTGTCGTCGATGTCGTTGACCACCTCGTAGGCGCCGGGATGTACCATCGCCGGATTGGGGCAGTCGCCCGGCGAATCGCAGCAGTCCTCCGCGCAGTAGGTGTAGCCGTCGCCGTCCATGTCGCTGCCGTCATCGACGGTCCCGTTGCAGTCCTCGTCGGCGCCGTTATCGCATATCTCGAACAGCGGGCGTACCTCGCCGTTGCAGCCGCTCCAAGTACCGTCTTCCTTGCAGGTGCGCATTCCCGCCTTGCACGGGCCGACATTCTCGGTCCCCGCCTGACCGGTGTAATTGCAGGTCTCGGTCGCGCCGGGGGCGCAGTCGAGTCCCGCGTAGTCGACATCGGGCATCGGGCCGTCGCCGTCAGGACCTTCGACTTCGCTCGGGTCAGGTTGATCGTCGTCGATGATGCCGGTATTCCCGTCGTCGGCCCCGTCGGACTGGTCGATGTCGACGCCCGACTTGAGCTTGCATTCATGGTTCACTTTGTCGCAGAAGTAGATCGCCGTGTCGCCGCAGTCGGAGTCGATGGTGCATTCGCCGCCGCCGCCGTCGTCGGGCTGCGTGCAGGCCGGGAGAATGAACAGTACGGCGATAAGGGGCGCGAACATTCTTTTCATGGAGCGACCTCCGTTCCTTCATGGCGGACACTACGACTGTAACCTGCCCGTACGACAAGTCAATCCTTTTTTTTGCGCGGTCGCCGGGGCTTGACAATGAGGGGGCGCTCTGGTAGAGAGTGGCCGGACCGCGGAGGAGCGCGATGCATCTCTCCACCACATTCCGGGCGCTCGGCTCGCGCAACTACCGGCTCTACTTCTGGGGGCAGGCCCTTTCGCTCATCGGCACCTGGATGCAGACCGTCGCGCTGGGGTGGCTCGTCTACCGGCTCACCGATTCGGCGTTCCTGCTGGGCGTGGTCGGTTTCTCGTCGCAGATACCGACGCTCTTTCTGGCCCCCTTCACCGGCGTGGCGGCCGACCGCTTCCCGCGCCGGGCGATACTCCTTGCCACCCAGTCGCTCTTCATGGTGCAGGCGCTCGCGCTCGCCGCCATAGTCCTTCTCCAAGTCGAGACCGTTCCGATCATCATCCTGCTCAGCCTTATTCACGGTCTGATCATGGCCTTCGACGCACCGGCGCGCCACGCGTTCGTGGTCGAGATAGTCGCAACGCGCGACGATCTCTCCAACGGCATCGCCCTCAACTCCGCCCTGTTCCACGCCTCGCGGCTCATCGGCCCGTCGGCGGCGGGGATACTCATCATGCTCTGGGGCGAGGGGATATGCTTCCTCATCAACGGACTCAGCTATATCACCACCATAGCGGCGCTTACGGCCATCCGTCTCGCCCCCGCGACGACCGCGCGGAGCGGCGAACCGATATTCACCCAGTTCGCCGACGGGATCCGCTACGCCCGCAACTCCCTGCCGATAAAGAGCGTTCTCCTGCTCGTCGCCTTCGTCTGCTTTGTCGGGATGCCCTACACGACGCTGCTTCCCATCATCGCCCGCGATGTCCTGCACGGCGACAGCTCCACCTTCGGCTATCTCATGTCGGGCGCCGGGATCGGCGCACTGTCGGGCGCCCTCTATCTCGCGTCGCGGCCCAATAATGCGGCGCTTCTGGGCAATCTGGTGTGGGCGCCGGCCCTTTTCGGCGCCGGGGCGCTGACGCTTGCCTTCTCCAAGAGTTTTTCCCTGTCGTTCGTGATACTGGCCGTCGCCGCCTTCGGCATGATGAGCGTCATGGCGACCGCCAACACGGTACTGCAGAATGTCGTATCGGAAAAGATGCGCGGCCGGGTGATGAGTCTCTACACCATATCGTTCTTCGGGTCGGTACCGTTCGGCAACCTGCTGGCCGGATCGCTCGCCGCTCACCTCGGCGCCCCCGCCACCATCTTCATCTCCGGCGCCCTCTGCATCGTCGCGGCGGCGGTGTTCAGGATGAACTATCCGGAAATAGAGAAAGAACTGGCCGCGGCGGGTGCGACGAAGTAGGGATATTTAAGGGAATTTCGGGACGATTATTTCTTCTTGGCGCTCTTTTCGGCGATGACCGCGAGTATCTCTTCGATATCGGGGATCTGCGAGATCTGATAGATCTTCATCCAGATGATCTTACCGCTTTCGTCGACAAGGATGTTCACGCGGCCCGAGACGCCGCCCTTATCGATGAACTGCCCGTATTTCTTGGCGACTTCGCCGTGCGGCCAGAAGTCGGCCAGTATCTGGACCTGATCGAGTTCGATGAAGTTCGCCCATTCGCGCTTCGAATAAAAGGAATCGACGCTGATCCCGAGCGGAACGGTGTTAAGTTTATCGAATTCCTGCTTTTTCAGCTCAAGGCATTTCATCTGTATCTCGCAGACCGGGGTCCACGCGAGCGGGTGGAAGGAAAGGAGCACTTTCTTTCCCTTGAAACTGCTTAATCTGACCTCGTTGCCGAGCTGATCCTTGAGGTTGAAATCGGGAGCCATATCGCCGACTTTCGGTCCTTTCTTCTCGGTCTTGGGGGCCGGGGCGGCTGCCGGGCCGGCGACGGGCGGGGTAGGGGCGGGCGGGTTCGCGACGGCGGTCGGCGACGGTG
>CAYPQK010000003.1:57279-67789 GCA_964412895.1 uncultured Spirochaetales bacterium
TGCCGGTTTGGGGGCCGGGGCCGGTTTCGCGGCGGGCGCGGCGACCGGTTTGGGGGCCACAACGGGCTTAACTGCCTGTTTCGGTTCCGGCTTCGGGGCAGACTTGGCGACCGGTTTAGGGGCCGGTTTCGGGGCCGGCTTGGCGACCGGTTTGGGGGCCGGTTTCGGGGCCGGCTTGGCCACCGGTTTCGGAGCGGGCTTCACAGCCTTAACCGGCTGTTTTTGAACAGGTTTCGGCGCAGGTTTGGTCGGTTTCGGGGCAGGCTTGGTCGGCTTCGGGGCCGGTTTCGGCGCAGGATTCTTTCCCTTCACGGGAGCGGTTGTCTTCTTTTTGTCGGCCATAATCAACTCCTTATCAAATTGTCAGGCAACAATGTTCGTCGGTATCATACAGAAAAGTCCGAAAATCTCAACATTTTTCTCAACATTTTAGGGAAAGAGGGTTTTTGTGTCAGAAAATGTGGATAGCGCTCCCCTGTATCACAAAAGAGTTCTTTACTTTTAGGTAGTTCTGGTGTATAGCCGAAATGACGAAGGTAAACAATGGGGGTCGTCATGCGGATCGCTCTTATTCAGAACCGGCCGCTCTTCGGAGAGGTCGAAAAGAATCTTAACCACCTGTTTGAACTCATTGAATCGGTCGACGCGGACCTCTATGTGCTCCCCGAACTCTGTTTTTCGGGATATCAGTTCATTTCGACCGATGAGCTCCGGTCGCTCGCGGTCGATCCCGACGGGGCGGTCATCGGCTGGTTCCGGCAGATGGCGCGAGACCGCAACGCATCGATAGCGTTCGGCTATCCGGAACTCGCGCCGTGCGGCTGCTACAACGCCGCGATGGTGGTCACCCCCGACGGCTGCGACCTGCGCTACCGGAAAAGTCACCTATTCTATAAGGAGAAGGAGTTCTTCCTGCCGGGCGACAGCGGTTTCAACATCATCGCATGGTGCGGGATGCGGATAGGACTCGCCGTCTGTTTCGACTGGTATTTCCCCGAAAGTTTCCGGACACTTGCTCTTAAAGGGGCCGATGTCATCGCCCACTGTTCCAACCTCGTGATGCCTTACTGTCAACAGGCCGATTTCGCACGCGCTTTGGAGAACCGGGTCTATATCGCGACCGCCAACCGCATCGGCACCGAAGAGCGCGACGGCGAAAAACTGACCTTCACCGGCGGCAGCGTACTTGTTTCTCCGCGCGGCGAATATCTCCTCAACCTGTCCAAGGATGCCGAGGCGGCCGAGGTGGCCGTCATCGATCTCACCCTTGCCCGCGAGAAGAAGATAAACCGCCACAACGATATCTTCATCGACCGGCGTCCTGATCTCTATTTGCTCTGAATCAGGGGTGCCGGGGCCTCCGGATGGTCTTGATAAATTTGTGGCGACAAGTATAGTTGACGGTGATCGATGAATACCGGATGGAGGAGATAATGACCTTACGGTTTTTGTTACCGTTTTTTTTCGTTTCGATAGGCGTGTTCTGTTTTAGCGGATGTGTCGTTGAGGAACTTCCCAACTGCGGCAACGGCATTCTCGACGGGAACGAAGAGTGCGACGACGGCAATCTGGAGAACGGTGACGGTTGTAACAGTCATTGTGTCCTTGAAACGGCGCTCGGAGATAGCGATGCGGCGGGACAGGACGGCGATACCGTGCAGGACGATCCGGCGGTGACCGACGCCGTCGGTGATGATGTCGCTGACACGGCCTCCGCCGACAAAGATACGACCGTCGATATGGATGACGATGAGACGCCCGATACTGCCGTCGATACCGAAACGATGCCCGATCAGGATATCCCGTGCGGGAACGGTACGGTCGACACGGGCGAATTGTGCGATGGGAATCAGACTTTTTGCAGCGAACTCACCGACGGCGAGAAGATCGGCGTCGCCGACTGTAACGAGTATTGCAACGGCTGGGACACGAGCACCTGCACCGACGGCCCGCAGGTCGCGACGATGGAAGCGATAGCCTATTCGGCGAGTTATATCTACCCCGACATCGCCGGAGTCGAAGCGAATCAGACCCCCGCCACCTACGGCACGGCGGCGTTCCGCGCGACGGTGACCATCAATTCCTCGACCTACTATATCCCGCACAATCAGGCGGACAATCATCTCATCCCCGCCATAGTCGCCGACAACATGGTGCTGGTGCTCCAGAATTCCTATGCGGGAAACTCGTTCACGCTGCCCTATGTCATGCTCGGCATGGCCCAGAGTTCGGTCACGACCGGGGCCTCTCTCGAGGCCGGTATCTCGTCGAGTTATGAGGCGAATTTTCTCGTTTTCGACAACACCGTCGATCCGGCGAATTCCGATTACGACTGCGTTATCCTCGTCGGTTTCGGTATGTTGGACATTTCGCAGGCTAACCTGACGCTGGGCTCGACGGGGCGGTTATCCTTCACCTCCGACAACATGCGGCTTTACCTTCCTTCGCAGACCCCCGACGGCGACATGCAGAGCGAGATCACGGCAAGCGGTTTCGCTATCTGTCAGTGAGGATGGTCATGAAACGGACGATTATCTTCGCGATGTGTCCGGTCTTTCTTCTTTTTGTTTTGTGTTCCTGCGGTGATCCCGGCCGTGAAAAAGAGACGGATGCCGACGCGGTCGTCGATGGCGACGGTATCGCGCAAGCCGATGAAGACCTGCTCGCCGACGATGCCGATCCGCTTCCCGCGGCGATTACCTTCACCCCGGAGGGCGAAGAGATCGTTCTTATCGAGGGCGGCGGACACTACGCCTTTCCCGATATCGTGCGGCGTGCCGACGGATCGCTCTTCGTCGCCTACCGTTTCGGGTCGAGCCATGCCGACAACGGCGGGCGGCTTTTATTTCAGACGGGCAGCGCAGACGGTGCCGTCTGGAGCGATCCGTCACCGCTTGTCAACACCGCCGGTCTCGATGATCGCGATCCCTCGCTGACCGTTCTTTCGGATGGCCGCATCGCCTTGAACTGGTTCGAGTATTATTTCACCGACGATCCGACGGTGCAGCCTTATGCGCACCATGTGTTCACCGCCTTTTCCTCCGACGGCGGCGCGTCGTTCTCGGAGGGGGTGCAGGTTGACCCCGGGCCGCTCGACTACGCCGGTGCGACGATAGACGAAGAAGGTATCTGGCGCGATGCCGAGGGTGCCGAGGTTCTTATCATGGCCTGCTCGAGCCCGATGATAGAGCACGACGGTGCGCTTCTGTTGCCGCTTTACGGCGGCAATGCGCTCAACTACACTAATTTCTCGCTCACTCCGCATAAGCCTATAGCGCTCGGGCGCTCCGACGACGGCGGGCAGACATGGAGTTCCGCGGAGATCGCCGGCAACGACGACGACCTCTGGCTCATGGAACCGGCTATCCTCGACATCGGCGGTACGCGGATGATCATGCAGGTCCGCAGCGCGGCGGGCAGTTCCCCGTCGAACAAAGGTAAGCTGCTTCAGAGCGTTTCAACGGACGGCGGCGCGACCTGGAGCGCCTACACGGAACTGCCGTTCATCGCCCATGCGCCGGAACTCGTCAAGCTCGGTAACGGCGTGATCGTCTCGGCGTTCCGTTGGCTTAACGACTCCTACACCGCCGAAAATGTTTCTTTCGTCTATTCTCTCGACGGCGGTGCGACCTGGTCCGATCTCGTCATCGTCCGCGATTGCGGCGCGGCCGAATGCGGATATCCCGGTATCGTCGAATTGCCCGGGAACCGGATACTCATCGTCTACTACCTTCCCGGCGGCGCAGGCATCGCCGCACGGATGTATAGCTTTTCCGCGTCGTAAAAGATCCCTCCCGAAGCGGACAAAAAAACAAGAAAATAAATGACTTTTTGACTTTCTGACAAAATCGGATATTATCGGGTTGCTTTTATAGCCGGTGTGGAATATGCCCTCTCCTACTCGAAACATTTCCCTGCGGTCACTCGGATTCGATACCGATCTGTTCGAATATCGCAATCCCGCCGGTACCTACCGTTGCACCATCCGTCATGTCGAAGGGGCGGTCTTTCACCTGACGCAGGAAGGCTATGTCGATGATGAATCGGTCGTCCGGGTGATCGAGCCGTTCCGGACGATACGAAAAGAATTGGAGGCGCGCTTCGGTCTCGCGACCTGTGTGGTCATCAACGATATACCCAAGGTGACGGGTGGTTCGGTTTATTCCAAACGGTATCTCAAAAACTACTTCGCCGCGTGGCCCGGCATCCATGTGATCGCGGTCGGCGCGAAGGGGATCGTCCGTATCGTCGGTAAGATACTCACGCGGTTGGTTCCCACCATATCCATCCGGATGGTCGACACCATCGAGGAGGCATTGGTGCTGGCTCGCGAATACGATCCGGTCCGGAATCTGGTGCCGGTCTCGTCGCATGAAGTGATGTGGCCGCGTTTGCCCGACGGCTACAAAGAACGGTTCGATCAGCTCTTCGAGGCGATCGGCCGCATATCGTGGGACGAGAGTTTTACGCCGATGCAGTTCGACATACCGCCGGACGATCCGTTCCATGATGTTTTCTCCGCGGTGACGGTCATGCACAACGACATACACGAGATCATCGGACGGCTGGAGAAGGCGCGCGGCGAGGCCGTTGAGGCGAACTGCCGGAAGGACCGGCTGGTGGCCGATGTCAGCCATGAACTTCGCTCGCCGCTCACCGCCATAACGCTCATGAGCGATATGCTCTGCATCGTCAAGGATCCGGCCGATATGGCCCGCTATGCGGGAGAGATCCGCGCCGTCGCCCGGCGGATGAACCGCATCGTCGACGATATCCTCGAAATGTCGCGGATGGACGCGGGGCGGTCGGTCGCGGCGCATGTCTCGTTCTCGCTGCGCGATGAGCTTTCCCCGCTCTGTGAACAGTTCGCCGCCGAGGCGGTGCGGAAACGGCTCCGCTTCGAAACGACATGGAACGGCCCGGTCCTGCGTCCCATCGTGGGCGACCCGCTCAAGGTGACGCAGGTGCTTACCAATCTGGTCGGCAACGCCGTCAAGTACACCGACGCGGGGTTCGTAACGGTGTCGGTCCATCTGCGCGATGAGGGCGACCGCGGGCGGGTGGTGATCGAAGTGGCCGACAGCGGCGTGGGCATCGCGCCGGAGGAACAGCGGACCCTTTTCGATCGTTTCTCGCGCAGCGGCGCGGCCGATGCCGGTCGGCGTCCCGGTACCGGACTGGGCCTTGCGATAGCCCGCGAACTGGCCCGTCTCATGGAGGGCGACATCCTGCTGTCGAGCGAACCGGGGCAGGGGAGCGTGTTCTCCTTCACCTTCCCGGTGGAGTTCCGCGATACGCCGTTCGCCGATGAGACCTCCGCCGACGAGCGGAAAGCCTCGGCCGTCTACGGAGAGGGCGGCTCTTCGTAGTCCTTCCGCATTTTTTTTTCGCGCAAACATAAAAAAGAAGAATCCTTTTCCCTCGATCTCGTATCTTAGAGATGTGGGGTGAATGATGTCGCCCGTGCTGATAATTGAATATAAGGAGGAATATCATGAAGTTACACGAACATGGTCTCTATGCCCGTCTTTTTGAGGAGTTCATCGACCATACCAACGGCTTCTCCTATCAGGAAGTGATGAACAACCGGAAGGTTCTGCGGGACGATGAGGATAAAAAGATATTGGATACGGTCTTCAAGACCGCCGCGAAGCCCGATCTCCTCGCCCTCCACACCGCCTCTCCCGAAGAGCGCGAGTTCTACGAGTCGTTGCCGATCATCGGCATCAAGATGACCAACACCGAGTACAACAACGACGGGAACAAATATGTCATCAGTTATGCCGGATGCCGGGCCTACATCGAATACTTGGAACACAAGCGCCTCTCGGAGATCGGGGTGAAGGTCTCGAAGTGAGCCGTTCTCTTGATTAAAAGCGGCAATTTTTTATAATACCCGCGGAAGTTTCATCACGGAGGCGGGATATGAAAGGGCCTTTTCTTCTGGAAGCGAAGACGCTGGCGCGCGAGATCGACCGCGCGCTGGGCGGTGCCTTCCTGTTATGCGATCTGGCTAAGGTCGTCCGGGCGGTCGGCCGTTCCGACAGGGATCTGCCGGCCGATCTTCTCAAGCGTGTGGGGGGAAAGGACGCGGTCTGGTTCTATTACGAATACGCGCAGAACCCCAAAGAGGCGTTCGAAATGGAATGCAAATTCTATCATCAGTATCTTACCACATTGACCAGAAGGATCCATCCGGTGAAGCCGGAAGGGAAAGATTATAAGTGCCCGCTGGGGTGCAGGTAAAGAAAGAAGTATCCTTTTCCTTCGATCCGGTATCTAAGGGGGTAGAGAGGGAGGCGGTCATGACGAAAGGTTTTTACAAGTTCATGTGCATGGCGACGGCGGCGGCGATGTCGCTCATCGGTTGCGGCGAGAACGAACCGGCGCCCGAATACGGCGTTCCGGTCGATCAGGATGTCTATCAGACCGACAACGACGAATACACCGATGCGACGAAGTACGGTATCGCCGATGCCGATTTCGAGCCGGCCGATGCCGACGAGGAAATACCGGAAAACGCCCCGCTGTACGGCAATGAGCAGGTTGATTATGACCCTCTGCTTACCGATGGCGATGAGCCGGCCGATCAGGATGCGGCGGTCGCCGACACCGATGTGGAATACTCCGACGAATCGATGGATACTCTGTACGGCTGCTGTTCGGACGAGTTCATGCCCGACGAGGATGCGGTCATCGTCGTTCCCGACGAAATGACCACCGACTATGGCCCGATATCGCAGCCGTTCAAGAAGAAATAACTGATGAGCAGACAGTAGGAGTCATCCCATGACCAAATACCTTGTTTTCCTTGCGGCGGCGGTGTTCTTCATCGCGTGCGACGAGGATAAGCAGACGGTGGTGACCGACAACGACAGTTGCGGCCTCGACCGGAATGTGTGCGCCACCGACTGGCATAGCGTGATCCGCTGTTCCGGCGGAGTGTGGATGCTGTGGGAGGATTGCGGCGAGAATTTGTGCGAGATAAAGGAAGGCGTTGGGGTATGTGCCGTCACGACCGATGAGATACAGACGCCGGGTGATGAGGACGATGTGAACGACGATGATGCGGTGGTGGCGGGCTACACGCTCACCGATGTGGTCTATACCGATCTGCTGGAACAGTCTACGGCCGATCCGTCGAACATCGAGCAGAAGCGGTACGAGATTTTCCGCGATCAGGCGGTGTTCGCGTTGTTCTTTACCTCGCTCGACTTGGGGATAGATGCGCCGGTGGTCGATTTCGAGTCCGATATGGTCATCGTTCTGTATAATGGTACGGCAAGTACGCTGCGGCCCATCTACGAGGTCGACGGTATCAAGAAGTTGGTACCGGACGATCCCGAAGACATCCATCGCACGGTGCTTTTTGTCTACACGACGACGCACTACTACAGCGACAAGTTGCCTGCCGACCAGATGTTCTACTATCCGCTGCGGCTCATCAAGGTCGAGAAGGCCGACTTCGTGAATTTCAATGATCGGTTCGTGATAGAGAGGAGTTACTGATGGTGAAGAAGAGGACGAAGTTCATTTGTTCTATAACTTTTCCATGAGGAGGGGAAAGATGAGCGAGGTAAAAGATGCCGTACGCAAGGTGCCGCACTCAATGTTGCTGGGAAAAAAGCCAAGCATTACGATTTTTTCTTTTCAGAGCTTTGGCGACCGATATTTACTGCCGATTTGTATAGTCGCAATTTCTGAAGCGAACAGAAATCTAGCAGAAGGTCATCTCTTAGACGGTCTTTCACGGATGTTTCCATCAATCTCGATACATATGAGGATGACTCATTTCTTCAATATGCAATATCTTGAGAATCTAAAAGATTCAAAGAAGGCTTACCCAATAACTGCAACTGGGTTGGTAAGTAGCAGTAGCGATAATCTGAGTTCATATTACGAACACCTAGAAGATGTTGTTAAGAACAAGAAACCAGATCCTTTCATAGTAATGTTTGGTGACCATATTAAGGAAATAACTCAGATAACTAAAACACATAAATATATAAATACAGGCACAATTAACGAGTATGACGGGGAACTATATTTTGAGTATGTTCATGCCCATTTGAAATATGAACTTTTTACGCTTGACGAATTCTTTACAAAACAAGTGCCTTTACTGGAAGTATTTTAATAAGGGGAAGATAAGATGGACTGTCAGTTTTTTCAAATAATTGCAGGCATAATAAACTCCACGATCACCTCGTGGCCTCTTGCGATATTTCTTATGGCTCTTTTATTTAGAAAAAAATTATATGAGATGATGGAGATATTGATAAAAAAGGTCGGAAACATTTCATCGGTGTCAAGTAGTGGAATAACATTTCAAGAAAATCAGTCAATAAGTGCAAGCGCCGAAGATGTTGCAAACACAGAGAAAGATTTAAAGGAGAAAAAGGTTATACCATGTGAAAAGAGTGAGGGGAAAAGCACAAACAATGTGAACCGAGTAAGAGCATTAGTGCAATATTTCAAGACATTGCCTAATCTTGAGGTTACAGCGAACATGGTTGCTCGCGATGTTTCCAAGTTGGAGATAGAAGACGATATAACATTGAAAATAGAGTACTTAACTTATTGCCTTGCTGACAATAAATTGAGTTGGATAGCCGAAATGGTCGATAAATATATGTTTGATAGTCAAGTTAACATATTGATGATTATTGATAAATCAGAAGGAAAGAAAATAAATAAGGGAATTATGCAACAACATTATCAGAACATAGCGACTAAATACCCCCATGTTTATAATGAATGGAATGTTGAGAATTATGTGAAATATATGATAAAAGAAGGTCTGCTTGTAGAAGATGAATCTGGTTATAAATTAACAGAATTTGGCGAATATTACTGCATATATGTTGGAAACATGAAAAGTCTTAATAAAGACAGAAACAGGAGTTGGTAATTGGAAAACACATGTGTTAGGGGAATATGAGGTCATGTTAAGAATTCTCAGTTATCCCGCAGCTCTTGCTGAAACCGAACCCGGCAAGCGGCACATCCTTTTGGCAAACGGATTCAGTATTGCATGTCGGCCCAATATTTTCCAATATCGCAAACTCTTCGAGCAGGCGAACTTTACCGACCTTCCACGAGCAAAAGTAGTATTTGACGCGTTAGCAACAAACGATTTTGAGCGAGTCATTCGTGCATTACGGGATTTTGCGGCGCTCGCTGGTGTTTATTATCCCCAAGGGCCCAAAGGTCAGCTTAGAGCAAAGAAAGATGCAGATGCATTGCGTGAAGTACTTGTCCGAACGATTGCGGACAGCCACCCTGCTCGCCCTGCCGACATTCAAACACAGGAATATGAATACGCCAGAGTCTTTTTGTCGGATTTTGATCGCATTTACACTCTCAACTACGATCTACTTCTTTATTGGACGCTCATGCAGCGCGAGCTAAAACCTGATGTGAGTTGTGACGATGGCTTTCGAAAGCCGGAGGACGAACCAGAGGCGGCATATGTGAGTTGGGAGCCGGGTAACATCTACAGCCAAAATGTCTATTATTTGCATGGTGCGCTTCATCTTTTCGATGCAGGTACAGAACTCCAGAAATATACATGGCTGAATACGGGCATTCCTTTGATTGATCAGATCCGCGCGGCAATGACTGAAAACAAGTTTCCCATTTTTGTTTCAGAAGGTACCAGCGATCATAAATATGAGCGCATCCGTCATAATGATTATCTTGCCAAAGCATACCGTTCCTTTCTCCAAATAGGAGGGCCCGGACATGCGCTTTTCGTTTACGGTCATGGAATGGCGGAGAACGATGAGCACATCCTCAGTGCCATAGAACATAACAAAGTTTCTCGCTTATATGTAAGTCTTCACGGCAATCTCTCATCGGCGACTAACAGACATATTATCAAGCGCGCATCAGCAATGCCGCTCAACAGGAGAGGCAGGCATACACTTGAAGTGAAATTCTTTGACGCAGAGACGGCCCCTGTTTGGAAGGCATAAGAGTTGATAGTGAGTATCAGGAGCGTTTCTATTAAAATTATTGGAAAAGCGGGGTCAAAAAGCGGAAAGAGGGGTCAGTCCTCAATAATCAACATTTCACGGTTCCCGGTCCTGATCTTTCCGTCTCCGGCGGTTGAGTAATGACCCGAATCGGTTCAGGAAAACCATCGCGCTCAACTCGAACAATCCATACAGCGGGAACGCCAGCACCATCACCCCGACAAACACGATAAACGCCACCGTCAGCGCGAACCCCATATCCTGCCCGACCAGCACCATCACCCCGAGAGTGAGCGCCGCCAACCCCGCGCTGATCCCGAGAAGAATTTTGATCATACCGCCCCGCCCTTCACCGATGAACCCGCCACACTATATATATAATAAGGTAGTCCGGTCAAGCGTTTTTTTGCCGATATGGCAATGTCGCAGATATATAACTTACTAAATAGAATAGATAATTATAATAAAACTTGATTTTGTTCACCATCCTGAGTATTTTTACTCAGTGCGTTGAGTAATTCTTTTCTGACAAC
>CAYPQK010000004.1:0-20485 GCA_964412895.1 uncultured Spirochaetales bacterium
CGGGCAGCGTGCCGGTATAGGTGGTATCGACCGGCTGCTCTTCGCCGACCGACGCCTCCATATCGATGGTGAAAGCGGGCGTGACCGTCCCCGCGATGCGGCTGTCGTGGTAGTTCCCGCCCGCGATGGTCACCTTTCCGTCCTTGCCCATCGGGAACGGCGTGACCCAGAGTTCCGTGTTGGTCGCCGCGACATTGTCGGGCTGGTTCTCGGCGTTGGCGTGGCTTATCAGATAGCGCTGGTAGTCGGTACCGGCGACCGTCGTCGTTCCCACGATACGGCCGATGACCGATTTCACATTCATGCCGCTGTCGCCGGTAAAGAGCATACGGGTGAAGACATTTTTGGTCGGCTTGCCGTAGGGCTGTTTGACATCGCTCTTCGCGGCGCCGCCGTCGTCACAACCGGCGATGAAAAGAAGGAGCGCAAGGATAAGAAGAGAAGAAATGCGTCGCATGACGACCTCCATATATAATGAGGATGTGGTTACGGCATCGCCCAGATCGGGGCGGCAACGAGGATCTCACCATCGGTCTCCACCGCGCGGGCAACGACATAGGTGGGCATCGTGACGGTCCACTCGAACGAGAACTCACAGTTCTGCGCTGCGGCGCAATCCTTCGTGGCGATGATATTCTTCTGCGGATCATACAGTTCAATGGTCGCGAAGGTGTCGCCCGCGTCGGGGTCTTCCACCGTCACCGTCAGCGTATACTGCGAAAGCCCCGAGAGACGCGAACCCATCCAGCACTCATCTTCGGCCATCAGGCGGATGACGGCGTTCTTGTCGTTGGCCGCGAAGGTGCGCCGCTGGGCGAATGCGTCGTAGAGCGACGGCAGGTCGAGCGCCGTCAGGAACACGCCGCTACGCTGATCGTTGGCGGTTCCCCAGTTGGCCGAGTGGTTGTCCTGATTGAACACCGGCGACAGCCACCAGCCGGCGGCGAGCGCCTCGAAGAAAAGATCCCATGTCGGCCCCGCGCCGTTGAACTCGTAGAGCGCCACCTGCTGGAAGATGTTCGGGTCGAACTCGAAATGATTGAAAGACTGTTCCAGCGACTCGTCGCCCGGATGGTTGAACTGGGTTATGATACCCGGCAGGGCGGCGACCGACGCGTAGAAATCGTGGAAATCGGTCTGGACCAGTGGCATCAGGTTGTCGTTGAAGAAAACATTGCTGTGTCCGGCCGATTCAATGAGGTCGGCCAATCGCGCGCTCCCGTACTCGTAGCCGCACAAAGCAAGGAAGGTCGTGGTCGAAACGGCGGCAGCCGAATCGCGACAGTTGGGGTACTCATCGCTCGGTATGGGGAGGTAGTAATCATAAAGCTGTTCAAGGTGGTCGGTGATCGCCTGTATGTCGAGTCCGCCGCTGTCGCGGGCATAGGCCAGCGCCGAATCGGGATCGCCCTCGCCGTCGGAGTTGCCGGTATGGGCGTGGAAATTGCCGAAGTAAGCGGTGAATTCACCTTTCATACAACCCTGCAGAACAGGAAGTGTCGTATCGACATCGGGAAGTTCCTCGTCGATATCGACCGCCGGTTCGTCGTCGGACAGGTCAGTCTCCTCAGACAGCAAGAGATCCTCATCGGAAGTTATTCCGTCGCTTTCGTCCCCGGTGTCGCTTTCGTCCTTTTCCTCCGCATCATCGTCGGAGAGTATCGGCTGATCGACATCGACCGCCGTATCGGCATCCCCGATGACCAACTCATCCTTCGGCGGATTGGTTTTTCCGGTATCGCAGGCAACGGCCAAAAGCAATGCGAGGAACAGGGTGGCAAGCGTTCTCATGGGACCTCCGTGTCTCTTACGCGCGCTCCATTCTACCTCATAGCGACGGGAAGTCAAACGGGCGCGGCGCCATAACACAAAAAAATAATTTGCTTTTATCGGACAATGAGACATAATGCCATTGTTTTGGCGCCTTGTTCGGGTGAACGAGGGGTCTGTTTTATTTTTCGTTCAGAAGAGGTACAGGACCATGGCAGTTCAGCTTTATGTGGGCAATCTTTCGTACAGCATGACCGATGAAGGTCTCCGGGGCATTTTCGCGGAATTCGGCAATGTCGCTTCCGCCAAAGTCATCATGGACCGCGATACCGGAAGATCGAAGGGCTTCGGTTTCGTGGAAATGGCCGATCAGGCCGCGGCCGACAACGCCATCAGAGGCCTTGACGGCAAAGACATGGGCGGTCGCAACATCAAGGTCAACATCGCCAAGCCCAAGAAGTAATACGGCGAACTGTTCCGTACTTCCCCTTATTTTCAAATCATTCGACATTTCTTGACTTGAAAAAGCATCTAACGCTATTCTTGCTCATGAACACGGAGGACACCTATGTCATCACCTAAACAAACCAGCATTGAACAGCGGCTCCTGAAACGCCTCACCGGGACGGCCCGGCGGGCGGCCGAACTGCTGTGCGGCGACCCCGAACTCAAAAGCCTGCAGGAGTACGCCAATACCGTTTCGATAACGCGGCTTAACTTCAACGACCACGGCCCGGTCCACATGCGGACCGTCGCGGTGAACGCGATGCGGCTGTTCGACCTGCTCGAAGAGGCGGGGGTCGAGTTCAACCTCGCCAAAGAGAATATCGGCGACAACGAAATGAGCCGCGTCGCGGTCCTGTTCGCCGCGCTGATGCACGATGTCGGCATGACGGTCGGCCGCGAGGACCACGAGCACACCGCGCTCCTGTTCGCCATCCCGATCATCGACCGCCTGCTCGCCGAACTCTATCCCCGGTCGCTCGAAAAACGGGTCGTCATCCGGTCGATGGCCGTCGAGGGGATCGTCGGTCACATGGCCCACCAGCGCGTCCATTCGCTCGAGGCGGGCGTGGTACTCATCGCCGACGGACTCGACATGAAGAAAGGGCGTTCGCGCATCCCGATGCTCATCAGTCCCGGCGCGAAGGTGGGCGACATCCATCAGTACAGTTCGGCATCGATAGACGATGTCATCATCGACAAAGGCGACGAGCGGCCGGTCCGCATCACCGTGACGATGAGCGAATCGGTCGGCTTCTTTCAGGTCGAATCGGTGCTCTTCACCAAGATAGACGCCAGTTCGGTCAAACCCTACATTGAACTCTACGCCGCCGTCGAGGGGCGCGAACCGAAACGATATCTCTGATCGGAATCTTGCTTTAATTCCCGTCCGCGCTACAATCGGGCGTCATTTCTTTCACCTTAAGCGAGGTGTACCATGAGAAGCGTTCCGGCGACGGTGGTCGCGTTCATCGGCATTATGTTTATCTCCTTCACGCTGGCGGCCCAGAACCTGAATATCAATGTGAACATCGATGACGGCGGAGACGAGGAAGAGGCGCCCGCACCGAAAACGAAGGCGTCGGTATCATCCAGCGTCAAGGGGAACGACTTCAAACTGAGCTATACGACCCATCCGGGCGGCAAGACGCTCATCAAGGTGGTCGAACCGGCCGGCGCGAAGGGACGCGTTCTCAACGGCGCGACCGTCGTCAAGGGCAACACCGATATCCCCTTCACCGCCACGGTCGAAGGCGACAACTTCTATAAGGTCGAGGTCTTCTGTCCCGGCGGCACCTGGAACAAGTCGATAGAGGCCAAGGAAGGGATGGAGGCGCGTCTCGAGGTCGCCTGTCCCGCCAATATGACGATGGAAATGAATGTGAACATCACCGAAAAACCGGCCAAGAAACAGCCCGCCGCCGAACCGGCGCCGAAGACGAGCAAAACGATGTCGGCGTCACAGTTCCAGTCGCTCGTCGGTGCGATAGAGGCCGAAAGCTTCGCCGACGGCAAGCTCCGCGTGCTCAAGGACGCGGCGCAGGGGAACTTCTTCACCAGCGAGATGGTCGGCAAGATCATCGACCTGTACGATTTCGCCGGGAACAAGGTCGACGCCGGGGTCATCTGCTATCCGAAGGTGGTCGACAAAGAGAACTTCTACACCGTCTATTCGCACTTCGATTTCGATTCCAGCAAGGATGAGCTGAAGAAGAAAGTCGACAAACTCCACAAGTAAACAAATGCGTATCCTCGTCGATGCCGACGCCTGCCCCGGGCCGGTCAAAGAGATGCTCTTCCGCGCCTCGGCGCGTCGGGACATCGCGATAGTGCTGGTCGCGAACCGTTGGGCCGAACCGCCGAAAAGCGCGCTCATCTCGGCCATCGTCGTACCGCAGGGGCCCGATGTGGCCGACGACCGCATCGTAGAGCTGACCGCTACGGGCGACCTCATCATCACCGCCGACATACCGCTCGCCGACCGCGTCATCGTCAAGGGGGCGACCGTGATAACCCCGAAGGGACACCTGCTGACCGCGTCGAACATCGGCGAACGGTTATCCATGCGCAATGTGATGGATGAGATGCGCGGCGTGGGAATAGATACCGGCGGGCCGTCACCCTACTCCGTCAAGGATAAGCAGCGGTTCGCCGCCGCCTTCGACCGTTTTCTGGCAAAAGCCGTCTGATTTTTCTGGCAAATTCGTTTTATTGCGTTATCGTGAGGCGGGTTATTGAGGATCCAATATCCATTATAATGGAGGTTTTCCATGAAGAAGTTCGCGTGTATCGCGACAATGTTCCTCTTCATCATCGCCTGTGACGACAGCAAGAAGACCTTGCCCGACACCGATGTGACGCCCGACGAAACGGCGGTCGGCGATTCGGACGAAATGACGGGCGACGAACTGGTCACCGACGGCGACGAACTGCTGTCAGACTCCGACGAGCCGGTCGTGCCGGGTTGCGGCAACGGCGTCATCGACGAGGGCGAGGAATGCGACGGTCCGGCCGAATGCGCCGTGGTCGATCCGGAGCGCTATTTCAGCGGCACCGCCGAATGCATCGACGACTGCACCCGCTACAACACCACCAACTGCGTCCGCCCCTGCGAGGACGGTCAGTTGCGCTGCAATGTCAACCTCATCGAGCAGTGTTATGAGAACGAATGGTCGGAGATAGACGACTGTTCCGAGACCGATTCCAAATGCTACAGCAGTATGGGAACCACCGAATGTCGCGAACTGGGCGAATACATAACCTGCGGCGAGATATTCCAGTGCTACCGCACCTGTGAAAGCGACGCGACCTGCATCGACGAGTGCGTCGCGGCGGGCGGCGACAACTCCAAGACCCTCTTCGCGCCCCTACAGGAATGCATCGATGAGAACTGCGACGGCGTCGCGGCCACCCAGCTGAGCCAGTGCGTCAATATCTTCTGCCGACAGATATATCAAGCCTGCCGCAACGACGAAGGTCCGGTCTGCGGCAACGGCATCGTGGAACCGGGCGAATTGTGCGACGACGGCAACCTCTCGGCAGGCGACGGCTGCGCGGCCGACTGCACCACCGAAACGGCCGGGACCTGCGGCAACGGCACGCTGGAAAGCCCCGAGAAGTGCGACGACGGCGCGCTGGTCAACGGTGACGGCTGTTCCGATGACTGCCTCATCGAATACGGCGACCGGTTCGACTTCACCGGCCCGGAATATACCGGCGATGTCCTGATGGCGGTCAATGTGTCGCCCAACGGCGACTCGCAATCGAGCACCGGCACCCTGCCCACCTTCCTCGCCCGCCGGTCGGTCATGCCCGCGACCTCCGGGACCGGGCTCAACCTCTTCATCGATCCGCACTTCACCATCCCGGAAGGGGTCACCGCCGCCGATCTGTTCCGTCCCACGATACTGCTCGCCCCCGCCGAGGGCGACACGCAGTCGTTCTATGTTTCGGGCGACAGCGGCTACACGCAGGTCACCGCGACGCTGGCGAAGATAGGCGAACATGTTCAGGTGTGGGTCAGCGAGACCGACTGGGCAACGACCGAGGAGATCGATGCGATCGTCACCGAGTTCGACACGGTCATCTACCCGCTGGTTTCCGAGAATTTCTTTGAGCCGAGCGATGTGAACGCCGACGGGACGATATCGCTACTGTTCACCAACCTCGGCAACAGCATCGCCGGCTACTTCAGCCCCGGCGACCTCTACTCGGCCGAGCAGTACCCGCAGTCGAACGAACGCGACATGATATTCGTCAGCACCCTCAACTCGCTGGACAGCGCGGGCGCCTACGCCGTCATCGCCCACGAGTTCCAGCACCTCGTGAACAATAACCGCAATGTCCTCATCGAGGGCGATATGGAGTCGCTCAACGACCTCGGGAACCTCTGGATCAACGAAGGTCTCTCGATGACCGCCATGCACCTCTACAACGGCGTACAGGTCAACTGGATCGGCGCCTACAACACCGGCGCGGCGATAGCCGACGGTCAGTCGCTCACCTACTGGGAATACAACGACAACATCAAGGTCTACGGCAACTACGCCCTCTCCTATCTTTTCTTCCAGTATCTCTATGCGCAGGGCGGCAAGGAGACGGCGATGTTCCGCGAGATCATCGAGAGCTCGAACAACAACTACCTCTGCGCCGAAGAGGCGATCAAGAAGTATGTCGAACCGGGACTCACGATGAGCGATTTCGTCATCAACTGGCATTTGGCGCTGTTCCTCAACGAGGCGACCGGCGTGTTCGGCTTCGAGGGCGAGACCTTCGCGCTGGAACCGCGTTTCTACAACGGCGCCGGGCTCAACCTGCGCGGTACCGGCGCGGTATTCAAGGATATGCCCGGCACCTTCACCGAACCGGAGAACAAAGGTCCACTCACCCGTTATGTCGGCATCACGACGAACTGATCAGTAACTATCAGAAAACCGCCCGGCCCCTTGTCAAAGGGGCCTTGACGGGATTTGTAAAGAGATGCGGGCGAACGCCGTTCGCCCCTATTGAAGCGGTTTGACGACCTCGATGACCTCGGGAAGATCCATGCCGAGCTCCTTGAGCCACGCGATGGTCGGGACGCCGTTCTTGGTCCAGCCGCGCCGTTTGTAGACGGCGTCGAGCAGCTGTTCGTAGCGGCCGGTACGGTATTTGCGGTGCGCCGCCATCTTCTCCTCGGTGGACATCTTCGCCACATGGGTCGCGTCGAAGCCCATGAGGTCGACCATCTGTTTGTCGTAGCGTTCCTGCCGCGACTCGTATTCCCGTTTAGTGACCGGGCCGCAGGCGCGATAGGGCTGGGCGTCGTGTTCGCGCAGACCGTAGCCGCGGCGGATGTTGAAGATGCGCTGGAAGTTGTAGACGCGCGCCGACATGCGGATGAGCTCTTCGCGGTCTATCTCGCGGCCGGTGACCGCCTTAAAGATGGCCAGATAGCTCGCGACATGGTCGGGCACCTTGGCCGCTTCCTGCGGAGGATATTTCTTGTTGTCGGCCGGTTCGACATCGTTCCACGGCAGTTTGCAGAAGCCGCACAGGCCGAACCAAGTGCGGAACATCGGGAAGTAGTAGAGCGCCTCGGCCTTGTCCTCGAACGACGGGATCTGGTTGTTGACCATGTCCATGAAGATGAGCCACGCCTCGTCATGCTGCGGCCCCTTGTTGGTCATCGCGTAGCCGCCCTGCTGGGCGAGCGATTCTTTGGACATATACTGCGAATATTCGAGCCCTTTGTTGACCATCGCGATGTCGGTCAGGAACTGACGGTCGCCCCAGCCCTGATCGGCGAAGTATTTCTTCATGTACTCAGCGCCGCGTCCGGCGATGAGACCGAAGCCCTCGCCCCGCGCCATCTGGTGGATGAGTTCGAGCGCCGCCGCGGAGTTGCCGAAGGTAAGTTCCAGCCCGCCGGTCCGCTCCTTGTTGAGTATCCCCGCCTCGTAGCATTCCATCACGAAGGCGGTGATGGTCCCCACGGTGATCGTGCAGATACCGTAGGTGTCGCAGTAGAAGTTCGCCTCGATGATGTGCAGCGGGTCGAAGATGCCGCAGTTGGAGCCGAGCCCCGCCGCCGTCTCGTATTCGGGACCATCGACGGTGACCTTGTCGCCCTTGTAGGGACCGGTCTTCAACTCGAAGCCGTCGACCGCCTTGCAGCACGACATCGCGCAACCGAACCAGCAGCCGTCGAGATCGCGCCACTTGAGGTTGAACAGGCTCTTGAGCACATTCGAGTGTATCTTATTGATGTCGGCGCCGATGTCGGCCGCCTTGCCGAAGCGGAAGTTGGTGGTCGGCAGAAGATCGTAGGCGTCCATGACCTCCATCAGGTGGGCGGTCCCCTTGTCGCGCATCTCGCACTGCTTGTCGTCGAGTTCCTTTATCTCTTTGGTGAAGATCTGACCGCGCTCGATGATCTTGTTGAGATCGACGACATTGTTCCAGTTGGGCTTGATGCCGGTCGTTTTGCAGACGAGCGCCTTGATCCGCTTGTCGCGGAACACGGTGCCGATGCCGCCGCGGCCCGCCTGTTTGAGGCGGATGAGCTTGCGGCGCGGGTCCCAGAAGCTGAAGTTGAGCATGCCGATGAGCGAATGGTCGGCGGCGCTGCCGGCCGAAACGACCGCGACATTGAGCCGGTCCTTCTCGTCCTTGGCGTACATCTCGGTGAGCTGTTCGGCGAGCACATGGCTGTCCTGCGCCTCTTTCGGCGCCTCCTCGATGGTGACCGAGCCGTCGGTGCCGTCGATGAAGATGATGACATCCTTCTGCGCCTTCCCCTGCAGCTCTATCGCGTCGAAACCGGCGAATTTCATGTAGGGACCGAAGTAACCGCCGACATTGCTGTCCATGATGCGGTCGGTCTGGGGCGATATCGAGACGACCAGCGATTTGCCGGCGCCCGAATACTGCGTGATGCCGGCACAGGGACCGGGGGAGATGATGATCTCATTCTCGGGATCGTTCCACTTCGTCGTGGGTTTGGTGGCGTCCCAGAGAAGTTTCAGGCCGAAGCCCTTACCGCCGATGAATTTGTCCTTCATCAGCGCGGTCACCGGCTTTTCGGTGATGGTGTTGGTGGTGAGGTCGATGTGGAGGGTGCGGTCGTTGTAGCCTTTCTCGATACGGCCGAGTTTGTACTCCCAGCGCGTGACCCGCTTGTGGGCCGCCTTCATCTCACTGATGTTCATGCCGTGCTCCTTGCAAAAAGTAACGGTTCAAACGGCGAAGCATACTTGGATGCGGGGGAATTTTCAAGGATTTTATAATGGTAGCGGGCGGGCGGCGTTAATGACCCAGCCCGTGGAGCATCAGGAGAAGGTGTTCGGTATTCTTAATGATCTCGGACATGTATTCCTTGACCGCCTTGACGCTCCCCGGCAGAGCGAACACGATCGTCCCGCCCATCACCGCCGCCACCGACCGGCTGATGAGGGCGCTGGGCAGTTCCGCGCCGTACTTTATCCGGATGTGGTCCATGATGCCCGGAATCTCTTTGTCGGCCAGAGCGATGATCGTGTCGGGGGTGATATCGCGCGGCCCGATGCCGGTGCCGCCGGTGGTGAAGATCAGATCGATCCCTTCGTCGCGTCCTTTGACCAGAAGGTTCTTCAGCTTCTCCGCGTCGTCGGGTATCAGGACGCGGTCGATACTGAGGTGCCAGCGGGTTGCGGCAAAGAATTCCTCAAGCTGTGCGACGATGGTCCTGCCGCTCAGATCCTCATAAACGCCTTCGCTGGCGCGGTCGCTGAGCGTTATCACCCGGACGCTGAGCGGGCGTTCGGTGTGGGTCGCCGCCATACCCGCGGTGATCGTGCCGGGCCTGACCACCCGGGCGAAGAGCCCCTCTTTCGGCATGGCACATTCACCGACCCGCTGGAATATCGAACAGCCGCCGCCATGGCATTTCTTGCCGATCTGCGTCACCTCAAGTTCCACATCGCCCATCGTGAAACGGTCAAGCAGCGACGCTTTCGAAAGATCGATCCCCTCAAGCAGGATGTTCTCGGCGAACGCCCCGGGCTCCAGCGATATACCGGCCTTCTTCTCGAACGCCGTGACGCTCTCCCGCGACAGCAGGCTCACCTGCCGGTGCCACTTCCCGGCGTGAGCGTCGCCTTCGAGACCCAGTTCGGTGACGCGCACCGAAGCGACCGGTTTCTTCTCGGTCCCCTTTTCCTTCGAGATATTGATCCCGACGATCTTTCCGTTCACCGCTATCCTCCGATATTGTAGAATCCGCCTTTGGTGTTGCAGGTCCCCCGCTCGGGCTTGGCCATGACCGCCCGCCGTATCGCCTCCTCCGCGCCGAGTTCGCGGACACTGAAGCCGAGATCGGAAAAAAGACAGGGCTTCACCGATCCGTCCGCGAGCAGTCGTATCCTGTTGCAGCGCGTGCAGTCGCCGCCGATGCCGCCGATCACGCCGTAGAATTCACCGTGGGCGAGATCCATCTGCCGGATGAAACGGACCGGCAATCCTTCCGCCGCCGCCCATGCGGCGACCGCCGCCGCGTCGGGCTCTTCGGGCGATCGTTCGATGACGGTATTTATCTTGACCGGGAATCCGATGCGACGCGCCGCCGCTATCCCCGCGAACACCGAATCGAGCGCATCGCGGCGGGTGAGTTCCCGGAAACGGTCGCGGTCGACGGTGTCGAGACTGACATTGATGCGCATGAGTCCCGCCTCATACAAGGGTGCGGCGTATTCGGCAAGCAATATGCCGTTGGTCGTCATGGCGAGATCTTTGATGCCGCCGATGACGGCGATTTGCGCGACGAGCGACTCGATCCCCCTGCGGACCAACGGTTCGCCGCCCGTGAGCCGCACCTTGGTGATGCCCATGTCGACGGCGGTCCGCGTGAAGGCGGCGATCTCTTCGAAGGAAAGAATGCTTTCGTGAGCTATCCAGCGTACCCCGTCTTCCGGCATACAATAGCGGCAACGGAGATTGCACCGGTCGGTCACCGAGATGCGCAGATAGGTTATCTCGCGGTCGAACAGGTCACGCATCGGCCGTCGCTCCTCCCCGCTTGGGTAAGCGGCAACGCCATGCGCCGTTCTCTATGGCAAGCGCCGGTTCGATAGCGGGTTGGTAACGGACGCCGCCTTCCTGATCGTATGCCGTAACGACGATATCGACCAGCGACAGCAGCTCCGCGGCGCTTTTTTTCATCTCGGTCTCACCGGACCGCGTGACCATTATGAAAAGCGCGGGGATCAGATATTTCCGGGCCGAGTTCGATTCGCACACGATCATCGTCTCCGGGGGGATGCGGGAAAAGAGTTCTTTCAGCGCCGGCCCGACGGTCGACTCGTCACAGCGCACCCAGAAAACGCGGTGCGCCCCGGCCGCCAGCATCCGCGTGGTGTCGTGAGTGTCGCCCGAGCGGGTCTCTTCGGTCACCGAAAAACCGGGGGTCTCCCGCTCTCCGTGAAAGATGGTTATCTTGACCGCGTACAGCACCGTCTGCGCCGAAAATTTCCGTATCACCCGTTCGCACAGGGTCGTTTTCCCCGAATCTTTGGCGGTCGCGCCGATAAGCAGCAGATTGTCGTGCCGGTCCATGCCGGACCCCCCGCAGTTGTCCGCACCAAACTAACGCTTTTGCATTTCTTGTCAATGTTACGCGGACATCAGGAACTTATCGTGAAACTTGCAATATACCAACAATTTGTTATAAACAGGACGACTCCGAGCCCGGATTCCTGTAGCCAATATCGGTATGGATGCCGGGCCGACAGGGTACGGTGCCGAAAGGCCCGCACCTCCCTTTTGGAAAGGAGCAGTTACCATGAAGAAAAGCCTTATCCTGTTCATCGGCGCGATGCTTTTCATCGCCGCCTGCACCAGCGACAACAGCGCGAGCGACAACGAGAACATTCCCGACGAACTAACGCCGACCGACACCGACACGGCCGCGACCGACGATGCCACCATCCCCACAGACGAAGACACCGTTATTCCGACCGATGACGCCGTGGTGCCCACTGATGAGGACACTATCATTCCGACCGACGGTGACGAACTTATCCCTGACGAGACGGGCGACGATCTGCTGACGGACGAAGAACACGAGGGCGGCGACGACAAGGATGACGCCGTGGTGAGTGACGACGACAGCGTGGTGACCGATCCGGTCGCCTGCTGTGTCGAGATCGTGAAGGAATGGTTCCGCTGCGACGGGCTCAAGACCGATCAGGCCGACGCCTGCAAAGCCTGCGTCGCGGGACTTGCCGCCTGCACCGACTTCCTTCCGCTCGACGCCGAATGGCCCTGCGCCGCGTCGTGCAACGACATCTGTGAACCGGGTACCGTCGTCGAGAACAGCGACACCGTCGGCCAGAATACCGGCAAGACGCGCCGCGCGGTGGCCACCGAATACTGCACCTGGATGACCGACACCGCCTGCTCCTACGAACCGGCCGACTTCACCGGGCTCGGTTCTACCGATCCCCTCAGCGCCTGCTTCTGAGGGATAGATGCTTGACCTGCTTCTGGCCGCCTTGCTGGCGGTCACCGACGAACCGCAGAACGGAACGACCGACGCCACGAAGAACACCTTCACTATGGGCGAGGTGGTCGTCACCGGCGAGCGGATCGCCAATATCGAACAGGCGGGGACCACCACCGTCATCACGGGCATTCAGTTGGAAGAGCGCGGCGTCAAAACGCTCGACGAGGCGCTGGAACTCGTCCCCGGCGTCCAGATACAGCGCCATACCAAAGGATTCGCCCGGATAAAACTGCGCGGCTACGAACAGGATAAGGTGATGATACTGGTCGACGGCGTCCCGATGAACGATGTCTATTCGACCGATGTCGATCTCTCCTCCATCCCGGTCCGCAACATCGCCAAGATCGTCGTCAACCGCGGCGTCTCATCGGCGCTCTACGGCACCGACGGGGCGGCCGGTACCATCAATGTAGTGACCAAGAAGCCCGACAAACCCTTCGCCGACGCCAAGGTCGAATACGGCGTCCCCGACAGCGCGTCGGTCTCGGTCGCCCACGGCAACGCGATCGGCGACTTCTACTACTGGCTCACCGGCACCTATGACGAGTACGGCGGCTACACCCCCTCGGCGGCGCTCACCTCCGAAAAACGGCTCGAATGGTTCAATAAGATCGTCCGCTACGACCGTTTCGGCCTCACCTACGATGAAGTCACCATGCCGGCGAAGGAGCAGTATCTCTTCGACGGCGGCGTGTGGAACCACGAATACCACCGCAAGGGAACCTTCGCACTCAAAGGGGGCTGGCAGATAACGCCCGACATCGAGACGGGCCTTTCTTCGAGCCTGTTCCTCTATTCGGGACGGACCAACACCTACCAATCGGTCTGTTCGAGCGACTACAACATCGCCAAGGAAAAATGGAGTTCCAACGCCCGGCCATGGTTCACCGACGACATCGCCCACCTCAAGGATTTCGCCCTGCGTAACCGTGCCTTCGTCTATCCCCTCCTCTACCGCGTGACGGTGTCGCCCTATCTCGACGCCCGCTGGGGCGACCTCTCGCTCAAGGCGAACCTGTGGTATTTCCGCAACTACGCCGAACAGGAAGGCTACGCGACCACCGACCACCGCTATCCCAAGGATCTGCCGTCGCTATTCACCGACAAGAACAACGCGGCGCTCTACGAACCGTTCCGCGATATCAAGACCTATGGCAGTCTCGGGTTCCGCATCATGCCCTCCTACAAATTCAGCGACTGGTACCGGCTCAACTTCGCGCTCCACTACCGCTACGACACCTTCGACGCCGACGAATCGGCCGTGTCGTCCACCCGCTCACCGCAGATCACGGCGGCCGCCGGCGGCACCGACCCCTACCCCATCACCCAGATCGGGGCGCACACCTTCTACCTCGCCGTCGAGGATGAACTGAAGGCGGGCGACCTCCGCGTGACAAGCGGCTTTTCCTACGACTCGCAGAAGATAGAGTACTTCCGCGTCCGCACGGCTCCCGATGCCTTTGGCGACGCCTACATCGTGAAAGACGACGCGATGATCTTCGGCACCCGCGATTCGTTCAACCCGGGCATCGGCATGACCTACGACGCGGTGAAAGACCTCCTGCGGCTCCGCGCCGCCGCGTCGCTGCGGACCCGCTTCCCAAACCTCGGCGAGTATGCGAAAGTCGCTTCGGCGGAGTTCGACAAAGGGCTCCGGCCCGAACGCGCCTACAACGCCAACGCCGGGTTCGAGTTCTTCTTCCTCGACCGGAAGCTCAGCATCCGTTCCGACTATTTCATATCGCTCATGAACGACCGCATCGCCAAGATCAGCCGCGACGATCCGCCGGTGAACATCAAGAAAGTGGTCGCGCAGGGGACCGATACCGTCATCACCGCCGACTTCAAACATCTCGCCGGGATGGTCGATCTGACCGCGTCGGTCACCCACACCTTCCTTCATGCCCGCAACTACGACCGGTCGCCCGAAGAGGCGGTCAACAAAGGAAAATACATCGAATTCACCCCGTCGCAACAGGTGCTCGGCGAACTTCGGCTCGCCATCGACACGCCGCACGACATCTTCCGGCGCACCACCTTCTCGGTCTGGGGCAGTTGGCTCTACGGCGAACTCATCTACACGATGGCGGCGGCCCCCGAGGAGTACGCGCCGTTCTCGACCGATTACTGGGAGGCGTCGACGCTCCACAACCCGCTGATGCTGAGCGTCCGGGTGTCGCAGGAACTCTGGAAGTATTTCGAGCTGTCGTTCACCGTGAAGAACATTCTCGATGACTACGCCGCCGATCCGTTCAACCCCGGCCCCGGCCGCACCTTCTCGCTCGAAGCGGCCGTTAGCTGGGATTAAATTCGCACCACGCTCGTGGTACGGTCAAGCACTGACTGATTTTTAGAAACGATGATGACGGTCGGGATATCGTGGACCGCCTCGAAGAGCGCGTCGAGCCGTGTTTTATCCATCCCGTCGCAGAGTTCGTCGATGATAAGTATCCGCGGCCGCCGCAGGATCGCCCGCGCCAGCACCAGCCGCTCCCGCAGTCCTTGCGCCAAGAGCCGTCCCCCCTCACCCGCCGTAGCGGTGAGCGTTTCTTCCGGGATATCGAGCGCCGCCAGCAGTTCATGGAGCATCGTCTCGTCGGCTTTGGGATTGCCATAGTGCAGATTCTCGGCGACGCTTCCGGCAAAGAGCGCGCTGTCGGGTCCGGCATAGGCGACCAGTTCGCGCCACGGCGTAAGCGGCATATCGTTAAGCGGCGTCCCGCCGTAGGTCACCGTCCCGACGGTCGGCTCGTAGAAACGCTGAATGAGGGCGCAGAGCGTCGTCTTGCCCGACCCCGACGGCCCGGTGAGCCCCGTGATGCCCTGCGGGAACCGGCACGAGAAACCGACGAAGAGCGCTGATGTTCCCTCGTACCGGAACGAGAGGCCGTTCATCTCGATAGCGCCATTTGCCGGAATGGCGGCCTTCCCCTCCGGCTGTTCTTCTTTCTCGTCGAAGAGACTGAATATCCGGCCGGTGCAGACGAGCGTATTGTAGAGTTCGCCGAACGCGGCCGCCACCTTCTTGACCGGCTTATAGGCCTGCTGCATGAGGTAGAGGTAGAGAACGACATTGCCGAGCGTCGTATCGCCCGCAACGAGCCGCCCCGCAAAATAGACGAAGACGACCGCGACGCCGATCATTCCGATCAGTTCGTTCGACGGTTTCATGATGTACTTGAACCGTATCATCTTCACGAACAGGCGATAGTTGCGCTCGACGATGGCGTCGAACAGGCTCCGTTCCGTCTCTTCGGCCGACAGCCCCTTGATGGTCCGCAGGTTGCGCGTCCGGTCCTGCATGACCGCCGTGTAGTCGCCCACCGTTTCGCTGATATCGCGGCCGATGCGCCGTATCTTCCGCGAGAACTGCGTGATGAGTATCCACGACAGCGGGAAGAACAGGACGGTGAACAGCGTTATCTGCGGGTTGATGACGAACATCACCGGCACGAAAACAAGGGCATAGACGAGCGTCCGCGCTATCTCGATAAAGAGTTCCAGCACCCGCTCAAGCGTCGTCACATCGTAGGTGACCCGCGAAACGAGATCACCGCTGCGGGCGCGGTCATGGAACGACAGCGGGAGCCCCAGCAGTTTGCCGAATATCTCGGAGCGGAAGCGGCGCAGGATGCGCTGTATCGCCGAATTCATGCAGATCTCGCGGACATACTCGAAAAGCGCTTTCAGGAGGTAGAGGACCACCACCGCCAGCGCAAGGTAGAGCATCCCGCGGTAAACATCTTCGGGGCCCGAAAGTATCGTGTCGAGCAGTTTGAATTTCCCCTTACTGCCGGGGAACGGAATTTTAAGTTGGAGCGGTATCTCGACGATGCCGTCGCCGCCGTGTTTGAAGAAGCGGCTGATCTCCTCGATGCCGTCGGTCAGCATCTTGAGGAGCGATCCGGTCCCCACCTCGACGAGTCCCATCAGCGCCGTGAAGAGGATGCCGCCGCCGATGAGCCGTTTCTCGCGCCAGAGATAGCCCAAAAGTCGCCGGGTCGTCGTCATGCCTCGTCCCCCTTCTTCGTGGGGAGCGTCTGCCAGCGGTTCGGCGCTATCGCCAGCACCGGCAGAACGGCGCGGCCGCGCACCCAGTTGGGCCGCAGCCAGCCGCGGTTGTCGATGAGGTCGGTATCGGGTATCCACGCCGCGTTCTTGTCTATCGCCATCGGCTCGATGCGCTTTTCGCGCAGGAACCCCACTGTCGTCTCCTGCGGCAGACCGCGGATGAAACCGGGCTCTATCCATTCGTTCAGCCGTCCCGAATCGCCGAGCGCCGTCAGCCCCACGCCCGCCGCCGCCCCGATGACGCCGTCGTTGGTGCCGCCGTGACCCGAAAGATGGGCTTTACCGACGGCGGCGTACGCCTCGGCCTGCGTCACCTTGCGGACAAGGCAGAGCCGGCCGAACTCCTTGAGCACCGCTATCGCCGGATCATGCTCCGAAACGACGCACAGCCCCGGGTCGCTCCCCACGACGAAATGGTTCTTGATGTGGTTGGCGCCCCGTTCGATGAGTTGCGGTATCAGTTCTTCGCCCGGCGCCTCGATGAGACAGACGAGCGAACTGTTATGCGAGGTGTACGGGATATCGTCGGCGACAAGCAGTTGCTGGCGGACGATGGCGGTCAGGCGGCAGCCCGACGGCAACACCTCGGCGAACCAGCGGGCCAGTTTCCCGGTGCCGCGGCCGCAATCCAAAGTGTCGGTATCGTCGAAGGCGACATAGATGATCATAAGAACCCCTAGAAAACATACCGGTTCACGGTACTTTCCGGGGCTTTCTTGTCAACTATTTCGGGTCAACCGAAAAATTTTGCGAAAACGGACGCATAAGGTATATTCCCGACGGTCCATCCATGTTGCGGGGTTCATGCGGATACGGTTCGTCGCCATTGTTTTCCTGCTTCTCTGCGCCGTCTCGTCCTTGAGCGCCGCCGATAAGCCGGGCTATCTCGTCCACCGCACCGGCAACCTCATCCTCTACTTCTCGACCGACCTCGACCCGCGCCTCATCCCCTACCTGATAGAAAAGACCGAGCTGGCCGAGCAGTTCCTCGTGTCGCTCTACGGCTGGAAGGCCGACCGCCGCATCCCGCTGGTGTTCGACCGCGAGACCGACGAATCGAACGGCTGGTCCGCCGTCTACATGAAGGACGGCATCTGCCTGCTCCTCTACCCGCCCGAGGAGTTCTCGGCCCTCGCCAACCACAAGGACTACGCGCTCAATCTCATCGTCCACGAACTGACCCATTCGCTCCAGATAGGACTGGTGAGCGGCGTCCCGAAGTGGATCAACTATGTCTTCGGCAACCTCTTCTACCCGGCGCAACTGTCGCCCGGCTGGCTGCTCGAAGGGGTCACCGTCTACTCCGAATCCTCCATCGATGGCACCGGACGGCTCCATTCGCCGCTGTGGCGGGCGTGGTTCGACTCCTTCTTCCGCAAGGGGAACGAACTGACGCTCGGCGAGCTGTCGGGATCGACCGATCACTGGATGGGCGGCCACATCCCGTACCTGTACGGCACCTTCTTCTACGAGTTCGTCATGCAGCGGCACGGTCCCGGAAAACTGGCGACCTTCTTCGACGAACTGGGCGACAATGTCATGCCGTTCCTCATTGAATACGAGGCGAAGAAACTCTTCGACGAGACCTTCTGGACGATGTACCAGGAGTTCCTGAAAAAGAACCGGGAGCGGCTGTTCGAACGGACCGCACCGGCGCAGGTCGCCAACCAGACGGGACTGCGCCACACCGATATCGCCGTGGACCTGTCGCGCACCGACCGCTATATATATTATGGTAGACGGCAGGGATCGAGCGCCATCTACGATTTCGACGGCAAGGAGGCGACGCGCCTCTTTACGCCGCCCGGCGCATTCCATTTCGCTTCGGCGGAAGGGGGCCGCTTCCTGCTGACGGTACCGTTCCGGAGCGATCCCGACCGGATACGGACCGAACTGTTCCTCTTCGACACTTCGGCGGGCGAGATACGGCGCATAACCAGCGGTGAATCGACGCTCTACCCCCTGTTCCTCCCCGGTGGCCGCATCAGCTGTTTCACCGCGACCAGCGGTCTGCTGAAACTACAGCTTTTCGACGGCGCGGGAAAGCCCGAGCGGACCTATGACCTCGCCGCCTTCGACAACATCCATACGCCGTCGTATGACCCGACGGGCGAGCGGCTCATCTTCACCGGCAATCTGCGGGGAAACGGAAAGGATATCTTCCTGCTCGACCTCGTCACCGGCGCGGTGACCCGCATCCCCATCGACGGCGACCAGTACAGCGCCAGTTTCGCCGGACCCAACGAGATCATCTTCTCCGCGGCCGAAGGGGACCGCATCGCCCCGTTCCTGCTCGACCTCACCTCCGGCGCCATCCAGCGGCTCCACGAGCCGCTCGGGATCGCGCTCTACCCGAAGATCATCGGTGGCAAACTCTTTTTCGTCGGGTTCGACAACGACGGCTATTTCCCGGCATGGGCGCCGCTCAGTCCGGTCGCGGCGGGGACCATCGACCCGGCAACGATCGCTACGGTCGCCGCCGATACGCCGCCGCAGGCCGCGACGACACCGGCCCTGACCCGCTCCAGCGGCTGGGAGGGGATGTGGCCGACCCTCATCCTCCCCGACTACAGCGGCGGGATGCACAGCCAGAAGGTGGGGCTTACCCTCTTCGCCGAAGCCGACACCGGGCGACGCGGCTATTCGGTCTACTTCGGCAAGGTGTTCGACGCGAGCGACAAATACGAGACCGGCTTCGCCTACCGCGACGACGATATCCTCCCCGGTTTCCGCTGGCAGGCCTACTACGGCTGGTACCGGCAGACCTTCGGCGACCCGGAGGAGCGCACCTACTCCGGCTCGGCGCACGATTTCCGGACGAGCATCTCCACCGCGTTCCAATTCAACACCCTGTTCTACCTCGACCCGTCGCGCGCCTACAAGATCGGCCATTCGCTGTCGGCAAGCGTCGGCTTCCGCCTGCGCGAAGAACGGGTGGAGAACGACTGGAACGACCCGACGATACTCCCCTACGACGCGGGAGAAAGCTACGAGATGCAAATGGGCGCCGCCTACAGCATCTATCTCTCCTTTTCGCCCGGGAGCTATCTCCTGTTCTCCGAGATGGACGGCAGTGCGCTCCGCCTGCCGGTCACCATCACCCGCGACCTCCTCTACGGCGCGAGTCTTCTGACCTTCACCCCGTCGCTCACCGGCAGTTATCTTTTCGGGACGGCCGGGAAGGTGGGCCTCATCTCCCGCCATTCGCTCTACGCCGCGTTCCTGAGCGACGCCTCCTATTCGGTCGGCGGCGAAGAAAAGAGTACTGAACTCGAGAACATAGACACCTTCATCTACGGCTATTCGAGCGATGTGACGGTGCGCGGCTACCGGCCCGAGGCGATGACGGGCCGGCTGGTATACTTCGCCAATACCGAACTGCGCTATCATATCTTCACCATCGAACAGGGGCTCGGCCTTCTGCCGATCATGCTCAAGAACCTGCAGGGGGCGCTTTTTGTCGATATCGGCGCTTCGGAAGGCGACCGCGACCGGCCGGGGGAACCGTTCATCGCGTCGGCCGGAGCCGAGGTGAAACTCCTGACCCAGTGGTGGTACCATGTCCCGCTCATGTTCAAACTGGGCATCGCCCACGGCCTGACCAAGAACGGCGTCCTGAATGTCTATTTCTCGCTGGGGAACAGTTTCTGACCGGCCCCGTAATGCGGGTTGACTTATGAGACCTCTTTTTGTATAATGCCGAGGTTCGTGTCAGTATCGATCACCTTGATCCGGAGGATATCATGAAGATGTTCAGAAACGCGGCCTTCGTCGTAATGCTTCTGTGCGGCGGCTCGCTGCTCGCTTTCAACAACCTCATCGAAGTAACGACCGACCCGGTCGCTTGCGGGTTGAGCGGAGGCATCGAGATAGTGATATGGCAAGACACCAATAATGATGGCCTGATCGAGGCTACGCCCGGGGACGATCTGGTCCTTTCCACCAACAATGTCTGCAACGGCGCTACCGGTGCCGCTGGTGCCGACGGCGCTCCCGGCCTCGATGGCGCTCCCGGCCTCGATGGCGCTCCCGGCCTCGATGGCGCTCAGGGCATTCAGGGTATCCAAGGCGAGATAGGTCCGCAGGGGCCCGCAGGCGCTCAGGGCATACAGGGCGAGATAG
>CAYPQK010000004.1:20585-53155 GCA_964412895.1 uncultured Spirochaetales bacterium
GCCCGCAGGGGCCCGCTGGCGCTCAGGGCATACAGGGCGAGATAGGCCCGCAGGGGCCCGCTGGCGCTCAGGGCATACAGGGCGAGATAGGCCCGCAGGGCACCGCTGGCACGAACGGTACTAACGGCACCAACGGCATGGACGGCCTCGCCTGTTGGGACCTCAACATGGACGGCATTCAGGATGCGCTTGAGGACATTAACGGCGATACTTTCTTTGACACACTCGATTGCATCGGGCCGCAGGGTCCGCAGGGTATCCCCGGCACGAACGGCACCAATGGCACCAACGGTACGAACGGCACTAATGGCGCACCCGGCCTCGCCTGTTGGGACCTCAACCTCGACGGCGTTGCCGATGTGGAAGAAGATATCAATGAAGACACGGTATGGGATACGCTCGACTGCATCGGTCCGCAGGGACCGCAGGGTCCGATAGGTCTTACCGGACTCACCGGCCCTCAAGGCATTCAAGGTCCTCAGGGTCCCGCCGGCGCTCCCGGCCTGAATGGCCTTTCCTGCTGGGACAGCGACTTTGATGGCGTTGCCGATCCGGAAGAGGACATCAATGAAGACATGGTCTGGAATGCGGACGACTGTATCGGCATGACCGGTCTCAAGGGCGACAAAGGTGACAAGGGCGATCCCGGCACTGTGGGCGAAACCGGTCCTCAGGGCACTGACGGCACTGACGGCGCGAACGGTCTGAACTCGCTTGTGGTCGTCACCGAAGAGTCGACCTTCGACAACTGCGACTTCGGCGGCAACAAGATAGAAGCCGGCTTGGATATCAACGGCAACGGCCTGCTGGACGCCGGAGAAAGCGATGCGACCGAGTTTGTCTGCAACGGCGTCACCGGCCCGCAGGGTCCACAGGGCGAAAAAGGCAACGACGGCATCCAATGCTGGGACAGCGACGGCGACGGCGTGACCGACCCCTCAGAGGATATCAACGGCGATTACGCGTGGAACGGCCTTGACTGTACCGGCCCACAGGGTCCCGGCGGCGACACCGGCGATACCGGCGCGACCGGCGACAGCGGCAAAGACGCGCTGGTGGTGACCACCGACGAAGCGGCAGGCGTCAATTGCGAGAACGGCGGCAAAAAGATACAGAGCGGCATTGATGCCAACAGCAACAATGTTCTGGATACCGACGAGATCGAAAAGACCGAATATGTCTGCAACGGCGTGGATGGCGAGGCCGGGACTCAGGGTGACACCGGCGAGACCGGGCCGGCGGGCGAGGACGGCGAAAACGGCGCCACCGGTCCGCAGGGCACCAACGCGCTGGTCGAGGCATCGGACGAATTGCCGGGCGAGAACTGCGAGAACGCCGGCATCAAGATAGAGAGCGGTCTTGATACCGACGCCAGCGGCGTACTGGAACCCGGAGAGATAACCGCGACCCGCTATATCTGCAACGGCGCCACCGGCCCGATCGGCGAACAGATAGAGGTCACCGGCGGCGGCGGCTGTTCGCTGACGACCCTGTAGCGCGAAGGACGACCGCATGAGAACATATCTGCGCACACTGATACTCGCGACGCTCCTTGCCGTACCGCTCTGCGCGGCGGCGGGACCGGTCGCCGACGCCGAGAACTACAAACCGTCACCCTTCGCGAACGACCGGCTGTCGCTCATCGGCGGCGAGATGATGGAAAGTCTTTCGTTCGGGATGGGCCTTTTCCTCGATTACGAACGGAACCCCGTCATCATCACCAACACCGTCACCGACCGTGTCATGCGGACCGTCGTCGGCAATCACCTGACCGCCGACCTTACCCTTTCGCTCGGCCTGTTCGAATGGGTCGACCTCGCGTTGGCGGTACCGACCGTCATGTTTCAGGACGGCGACGGGTGGAACGACGCCGACGGCCTGCCGACCGGCAGTCTGGGCGACATCCGCTTCGCGGCCCGCATACGGCTCCACCGGACCGAGAAACGACTCTTCTCGCTGGCTCTCGTACCGGCATTCACCTTCCCGACCGGCCAGTCCCTGCACGACCTGTCGGGTGCCAACGGGATGACTTTCTCGCCGACCATAGCGATGAGCATCGTCTCGCGCTGGGTCGACGGCGGGCTCGACCTCTACTACCGGATGACCCAGAAAGATACCGTCATCGGTACGACCCGGATCGCCGATCAGGTCGGTGTAAGGCTTCTCGTTACCGCCTATGCGATACCGGAAGTACTCGGATTCAACACAGAATTCTTGATGGCCACGACCGCCGGGAAAACCTTCGGAGACGGTGCCGAATCACCCATGGAAGCAACCCTTTCGGGTACTTGGCGGCATGCTCCGGCGAACATCGCGCTGACGGTCGGCGGCGGTGCCGGCATCATCCACGGCTTCGCCACCCCGCAGTTCCGGGTATTCGCCGGACTGACTTGGACGCTCAAGCACGAAAACGAGAAACCGGCCCCGGAAAAAGAGGATATCGAAGACGAGACGCCGACCACGAAAATAATTCCCGCACCGCGCACCATGACCAGCGATGCCCCGGCGCTCACCCCCAAGAAGAACAAGGTGATCGAATTCGACATCGCCTCGAAAGAAGAAAAGAAAGAGGCAAAGAAATCCGAGGCGGCCGAAAAACCGAAGACGGCGGACCTTCAGTCAAAGTCAAAAGAAGCGGCTCCGACACCAGCCCCCGTGGTCGCGCCGGCTCCGAAAAAACCGGCGCCCGCACCGGCCCCGGTGAAGAAGCTTGAGCCGCGGACCGGCACGCCGATGGCCGAGGTGATCTACTTCAAGGAGAACAGCGCCGAATTCACCGACGATTCGCGGGTGAAACTGGAAAAGCTCAATCTTCTGCTCTCGGCTAATTTTACCTTGAGGATACGCGTCGAGGGACACTGCGACCGCCTTGAGAAGCCCGATCTGGGACTCAAACGGGCGCAGGCGCTCAAGCTGTGGTTCGTCGACCGCGATATCGAGTCGAAACGGATACTGACCATGGGGCTGGGGGCCGATGAGCCGGTCGCCTCAAGCGACCTCGAATCGGACCGCACCCGCAACCGCCGCGCCACCTTCTTCGTGCTCGACAACTAGCCGTTCCCCATTCCTTGACATTATTTCCGTCGACGGCTATAGTTCACCGAAACCGCATCTTCCCGATGGAGGTATCGATGCCGGACCGAAAATTCCGACTTGTCACCCGTAGCGATTTCGACGGACTGGTGTGTGGCGCCATCTTCAAGGAACTTGACCTCATCGACGAGGTGAAGTTCGTCCACCCGAAAGATATGCAGGACGGCCTTATCGAGATATCGGGCCGCGACATCACCACCAACCTCCCCTATGTGGACGGCGTGCACCTCTGTTTCGACCACCATTTGAGCGAAACGATCCGCGTCACCATGCGCCGCCAGAATCACATCATCGACCCCGATGCCCCGTCGGCGGCCCGCGTGGTCTACAACCATTTTCAGGGAAGCAAGACCCTTCCGCGCGTCACCCCGGAGATGATGGCGGCGGTCGACAAGGCCGACGCGGCGCAATTCTCCATCAACGAGATACTCAACCCGGACAAATGGGTCCTCCTCAACTTTCTGATGGACCCGCGTACCGGACTGGGCCGTTTCCGCGATTTCCGCATCAGCAACTATGATCTCATGATCGCGCTCATCGACCTCGTCCGCACCAAGGGAATAGCCGATATACTTGAGAACCCCGATGTGAAGGAACGGGCCAACCTCTACTTCGAGCATCAGGATCTCTTCCGCGCCATGATGCAGCGGTGCGCAAAGGTGAGTCGCAACCTCGTCACGGTCGACCTCACCCGCGAAACGGTCATCTACGCCGGGAACCGCTTCGTCCTCTACGCCCTCTTCCCCTACTGCAACATCAGCATCACCAAGATGTGGGGACTCAAGAAAGAAAAGATGGTCCTCAGCGTCGGCAAATCGATACTCAACCGCACCTCGAAGACCAATATCGGTGAACTGATGCTCAAATACGGCGGCGGCGGTCATCGCAACGCCGGCACCTGTCAGATAGAGACCGGCCGGGTCGCCGAGGTCGAGAAGGAGATCGCCGAAGCGGTCCTGAAGGACGGCTAGGCATCCCCGTGGTCATGGATCGTATCGGGAATAATCTCAGCGACAGTTTTGTTGTTACGCCGTAACGGTATACGGAGGGCCCTATGGAGCTTGGACAGTTGAACGAGAAGATCAGACAGGAGGCGCTGAACATCCGCGCCCTGAAAAGCGAGATACAGAAGATCATCGTCGGACAGGAGGACATGGTCGAGGCGCTCATCATGGGCATCATCGCCGAAGGTCACATCCTGATCGAAGGCGTTCCGGGACTCGCCAAGACCACCGCCGTGCGCGCCTTCGCCGCCGCGACCGACCTCGATTTCAAACGGATCCAGTTCACCCCCGACCTGCTTCCCGCCGACATCATGGGAAGCCGCATCTTCAACATGGACAAGCGCGAATTCGAGGTGAAACGCGGCGTGGTGTTCTCCAATGTCATCCTCGCCGACGAGATAAACCGCGCCCCGGCGAAAGTACAGTCGGCGCTCCTCGAGGCGATGCAGGAACGGCAGGTGACCATCGGCGACCAGTCGCTGAAACTCCCCGATCCGTTCATCGTACTCGCCACGCAGAACCCGATCGAACAGGAAGGGACCTACCCGCTCCCCGAGGCGCAGATAGACCGCTTCATGTTCAAGGTGCTCATCGACTACCCGACGATGGAGGAGGAACTCCGCATCATCGAACGGAGCGAGAAGCGCGAATTCGAACAGAAGCTCGCGAAGATCGCGAACCGCGACATCATCAAAGGGTGGCGCGCCATCGTCGACACCATCTACACCGACGAACGGATACGCAAATATGTCGTCTCGCTCGTTTTCGAGACCCGCAACCCGCGCAAAAAAGACCTCAAACAGCTCATCGAGATCGGCGCCAGCCCGCGCGCCAGCCTCTACCTCGTCCTCGCCTCGCGCATCCGCGCCTTCATCGAGGGACGCAACTTCGTCACCCCCGAGGATGTCAAAGAAGTCGCCTATCCGGTCCTGCGCCATCGCATCATCCCGAGTTTCGAGGCCGAGGCGGAGAAACTCTCCACCGATAAGATCATCGCGCAGGTCCTCGATCAGGTCGAGGTCCCCTGAGGCGTCATGCTACAGGAAGAACTGCTCCGACAGATACGGCTCATCGACCTCAAGGTCCGCAAGCAGGTCGAATCGTCCCTTCAGGGAGCCTATCACACCTTATTTAAAGGACACGGCCTCGAATTTCAGGAGGTCCGTGAATACACCGAGGGCGAGGACGCCCGCCTGATGGACTGGAATGTCACGGCGCGCATGGGAAAACCTTTTGTCCGCGTCTACCGCGAGGAACGGGAGCTGACCGTCATGGTGGCGGTCGACATCTCCGCATCGACCCGTTTCGGCCGCGCTTGGTCGGGCCGCGAGGTTATGGCGACGCTCGGCGCTGCGCTCGCCT
Source organism: uncultured Spirochaetales bacterium (assembly GCA_964412895.1). Classification (GTDB taxonomy): domain Bacteria; phylum UBP6; class UBA1177; order UBA1177; family JAKLFG01; genus CALMRE01. The sequence continues at coordinate 26,045 of CAYPQK010000004.1, forward strand.
TCTCCGCCATACGCAACAGCGACAAAGCGGGGCTCATCCTCTTCAGCGACCGCATCGAGGAATACATCCCGCCGCGCCGCGGCCGGAACCACCTCCTCACCATCATCCGCGCTCTCCTCACCACCCCCGCCCGCGGCCGCCGGACCGATCCCGATGTCCCCTTCCGCTTCATCAACAAGGCGATGAAGAAAAAATCGCTCCTCTTCTTCCTCTCCGATATGTACTTCGGCACGCTTCCCGACAGCGCCTCCATCGCGGCGCGCCGTCACGAGATCGTTCCGGTCGGCGTCTTCGACAAGATGAGCTACGAAGCGGAAAAAAGCGCCTTCATCCGCGTGAAAGACCCCGAAAGCGGCGCCACGCGGGTGCTCGACTTCTCCGATGCGGCCGATCATCGCTGGTGGAACTTCAAGAAAGAGAAGGACGACGCATTCAAACGGCTCGGCGCGACGCCGATATGGGTCGAGAACCGTTCGGACTTCATAAACGACCTCGTGTTGGGTTTTAAGAAAATGGAGCGTAGCTCGGCACGATGAGATACGCGCTTTTTCTGATACTTCTTTTGCCCGCACTGCTCCGTGCCGAGGATATCACGCCGCAACTGGAAAAAAAGGAAGTCTTCTTCGGTGAACCGGTGGTGCTCACCGTGCCGGTGAGTCCGGGAAAAGAACTTTCGGCCTTCCCGAAGTCGGACGACGCCAACTTCGCGCTCGTCAAGACCGAACCGGCGGGCGACCAGATAAAACTCACCCTTTCGGCGCTCGAACCGGGAACGCTCAAGACCCCGCCGATCACCCTGCGCGTCGACAGCGCCGAACTGGGCATCGAGTCGGTCGAGGTGACGGTCAAGCCCAACACCGCCGAGAGCGACACGCAACTGCGCGACATCAAGCCGCCGGTCAAGGCCTACGAACCCGACTACACCCTGCTGTGGATACTCGGCGGCCTGCTTCTCTTCGCCGCCCTTTTCTATCTCTTCTGGCGGCTGTCGAAACGGCGCCGCAAGGAATCGCTCATCGCCGTCGCGCAGAAAACGCCCTATCAACTGGTGATGGAATACTACCGGCGCGCCGAACAGGAACTGCATGACATGGAATTTGAACGGTTCGCCGATACCGTGACGGCGGGCATCCGGCACTACCTTGAACTCATGAAGCACCGGCCGTTCCTTGAGATGACCACCAGCGAAGTGCGAAAAGCACTCAAGAACACCGATGTTCCCGCCGAGAGCGCCGACCGCATCGTCACCCTCCTCAAGAATGCCGACCGCTTCAAATATGCCGACGAACGGTTCACCACCGACGACTTCGGCCTCCTGCTCGCCGAATTCCGCGCCATCGTCGATGTCATCGAAAAACAGAATATCGTCTCGACCACCCCGCAGGGCTGATAACAAATCTGTAGGAACTGTAGGGGCGCGGGGCCCGCGCCCTTCATATCGTAAATATCGGGATATCGGGCGGACGCCGTCCGCCCCTACGAAATATCGTGAAATACCGGACGCGCCCCTACGGTTCGGTGATCTTTTCCTCGTTGCCCACCACCAGATCGGGGAGTTCGTTGGCGTGTTCGCGGTAGGCGGGACAGTGCGCCACGAGCAGTTCGCCGATACGGCGCACCGCCGTGCAGATCGCCTCGCCCCGTTTTTTCCGTTTGATACCGCGCGTCAGGTCGGCGATGATGCCGTCCCAGGTACCGTCGGGCAGATTGGCGTTGATGCCGCGGTCGGCCAGTATCCAGACACGCCGCTCAAAAACGGAGATATAGAGCAGGATGCCGCTCTCGTCGCGGGTCTTGTGGAGGCCGTGGGCGAAAAAGGCGGCCGATGCGGTCTCGCGGACCTCTTCATCCATGGTCGCGTCGGGAATGAAGAATCGTTTGAGCACCGAGCAGAGATTTATGAGCAGATAACAGAGCGCGAAGATCGGTACGAAGGCGATAAGAAAAAGGGCCAAGGTATCGTGCTGATGATACTGCAACCAGTTGGTGAGGTAGCTCGCAGCGATGGAAAGCGGCATCGTCAATGCGAACGCCCCGAGGAATTCATGGGCGCCGTAGTCGCTGCTCTCCGAAACGATGAGCGGCACCAATTCGCCGGAGGTCCGCCGTTCGGCATCTTTCACCGCGTGGATGATGCACTCTTTTTCGTGCGGGGTCAGGAACCGTTTCGTCAGATCGCGCATATCACCACCCCCCTGAAGAGCCGCCGCCGCCGAAGCTGCCGCCGCCCCCTGAAAAACCGCCGCCTGAAGAGCCGCCGCCGAAGCCGCCCCCACCGAATCCGCCGGACCGGTACGAGGAACTCCGGTTGAACCGGCCGGGACCGCCACCGCCGCGCGACCGCAGTATCATGATGAGAATCCAGAACAGGATGAAAATGAACGGCAGGAACTGTTCCGGTATCTTCAGTTTCTTATCCTCGGCCTTGAATTCGCCCTTCGTCGCGGCGATCATCGCGTCGACCCCCGTCTCGACGCCCGCCTCGAAATCGCCCCGCTTGAAGTGCGGCACGATGACCTGCCGGATGATGCGGCCCGCGGTGAGATCGGTCAGTTTTCCTTCGAGCCCGTAGCCCACCTCGATCCGCAATTTACGGTCTTCCTGCGCGATGACGAGGAGCGCGCCGTTGTCGAGCTTCTTCTGCCCCAATTTCCAGCTTTCGACCACTCGCATCGAGAAATCCTCGATACTGTCGCCGGCAAGGGTCGGCACCGTCAGCACCGCGAGCTGGGTCGAATCGCTCGTCTCGAGCGCCGCCAGTTTCGCCTCTATCCGCGCAATGGCCTCGGCCGACAGGATCCCGGCGTGGTCGTTGACCCGGCCGGTGAGCGACGGCACATCGAGCGCGCAAAGTGTCGTGAAGAGGAACGGTATGAGGAGAACCAGCGCCCGCATCGGCTAGAACTGCACCTTGGGCACTTCCTTCGCCTTCTCGTCGGCCTTGAAGTACTCCTTCTTTTCGAGGTGAAGGAGCCAGCCGTTGATCATATTGTTCGGGAAGCCGCGTATCGAGCCGTTGAAGGTGCTGACCGCCTCGTTGTAGCGGTTCCGCGCGACCGTTATCCGGTTCTCGGTCCCTTCGAGCTGTGATTGCAGATCGCGGAAGTTCTCGTTCGCCTTGAGGTCGGGATACTGTTCGGCAACGACCAGCAGGCGGCCGAGGCCCGCCGACAGTTCACCCTGCGCCTTCTGGAACTTCGCCATCGCATCGGCACTGCCGAGGTCTTTGGCATCTATCTTCGTCTGTCCGACCTGCGCCCGCATCGCCACGATCTTTTCGAGCGTTTCCGCTTCGTGGGCCGCGTAGCCCTTAACGGTGCTGACCAGATTGGGGATGAGGTCGGCGCGCCGCTGCAGGGTCGATTCCAGATCGCCCCACGCCTTGAAGACCTCCTCTTCCTGCGTCTGCATGGTGTTGTAGCCGCAGGAACTCAGTACGAACGCCGCGATGAGCGCTATGAACACGGTCAATCTCTTCATCGTCTCCTCCATGAAAAAGACAGTGACACTATAATGCCGTCAACGCAGGAGTCAAGGCGGCGGACCACTTCACCTCGGCGACGAGTATCACCCGGTTCTTACCGTATTTCCTGACGCAGAAGACTCATTCTCGGGAAATCCGACATGGCGTCTCACGATGGTCAAGATGGAAAACAAAGACAGCCCGAGCGAAGTCAAGAGAAATAACCATATCGTCGGCTTTCCGACGATCACCTGTATGTTGTAAAGATCGCCTTGGAAACCGTCGAGGAACGACACCGTCTCGCATACGAAATCGAACGCAGGCCGGAGACACAGAAGCATGAACACAAGGCCGACAACAAATGCGTTCGCGGACACACGGCGCCGCAGAACGCTTATGCCTACGGCGATACACGCGAGGTCAAACACATAGGGAGCGCTCGACATCGCCAATTTCTGCCAGGAATATGTAAGTCCGACAGGCGTGATCCATGCGATTTCGAATTCACCCGCCCAGAATCGCGGAATGAGCTTATAGTCGACAACGCTTCCACCGACCAAGTATGTTCCCGCGATATGGCTCAATTCATGGAGCGGTGCATAGGTCAGATACCACAGTGCCGGAATGAGCAAGAGAGCGGTGATGATGTTGCGTAAGCGCCAGTTCCCTTTCAAGTACAGAACGATCAAAGGCAGGATGATAACGAGCAATATCTCGCCTGTAATCAGCATCCTATTCGACATACGGGCGTCTCCCGATGCTCATGAAAAAGATCATGAGACTATAACGGCATCGTTTTAGGAGTCAAGACGACGGGTCACTTCTCTTCGGCGACGAGGACCACATAGTTCTTGCCCCACTTCTTGGCGCACTTGGGGCAGGTGGTGTACCAAGAGAACTGACGGCCGGTCGTGTGGCCCTGCGCTTTCGCGTAGGCGTTAAAGTCGCGGACCCACTCGCCCGTCTTGCTGAAGGGGCCTTCGTAGACCTTGAAGAGATACTTGCCGGAAAGCGTGGTCATTTCCGCGCCGGGGACATCCTTGTCGAGCGCGAGGTAGATGTCCATGCGCCATTTCGAGGTGTGCTCGGAGAGGCAGAGGTAGTCGGGCGGCATCGCGCCCGCCTTGTCCATCTTCGTCATGATCCTGGTCATGACCGAGCCGAAGTTGAGCGGGATGTAGAAAAAGGTCAGCACCGAGTCCTTGAGGAACTTCTTATCCTTCCACTCGACGATGCGGCAATCCCACGGCGCCGGATCGAACCGCGGACAACATTCCTTTTCGTTCATGGTCTCCTCCCACTTGTTATATCAACGCGGCATCAGCGCGAAGACACCCCAGCCGAGGTATTCACGGGTGTAGGCAGCGTACTGCGCGGGCTCCGAGGTGAGTTTGTCTCGGACCTCTTTTGCCATCTCGTCGCCGGGATTTGTTTCAAGCCACCGGCGCATGGTGAGCCATTTTGCCGCCTCGTACCGGTCCCAGCCGTCCTGATCGGCCAGAACCATCTCGACGACATCATACCCAAGGCGACCGAACGACGCGATCAGTTCCGGCAGCATTAGAAAGTCGGCAATGGCACAGCCTTCACACCCCTTGGCGATCTCTTCGGTCGGCGGCAACTGCCGCCAGTAGGGCTCGCCGATGAGGATGATCCCGCCGGGGCGGAGGCTCCGCGCCAGAAGTTCGATGGTGCCGGCGACACCGCCGCCGATCCAGGTGGCGCCGATACAGGCGGCCACGCCGACCTTCCCGTCGGAGACATAGCCCGCCGCGTCGCCATGGATGAACTTGACCTTATCTGCGACGTCGAGTTCCACCGCACGGCGTTTCGCCTGCTCGGTGAACAAGGGGCTCATGTCGATGCCGGTGCCGGTGATGCCGTGATCGCGCGCCCAGGTACACAGCATCTCGCCCGAACCGCTGCCGAGGTCGAGCACGCGGGTCCCCTTTTCCATGCGCAGAGCGGCGCCGAGGGTGGCGTACTTTTCGGGGGTGAACGGGTTATGGATGCGGTGCGCGCTTTCAGTGATGTTGAATATCCGTGGAATGTCCATTGCAGAAAACCTCCTTAATTTATCTCACAAAAAAACAAAGGAACTCTAGCGCAACGGCGAAGAAATGCAAATGCAGGGGTTTGCTCAACTGATTTCTCTAACCAACGATTGGAGATCTGAAATAAAGCGAGGTTCGGTTCGGCGATGATAATGAGGAAAGAATGTACTCAGTCCTTGGCATGTTGCCACTCCCTCGCTAGAAGGGCTAATATACATGTGACCCTCAATGGCAATGGCGCCCCAATGGCTCTCTGAATTGCATCCTTTTGGGCAGGACATTCCTACATGCAACACCCATAAGGAGAAAGCTCGCCAGTTTGCATCAGGTTAGAGCAACCAGCGCAGAGCTAGACACCGAGCATCTGTGAAAGCTTGCACTTGGGTGCTTCCGCAGGATTTCCCAGATACCATCCATCGTGAGGTTGAAACTGGCGGTCGTGGGACAATGATTCCCACATCTACTAGGTCTTCCTGCTAAACTCCTATTCGCTTCGTTACTCAACCAGATCTCCGGAAACCGCATGCCGTCACATATGATTCCAAAGCTCTCACCAGCAATGTCGTTTCGCTCACCCTGCAAGCCCCGATGCATCCCGCACACTTTCACTAGGGGGCCGTTATTGCTGGCTTCGATAATAGCACGCATGTGACAGGAAAAGCACACCGGGTACTTCCCTCTTGGATTATAGCCCCAAGCCTCATCAAGACCTCTCTTGGGAACAAATACGCGGAACTCGCCAGGCGCATCAAGTTCCTTTGCCCGTTCCAGAGCGAGCTGTAGTTGCACCAATTGATCTGCGGTAAATGACCCACGAAGTCCACGGTAGATTGGTCTAAACGAAATACTGTCGGCCCCAACATCTTTGGCAAGGTGAGCCGCTGCTACGATCTCTCCAATATTAAGGGGCGACAATAGAAAAGTTGTCCATATCAGGGGGCTCTTCGCTTGCGGCAAACCTTCCCTCCGCAATTGAGCCATATACGCAAGCCTTTTTAAGATAACCCGGAAATCATTCGTTCTCCCTCGCGGCCTATGTAATGCCTTTCGAGTTGCGTCACTAGCTGCATTTAAGCTTACGCGAATGTGGTCGAAATTATCTACCAAAGTCTCGCTTGTCTCCTCACTCAAAGTGCTACCGTTAGTGAAAATCGTAAATAAGGCACCGTTCCTTTTGGGCAAGTCCAGTAGTTTAGCAATATCCTTGTGGGCAAATGGCTCGCCACCTCCGGTAAATCGAATACTTCTAGTCCCCCCATCCACCAAATCCCGCACGAGTTCACTTAACATTTCTATAGCTATTTCAGCATGTATGTAATGAGGATGTTCTGAATACAAGCGTGTGTAGCAAAAGGTGCAGTTGTTATTACATTTGAGCGTGACATCTATGTCGGCACGGATAGGCCAATAGGTGGAGTCTTTGGGGAAGCGACTAGAAATGCTATTTCGGATTGCTTCGATGTAGTCAAATGGGCTTTCCGGGAAAAAATCTCCATCGTGAGCTGGTATAATGTCGATCAACTCACCGTTCCGGCTATAGGCGCTAAGAGCATTCCATAGCCCATATGCGCGGGACGCATCCATCGTTCTGGGCAATTCATTCAGAAGATATGATTCCTTCAGCATGAGAACCTCAATGGAGCGGGGTTAGGATTTGTGTGCTGTCCGATGGGTCGCAATCCCCGAGAAACGGGGGGAGCGGCGAAAGCGATTGTTTTTTCAATTCACCGTCAACCTTCCGGCTTAAGACGCAAATTTTATCCCATGTCCGGAGCACTCTCCTTTCACCAAATAGCGCAATATAGTCCGTGACCAAACTCGCAACTGTGTCAGCGGTATCCAGCAACACGGTTTTCCTTGCCTCATCCGTTAATGGTATTTTTGTGTACTTGTGTAGCCCCAGACAGGCAGCACAGTATTTACCTGCAATTATGCCAAAAGCTTTTCTCCCGATGGTTCCACTGTTGCCAATGGCGAGATTGCACATTGTGCTTGCATTATCCCATGCGGGTTCTGATACATTCGCAAGTTGGTCCAATTGATACATTTTCCAAAAGACTAGTAGACCCCAATATCGTCCTTTGTAATGCGTTTCCATTTGTCCGGGATTTTTCTGTTCATACTCGTGAAAGTACTTGTCCGCAGTTTCGATTGCATTTTTTGTTTTTCCGGGCCAAGAAGGATCTTTTTCAATACGGGCGTCTCGTAGCATCTCAAGGTGCGTAATTGCATACAGGGTCCACGCATCTGCCGTATTGATCAAATGCCTTGCTTGCGAACTAGCCAGATTTGAATATGTCGCCACCGACGCCCGAAAGGCATCAATAGCCGAGACATAATTCCCCAGTTTCCAATGCGCAATTCCATTGGAGGTGACAATGGCAGCATCAAGTTCTTCAGTCATTGTCGGGCACATTGATCGGAACCGTTCGGCAACCTCAAGGGCCTTCTGGTATTCTCCTATGCAATTCAGAGTTTGCAGGTAATGATAGAAATAGTGGATATTCGGAGGATGATCCCAACTTGAAATCTTTCCAGCTTCTTCGAAGCATTCTAGCGCAGTGTGAAATCTCCCCAAGTTATATAGACTTCTTCCCCCGAACAGGATGTCTAATAGGCCGAATGTTACTGGCCTCGCCTCATACAGAGAGGGCTCCTTGAATTGGTCGCCTTCAACATGGGTCATGTCAAGCAGTAGAAAGGTTCGGTTCTCTACCTGTTTCTTCAGGCCTCTATTGAGGAACACCTTTTGCAGATCTTGCCGACTGGGCTCTTCTATTTCCTGTCGAAGCTTCCCCATGAAGCCAGTATCTGTAACAACGCCTCTCACCTGGATACGGAAGTGTTCCAGATCAATAGTGGGTTCCTGGACCTTATTGTGTCTTTTCCAGTGCTCTAGTTCGTTTGCGCTTGGTATTAGGTGTTCAACGAGCCAATTCGGCGCATGGTGGGGTCCAAAGTCAAGTTCATCGGCTAGTCGCACCAAGAGCGCATCGGCCCGAAGATCATATCCAAGTCCAAATATCTGTACTGGGTCAAAGACACCTTGATGGTTGGCCACAATCTCACAGATTGGATTGAGCAACACATCGTAAGGTTGAAGGAATTGGTTGAAGTCTCTGCGAATTATTTCTGAACCAAGCTTGCCGTGGATTTTTCGTATCTCTGATAAGCGCTCTCTGTCGACATCGCATCCAACATCCTGAACCATTCCTATGTCGTGGAGTAATACTGATGCTATAAGGACGAATGCCTCTTCTTCTTGAATTCTCTTATAGACATAATCTGGTATAAGTCGTTGGACATTCCGCAATACTGCTAGTACATGTGTTGCGCTATGATCTATCCAGCCGGGCCATGTAGCTCTCGGATACGCTTCGCTAGCCCTACTCCAGATACCATCCAGCTTCGCTAGCAAATCCGGTGATTTAATTAACCCAGACAGCGATGAGTCTTGCCATGTCTTGAATAGAAACCGAGAACTAGTCTTTTTCATAGTTTCATCTCCCGCCCATAGCGCTACCGTTGTCCCAAGGGTCAACACAGGTATCTGTTTGTTCCAATTCCTTTTCCTTTGGGCAAACAATAATTAGATTGACCCACATAAGATGCGAAACTCCTTATTCTGAGCACATAAGACCCCCCGCAATATTGAACGGATATAAAGCCCCATCTTCGAATCGCATCACCTTAGCAAGCCTATCTTCGCAATGTTATCAATCGCCAACAGTTCCGTAGACAGGATATCAATTCAACCTACTTTGTCAAAAAAAGGCAAGGTCTTATTTAACCTCCATTCGTTTCGGACTCACGCGATCTTGGCGAGCTTGGTGATACCGGTGATGAAGGCGGTCTTCCCGTCGGTGTAGGCTTCGCGGTCGTTCGTGAACTCGGCCGCCAACCGGCGCTTCACCGCGAGGTATTCCCGCGCTGTCTCGGGGTGGGCCCGCAGGTAGTCGCGGAAGTATATCTCGTCCCAATCGCCGGGGTAACGGACATGGATGTGGAACGCCTGTCCCCGGAAACCATCCGGCGTGTAGCCTTTCGTGAACATCAGGTGCGGCGCGGGGTTCTTCGGCTGAGGGACGCACTGGTAGTCGCAGGCGATGATCGTTTCGGTGAGCCGGGGGATGTCGGCGGTCGCGGCCACGTCCAACAGGATATCGATGGTCGGTTTCGCCGCCAAGTTCGGGACGGCGGTACTGCCGATGTGCTCGATGCGGACGATCTCGCGGCGGTCGATGTGCGCTTCCAGCAGTTCGCGTTCGGCGTTGAATATTCGCGGCCAATCAGGGTTCGGCTCGGCGATAATGATGGGAAAAAGCGCACCCAGTTCTTCCCGCGTCATCTCGGCTATCGGCTTGTGGGTACCGGACTTACTCATCGTGCGTTCCTTTTTTCTTGGGTAATGTGAACAGATTCTATCAAAATCTTGAATATTGAGAACTGTCCCTGCCCCCTATTTCAGCGTTGAGCGCCCACGGAGTTCTTTTATATTGAGTCTAAATAGGCTGCCTTGACTGTTTTTCGGTGGTTTCAAATCAGTTGGTACTTTGGGATCATCATTCCATTTTTGAATTATCTCAGACATCTTCCATGGCGCTTGAGCGGTAGTTTGCCATAAGAACTCGACTGTTGCCAAATCAATCAATTGTGGCTGCGATATGGTCACTGAGCGGAGTTTTTTTAGCCACTGAATAACTGGATCGGCACTATCAAATATATTAAGTCCATCGCCCACAGGGCCAATATCCGCCAAATTTACACCAGACATACCGACAAAATCCCATGATGTAACCCAAGACGGGCTTTGTGGATGTACACGCACTACTTCCGAACAAGCCGTCGGAGCATCTGTAAAAGTGAATAGCCAGAGATCGTCGCACACCTCCATTTTGAACAAGTTCATTTTTCTAATCTTCATTTTCAACCGATCATCTGAGAATTCCGGTATATCCGCCCAACTTATTATCGGAAAAGATGATTGCACTTCTGCAGGATGACATTTTATCGGTTTAAGCACAAACTGCTGTTGGTAGAAATTTAAGGACCAAACCGCAAATACAAATTCCTTGAAGGCAAGCATTTCGGCAACCGAAATGTCTTTGCGTTGACCATTTTGCCAAGTAACAACCAATCCAGGATAGTTATTACGCCAGATGTCACTCACTGGCGCAGATGACAACACAGAACCCTTGTACAATATGCCTTTTTCGCAATTCGCACGGCGAGATTCTGCAAAATGCTCTTCGATTTTTTCCTGTGCAACCATATAAGTTGATTGAATCATACGACTTTCTATGTTTTGAATTTCAACTCCTCTAGTATTGGAAAGAAAGAAACTATCTACAAGATACTCTTCTCTTGGTTGTCGCGTCACGGTAACTTCAGACTTTGCCGACCTCACATCGGCCATTATAGACCACAAAGGATATAACCTATGGTGAGTTGACATATAATGAATTCCGTGCAGGGCACCGTATCCGTTCAATACTTCGGGAGGACGGTCTATACGTCGTTGATCTAGGCCCCTTTCTTTTCCCCAACAATCGCACCATCCCTCACCTAAATCATCCTGATAAACGACAACCATTATTTGTCCCTCAACATCATCATGGTCCATATCAAATACTCGAAGAAGGAAATTACCTTTGGGATCAACTTTGCTGTCACTCAGAATCGTTTTGTCTGTTAGTTTGTTGGATCTAATAATTGTTTCTGCGCCTCCTTCTCTCACAATAATCGGAACTTCAACAGCCACACACCATCTCTTGACGATATCCAACAATGACCATTGGTGTTCGGGTGAGTCAAGGACTATCATTATACGTGTGCCGTTTTTACTCTGCTCTGTCCGTTCCTTAAAAGGGTCCCATGGCTCTGTGAGAAGATAATTTCTAGGCTCTTTTAGCTTCAGTCGCAACCCTGTTGTTTTTCCATCTGTATCATGGCGTCGAGCTGTTTCGACTGTTACATCCTTCGAAACTGCAAAAACACTCAAAAAACCAATACCAAAACGACTGGTGGCGGCAAACTTGAATTTCTCGCGAAATTCGCTGCTCTTATAATAGGAACGGCCAACCTGTAGAAAATATCGAGTAATGATGTGTTCGTTCATCCCCGAACCATGGTCCTCTATCGTAAACACCATGCGTTTCTCCGATGGAACACCAGCGGGATTCTGGCCCTCTTCTTCAGTCAACGAAAGAACAATGGGATATTTCTCACGGAATTCTGAAGGAAATTGTGTGGGGCGATCGGGAACTTTAATTCCTTGAAACTGATGCTCAAAATCAGAGTACATTTGGCAACGGGTCGCATCCAATGCGTTTTGAATAAGTTCGCGAATGAAAATCAACGGGCTACTGCCGGCATTGTGAGTCAAAAGCTTTAATATCTGTTCATGGTCCAATTCCAACTTCCAATCATGAAAAGTATAGTTGGCTCCCTTTTCTGGTCTAATTATTACGGTCGGCTTATTTCCTGCATTGTCACCAGCCGAAGCAAAACTACCAACAGTACAAGCCGGGGCTTTCCAGTCTGAATGCCGTGCCGACCGAACCTGTTCTCGAAGTGTTCTCTCAATTTCAGATTCAAGCATAGAGAACCAATCACGAAGAATGCGGTGCGTTTCTTGTTCCTTGCATTCAAAAGTAAACTCTATTTTCTCCGGGGAAATGTTCTCGTGTTTTTTTGTCGAATACTGCTGCCAATGTGGAATTGAGTCCGATGGTAATGGTTCAACTGCTTTCAAGGTCATTGGATCGGCACGGCGCGAATCCATGTCAAGCAGGTCGCCAATTCTTAAAAGGCGTGTCAGAAAACGAATGTTAACCTTGGATCTTAAAACTATTCGTTCTTCCGGGAATCGGTGCTCATTTGAGAGTTCACTATTGCTCATGCCATGCCCGGCACTTATCGCCTCAATAGTTTCAAATGCAAGAGGATCGTTATCGTCAACCAACTGTTTGAGAAATGGATGCATCTCCAAGGTTGCCTTAATTCTTTCATGATGGTGACGACGGATGAAATCGGCTATTAATTGGCGCAGGGCTACATCAGCAAGAAAGTGAATCTGATCTTTGTTGTTGGTGGTTGCCGAATTGCGGAGCGTCTCGTATTGTTGAAAAGTTTGATGTCCCAGGCCATCATTACCTATGAACGCCTGCCATAACGGCGAACTCAAAATGGTTGTCTGTTCACTAGGCGACACGACCATCCCCATGTCGTGGAGATATGCAGCGCACAAAAGACAATAAACTTCACTATCCGAAAAATGCACTTCAGGTCGTTTTTTTCTGGCGGCAAAAAGCAAATGAGAAAGTTGGTCTACTATACGGTCACTGTGATCAACACCATGGCTAGGGTAGTGAGGAAATAGTCCCACAATCTGCGGCAACCACTTTGTCTGTTCGCTTCTAACCATAACAACTCGATTCGCGAGAGCTTCGCTCTGCTTCTTGAGATACTTGAAAAGTTGTGTTTGCTCCAACATGGGCATTCCTATCAGTTGTAATTCATATAAGAGAACCCAGGAATCGCTTCATCATCAATACCACCCCTTTTGACGAGCAACGCCCCCATTCTACCGTGCGAAAAAATCATTGCAAGAAAGAGCGCCGTGAAATTTCCCTTGACTTCCGTTTTTATCTCTGCTAAAAGTACTGGACCGGGCGCCCGGTCAAGACGGAGGAAGCGATGACGGTTCCTGTTGAAAAATGCACGCCGGGTCGGCATGAGAAGGGCTGTCAGACACGCCACCGCATCATCGAAGCGGCCACCGCGATCCTCGCCGAAGAGGGCGCGACCGGACTCACCACCCGCACCGTCTGCGAGAAGGCGGGCATCGGCAAGGGAAGCCTCTACCACCACTTCGAGAACACCCACGAACTCATCATCGAAGTCTACCGCCACTTCATGGAACACTACTTCGGCGCGATGATCGAACAGGAATTCACGAGCGTCGACGACTTCTTCCTCAAATTCGGCGAACAGGCCATCACCCAGATAAGCGCATCCTATCAACTCCGGGAGCGTTCGATGTCGCTCCTCCCCGAACTGCTCGCCGACGAACGCTTCATCTCCGACGCGCTGGGGAAAAGCACCGCGATGCAGCAGGTGCTCGTCGGCAAGCTGAGCGCCCTTGCCGGGGGCGAGGTCCCCAACGCCGTGCTGAAAGATTCGGTGCTCGCGATGATCACCCTGCTTGAAGGGACCGAGAGCCTGCTTATCTTCACCCATGAGGAGGAGCGGTTCCGCGCCATGTGGAAAACGGTCGCCAAACTACTCGCCGACAATGTGAAACTTCATACCAAACGGAGCAAGAAATGAGAAAACTGTTGTTCCTGCCGCTTGCCTTCTTTGCGTTCACCCTTTTCGGCGCCGAGCCGACGGTGGAGGAGATCGTCAAGAAGAGCGACGAACTCTACCGCTCGAAGACGAGCTTCGCCGAGATGGAGATGCAGATAGAGACGCCCGACTGGAAACGCAACATGCGGCTCAAGGCGTGGACCGAGGGGATGAAGAAGACCTTCATCACGATTCTGGAGCCGAAGAAGGACGCCGGGATCGGCACCCTGCGGATGGACACCGAGATGTGGAATTACTTCCCGAAGATCAACAAGGTGATGAAGATACCGCCCTCGATGATGATGGGTTCGTGGATGGGGAGCGACTTCACCAACGACGACCTCGTGAAGGAATCGTCTCTGCTGGACGACTACACCTATAAACTCATCAGTGGCCCCGACGCGACCAAATACTACATCGAACTCAAGCCGAAGGAGACGACCGCCAGCGTCTGGGGGCGCATCGTCATCGTCGCGAACAAGGCCGACTACCTGCCGGTTGCGCAGGAATACTACGACGAGAAAGGAACCAAGGTGCGGCTGATGTCGTTCCGCGATGTCAAGGTGTTCGGCGGCAAGAAGATACCGGCGGTGATGGAGCTCCAGTCGCTCACCAAGTCGGGCAACAAGACCACCATTATATATAAGGATGTGCAGTTCGATGTGAAACTCGACGCCGACACCTTCACCCTGCGTAACCTGCAAAAGCAGAGGTAGCCGATGTTAATCCTGAAAATGGCATTCCGGAATCTTTTGCGCCAGCGGCGGCGGAGCCTGCTGACCGGACTCACGATGATGATCGGCTTCATTCTCTTCTCCATCGCCACCGGGTTCAGTCAGGGAGCGTGGGGAATGATGATCGATCTCATCACCCGCGACCACACCGGCCACGCCCAGATACATGCCAAGGGCTATCTCGACCGGCCGTCGCTCTACAAGAACTTCGCCGATACCCCGGAACTCTACGCGGCTATCGCCAAGAACCCGGAGATACAGGCCGCGACACCGCGCATCCATGCCGCGGCGCTCGCCTTTGTCGATACCAAGACCACCGGCGTCCGGCTCATCGGCATCGATCCCGACAAGGAAAAGGTAACGACCCGCCTCGCCGACAAGGTGACCGAGGGGGCGTTCCTCCCCGCCGCACCGGCAAAGAAAGCGCTCATCGGCCGCAATATCGCCGATGTCCTGCGGGCGAAGGTGGGAAGCGAACTCGTTCTTATCTCGCAGGGGGCCGACGGATCGGTCGCCAATGACCTGTTCATCGTCGGCGGCATACTCGGCGCGTCGAACGACTCGTCGGAACAGAATAATGTCTATCTCCATATCCGCGATGCGCAGGAATATCTGTTGCTCGACGGAAAGATACACGAGATCGCGGTGCTCTTCGGCAATTATAAAAAGGCCGGAGAGATGACCGGCCGGCTCGGCGCGACACTCGCGACGACCGGGTTCAAGGACCTTTCGGCCGAGTCGTGGATGGAGGTCGAACCGGAGTTCTACCGCACCATGCAGGCCGACCGCAAGGGGGACGACATCAGCCAGTTCATCATCATGCTCATCGTCGCGGTGGGGGTGCTGAACACCGTGCTCATGACGGTCTTGGAGCGGACCCGCGAGTACGGCGTCATGGCGGCGCTGGGAACAAGCCCGCTGCGGATATTCTCGCTCATCGTGATCGAAACGGGAATGCTGGCGATCCTTTCGTGCCTTCTCGGCGCGTTTTTCGGCTCGTTCGCGCTGTGGTATTTCGTCGCCGTAGGTATCACCTACCCCGAACCGGTGACCATCGCCGGGCTCACCCTGACCACCCTCTACAGTGAATTTTCCGCCATCGCCTACTATAAACCGCTGCTCATCGTGGTGCTGACCGCTCTTATCGTATCCATCCTGCCCACCATCCGCGCCGCCCGGATCCGTCCGATCGACGCGTTGCGGTCGCTCTAGGGAGGCGGCCATGATGCTGTTCGTAAAACTCGCGTGGCGCAACATCTTCCGCAACAAACGGCGCACGCTGCTCGCCGGACTCATGATCGGGCTCGGACTCGCCGCGATGATAACGACCGACGCCATCACGAAAGGGACCATCGACAATATGATCGCGACGGCGACCGCATCGTTCCTCGGCGAGGGACAGATACACCGCGAGGGCTTCCGCAAGACCTTCGAGGTGGAAGAGACCATAGTGAACGGCCCGGCGCTTTTCGACAAGATAACAAAAGAACCGCTCGTGCGGCAGGCGGCCCCGCGCACCGCCGCCTTCGGGATGATAACCAGTCCCGCCAATGTCCAGTCGGTGATGCTCTACGGCATCGACCCGGCGCATGAACGCGATATCTCGAAGATAGACGAACTCATCGTCGCGGGCGACTATCTCGCCTCGGCCGGCGAGTCGAAGATACTTCTCGGCGAAAAGGTAGCCGACCTGCTGGAGGTGGGCGTCGGCGACAAGATCGTCGTGACGGTGGCGCAGGCAAACACCGGCGAACTGTCGCAGGAGATGTTCCGCGTCGGCGGCATCTTTAAGTTCGGCTCGCGCCAGATGGACGGCAATATGGCCTTTATCCCGCTCAAACGGGCACAGGAACTGCTCAAGATCGGCGACGGGCTGCACGAGATCGCCTTCTCGTTCCGCGATCACCGGCAGAGCGAGGAGGACGCCCTGCCGCTCTGGAACGGTTACTCGGCGGACGGCAACGAGGCGCTTTCGTGGACGAAACTGGTCTCGGAACTCTATATGATGCGTTCGATGAGCGCCTTCAGCCTGCTGCTCGTCGGCATCATCCTCTTCGGCATCGTCTCCATCGGCATCATCAACACCCTGTTCATGTCGCTGTACGAGCGGATGTTCGAGTTCGGCGTCATGCGGGCCATCGGCACCCGCCCGCGGCAGGCGGCCCTGCTGATGGTGATGGAGGCGGCCGCGCTTTCGGTCATCGCCATCGCGATGGGCGTCGTCATCGCCCTCATCGTGAACGGACTCCTCCTTCACTACGGCATCGACTACAGCGGTACCGAATATATGAGCGTTACTCTGCACGATCCGATCTACCCGGTCCTTTCGGTCATACAGTTCACGCTCTACCCGTTCCTGCTGTTCATTTTCACCTGTCTGGTCGGGCTCTATCCGGCGATCTATGCGGCGCGGCTGGCCCCGGCAAAAGCGATGAAACGCGGTTTATAACATGACGGAGCATACTATGGAAAAAGTCATCAGCATCGACAATATCTCGAAGATATACCGCACCGGCGAGGTGACGGTCGAGGCGCTGAAGAATGTTTCGCTCACCATCGTCAAGGGGGAATTCAGCGCCATCGCGGGGCCGTCGGGGAGCGGAAAATCGACGCTCCTCAACATCGTCAGCGGCCTCGACAAGCCCGACGGCGGCACGGTGGAACTGGGTGGCAAGGCGATGACCGCGATGAGCGCCTCGGAGCTGTCGGACTTCCGGCGCGACCACATCGGCTTCATCTTCCAGAGCTACAACCTCATCCCGGTCCTCACCGTCGAGGAGAACATCGAGTATGTGATGCTCCTGCAAGGGGTGCCGAAAAAGGAACGGCGCGAACGGGTGGCGAAGATACTCACCGAGGTGGGGCTCGACGGGATGCAAAATCGCCTGCCGATACACCTCTCGGGCGGCCAGCAGCAGCGGGTCGCGGTGGCGCGGGCCATCGTTTCGCGCCCCGACATCATTCTCGCCGACGAACCGACCGCCAACCTCGACTCGAAGACGGGCCATGACCTGCTCGACATGATGAAGGAACTCAACGAGAAACACGGCGTCACATTCCTCTTTTCGACCCACGACCGGATGATCATGGAACATGCGCGGCGGCTCATTACCCTCCACGACGGCGAGATAGCGACCGACGAGGTACGCGGTTGATGCGAACGATCTTTGCCCTCATACTGCTTTTCACCGCCGCATTGTCGGCGGTCGAACTGGCCGAAGGGCTCACTCTCTCGGGCTGGGACAAGCAGTATATCGGCGTCAGCGGCATGCAGGAGAACATGACCTTCGACGGCTCCGAGCCCTACAAACCGCGGGAGACGGTACAGCAGTCGCTCCGCCTGCGCCTTTTCTACAAGCCGTCCCTTTCGACCACCTCGACTGGCTCGGGACAGGCAGGCTCAGGGCAGGTAGACTGGTTCTCGGCCGAGACGGCGTGGCAGGTATCGCCGACCGTATCGCGCAACCCCTCGACCACGAACACCCTCTTCACGCCATCGCTGAACGACTACCGCATCACCGATTTCAAAGATACCCTCTACACCACCCGCGACGGCATCCTTTCATTCCCCCACTCCTTCGACCGGCTCAATGTCACCTTCACGCTCCCCTTCATGGATATTTTCGTCGGGCGGCAGGCGATATCGTTCGGCGCGGCGAAGTTCCTCAACCCGACCGATGTCTTCTCGCCCCTCTCCTTTCAGGATATCAACCGCGAGGAGAAGGTCGGCGTCGACGCGGTGCGGGTGAAATTCCCCATCGGCGATATGAACGAACTCGACGCCGGGTATGTCTTCGGCTCCGACGGCCGGTTCTCCAAAAGCGCCGCCTTCGTGCGGGGCAAGTTCGCTCTCTGGGAGACCGATTTCACTCTGATGCTCGTCGAATATCAATACAACCTTCTCGCCGGTCTGTCGTTGGAACGGGCCATCGGCGGCGCGGGAGTGTGGCTTGAGGCGGCCTATACCGCCGACGGCGTGCTCGAAGGACGCAAGAGCAAAGACGATAACTTCCGTCTTTCAGCGGGCGCCGACTACAACTTCGCCGACGCCAACCTCGTTCTCTTCGGCGAATACCACTACTCGATGGTCGGCGAACTCTACCCGTCGAAATATCTCACCAACGCGGCAACGAAGACGGCCTACAGCGACAGCGGCGTCTACCTGCTCGGCGGCCACTACCTCGCGGTCGGGTTCACCTGGGAGATCGTGCCGCTCCTCAACGGCTCCTTTCAGACGCTCGTCAACCTGACCGACGGATCGCTCCTTCTATCGCCGCGACTCGAATACAGCGTGGCCGACGACCTGTTCTGGGATGTCGGCGCATCTATCGGCGCGGGAACAACGGCGCGGCAGGGTGACTTCATGGGCTTTGCCTACCCTATCCCGCGTTCCGAGTTCGGACTTTACCCCTACACCGTCTACACCGCGATGCGCCTCTATTTCTAGACTACTTGAATAGCATCTGCTATAGTGTCCTGTTTTTGATGTGAGGTCCGTATGCGTTTTTTCTTTCTTCTGCTTCTTCTGATGCCTTTTTTGCTCGCGGCGGCTGAGAGCGACGCCATCGTCGTGTGGCGGCTTGAGCCGAAAACGGGCGTATCGGAAAAAGATGCCGACGCGGTCAGCGCGATGGTGACCACCGCGGTGGGCCGCGTATCGGGCCGCCAGACCATCGGCGAGACCGACATGAAGGCGCTCATGGTCGGCGAAGAGAAAAAACTCTCCTGCGGCGCGGAGGACACCGCCTGCGTCGCCGAGATCGGCGCGGCGCTGGGCGCACCCGAATCGGTCACCGGCACCCTGTCGAAACTCGGCGATTACTGGATACTGTCGCTTCAGCGGCTCAATGTGCGGAGCGTCTCGATCCTCGGTCGGTCGGAACGGAAGGTGAAGGGCAGTCTCAACCTGCTCGTCGAGAGCATCACCCCGGCGGTCGCCGAACTCTTCGGCAGACCGGTCGCCGCCGCGCCGTCGCAGAATGAACCGGCATACGAAGGACCCGCGACATATCCCGGCGCCTATCCCGACAACGAACTGCCAGCCAACGAATACGAGGTCCGGACGCTGTCGGCCTTCGGCTGGTCGCTCATCGGGACCGGCGCGGCGATCGTGATATTCGGCGGTGTCTCGCACTGGCAGATGAACGAGGCGAACGACCGATACGCCCTCGGCGGCGCGGCGGCCGACAAGAAGTCGTTCGACCTGTGGCGCGGCCTTTCGATAGCGGGCTACACCGTTGGGTCGCTGGCACTCGCCACCGGCGTCGGCCTTATGCTCTTCGATGCTTTCTATGAACCGGAGAAGGACCCGGCGACGCCGACCGCTCTGGTACTGCCGACCTACGACGGCGTCTATCTTTCGCTCGGATGGAGGTGGTAGATGAGTAAACATATTCTGACGCTCATCTTCCCCCTGCTTGTCATCGGCTGTAGCGATTTCACCCTGAAGGAACCCGGCGGCGACAGCGATAATGGGCAATCTGATGATCAGACGGATCAGACCGATCAGACCGATCAGACAGATCCGACCGATGACACCGCCCTACCCGACGAAGACACCGTGATGCCCGATGTCGACACCCTCCCCGAGAACGCCTGCAACGAAGGCGAAATTTGCTGGCACATCATCGACACCGTGCAGACCAGTTGCTACAACCTGACCGGCGCGGTTACCTGTCCGTCGGAGGGCGGTCAGTTCTACGGACAGGACGGTAACTATTCGGGCGGCGGCCGCGAATTCCAGAACCGGACCACCTCCGGCCCGACGCTCATCGAGGACAATCAGACCAAACTCTGGTGGCAGAAGACGCTGGACGGCACCGCACGCACTTGGAGCGATGCCGACTCCTACTGCACGGGGCTCGCCGGCGGCAACTACGGCGACCGCACCGACTGGCGTCTGCCGACCCGGCAGGAATTCCTGAGCCTGCTGACGTTCAACGCGAACAGCGTTGACCCGCTCATCGACGGATTCTATTTTCCCGCGACCCCCGCCGACACCTTCTGGACCGGCACGAAACACGGCTACAACTACTACTATGTTGATTTCTCGGGCGACGGCATGTCCTACTCGGACCCCGGCGAAACGCTTCACATGGTCCGCTGCGTCAGTTCGCCGTGGAATTACCTTTCGGCGCGACCGATAGATCGCTGGACCGAAACGACCACCGGTGCCGACACCGTCATTGAAGATACCCTGACCGGTCTCGTCTGGCAGATGGCGTTCACCTATGATGAACGGCTCTGGACCGATGCGCTGAGTTATTGCGCGGCGCTCAATCACGCTCAGAAAACCGACTGGCGGCTGCCCGACATCAATGAACTGGAGAGCCTCATCACCTACGGCGCCGAGGCGGAGCATGTGACCACCTTTCCGACGATAGACGAAGATTATTTCTGGAGTTCCACCACCAACGCGAAAGACATCACGAAGGTGTGGCTCGTCGAATTCAAGTACGGCATCGTCCGGCCCGACATGGCAAAGGATACGAATGCGAATGGGATCCGCACGATCTGTGTGCGGAACAAGGACTGAATCTA
This sequence comes from uncultured Spirochaetales bacterium, assembly GCA_964412895.1. Taxonomy (GTDB): domain Bacteria; phylum UBP6; class UBA1177; order UBA1177; family JAKLFG01; genus CALMRE01. Next base: position 47,185 of record CAYPQK010000004.1, read on the forward strand.
GCGATACAATTCCTTCAGCGCGGCGATGAGCGAGAAATGATCGCGCGTCCCCGCCGTTTCGCGGATACTGTGCATCGCCCACATCGGCACCCCCACATCGACCCCCGGCACCGAAAGGGCAGCGGTCGTCATCGGGCCGATGGTGCTCCCCGACGGGACATCGGAGCGGTTCGCGATCTTCTGGCACGGCACTCCGGCGCGGCGGCACAGTTCACGGAACCGTTCTGCCGTGACGGCGGTCGTTGCGTACTTGAAGCCGGCGCTCACCTTGATGACCGGGCCGCCGTTCATGAGCGGCGCATAGGCCGGATCGTGTTTCTCGGGGAAGTTGGGGTGAAGCGCGTGAGCCGAATCGGAAGAGACGAGGAACGACTTTGCGAGCGCCCGGTGGAACTCCTCGCGGCCGGCGTCGTGCGCCATGACTATCCGTTCAAGGACCGTCGCGGTGAAACCGCTATCGGCGCCCATCGGGGTGCGCGAACCTATCTCTTCATTATCATAGAACAGCGCCACCGCCGTCGCATCGCCCGGCTTTGAATCGACGAACGCAGCGAGTATCGCATGGCACGAAGCGAGGTTGTCGATGCGCCCCGACGAATAGAGCTCGTCGTCGCGGCCGAACCGCACCGCCGGTTGCGGATCGTAGAGGTACAGGTCCATCTCGCCCACGGCGGTCACCGGCGCGCCGAGCGTCTCGGCGACGAGTCCCTTGAGCACCTGCCAGCCGTCGCCTCCCTTCGCGTCGGCGCACAGTACCGCCTGCAGATGATTCTGCGGGTTGTATTCGAAGCCCTTATTGACCTCACGGTTCATGTGTATCGCCAGATTGGGCACTATCGCGACCGCCCGTTCGGTGTCCACGGTCCACGCCTCCCAGCCGCCTTTCCCCTTCACCATCACCCGGCCGGCAACGGCGAGATTGCGATCGAGCCAGGTCGAAACTATGGGACCGCCGTAGATCTCGGTGGCGACGCGGACGACATTTTTGCCCATGCTCTCGGCCTCGGGCTTTATCTTGAGCAGCGGGCTGTCGGTGTGGGCCCCCGCCATCATGAAGCCGCTCTGCCACGGACTTTTCCGGCCGATGCGGAACGCGATGACCGCCGAATCGTTGCGTACGACGAAGTAGCCCGCGCCGCTTTTCAGCACCCACTCATCACCTTCGTCGAGCCGCTCGAAGCCCGCCGCCTCAAGCCGCCGGACGATCGCTGCGGTGGCGTGGAACATGGTCGGACTTTCGTCGAGAAAACCGAATAGCCCGGTGATGGGATCGGGTATGCCTTTTTTCATGGTATCCTCCCGCGTGAGATCCGGCGCGTTATTTGCCGCCGGTCTGGTTATATTTCTTCGGTTGTTTGCCCGTCACTTCGGTCGGCACGAACCGGTTCTCATCGGTCCCGTCGCCCAACTGGCCATACTGGTTACGCCCCCAGCAGAACATCTGATAACGGCCGCCTTTTTCGCGGACGGCGCAGGTATGGGTCTCCCCCGCCGACATCTGGAACCAGTCGCTGTAGACGCTTTTTATCTTCACCGGTTTGTTGGAGCGATCCTCCCCGCCGACGCCGAGCTGACCGTAGCGGTTGTCGCCCCAGCAGTACAGCGCTCGCTCGCTCCCCTCATCGCGGATGGCGCAGGTATGGTTCGAACCCGCCGCCACGGCGCGCCAGGAATCATTGGTCCCGATCAGCGGCACCGGCGCCAGCTTTTTGCCCGTTCCGCCATCGCCCCGCTGTCCCGTGGCACCGTTGCCCCAGCAATAGAGTTTTCGCGCACCGCCCTCATCGCGGATGCCGCAGGTGTGGTAGTAGCCGCCCGACACCGCCGTCCAGTCGTCGAAACCGCCGCTCACCTCGGCCGGTTCGGGATGTGCCCGGTCGGCCACACCGATGCCCAGCTGACCGTCGCTGTTGGCGCCCCAGCAGTAGAGTTTCTTTTTCCCCTCTTCGTTCCGTATGGCGCAGGTATGCGAAAAACCGCCGGTGACATAGACCCAGCCGTACTGCTTGCCGGTCAACGGCCGCGGTGTGGTAACGACACTGAACGACGGATCGCCCGACTGCCCCGCGTTATTCTCGCCCCAGCAATACAGTTCGTTCCTGCCTCCCTCGCTCCGGATGGCGCAGGAATGAGAGATGCCGGAGGTCACCTGCAGCCAGTCGGTGAAATCGCCCTTCACCTCCAGCGGTTTCGGTCCCGATCGGCCGTCGCCGGTACCGAGCTGGCCGCTTCCGTTGCTGCCCCAGCAGTAGAGCCGCCGTTCGCCGCTCTTCCCGCCGATGGCGCAACTGTGAAAGCGACCGGCGCTCACGCGGTCCCATTGCATTGAAGGCGCCACCGCTTCGGTCGGAATGAAATGATCCGACTGATCGGCCGTGCCGAGTTGTGCGGCGCTATTGTTGCCCCAGCAGAAGAGCGCCTTGCTGATGCCGACCGAACAGGAATGCTGATATCCCGCCGAAACATGGGTGAACTGGTGCGGGATAAGCCACTCGAACCTCGCGGGCGTCACCTCGGCATGCCCCGCCTTGTCCACCGCTTTTATCTCCACCACATGCTCCCCCTCTATCAGATCCTGATACCGGAGAGGCGACACGCACTCCTGCCACGATCCCTTGTCGAGCCGGCAGGAATAGGCAGCAACATCAGCAGCAGCAGAGAATTCGATGAAGGCGGTCGTCTCAATATTATAGACCGGCGATGTCTTACTGATGACGGTCTTCGGCGGTTTCGTGTCCACCGTCCATTGGAAGAACGCAGGGCTGTTGTCCCCGTTGCCGACCGCATCGATACTGCGCACCTCGAAAGTATGAAAGCCGTCAGCCACCCGAACCGTCTTTTTCGTAACGCAGGCTTCCCACGCACCGCCATCAAGACAGCATTCGAAACGCGCCCCCTCGTCGGTCGACGAGAACTCGAATATCGCCTCACTTACCGTAAGAAGCGTATTGGGCAACTCCGCCAACTCGGTATCGGGCGCTGTTGTATCGGCCGCCCGAAGGCATAGCGACAATAGCGCCAGCCACCCCGTGATCACTGTCCGAAGAAATCTTCTCCGCATCCATTTCCCCGCATAACCGAACATCTTCCGGCCGACTCTAGCACAAGCGCCTTGTTTTTTCAAAAGTTTTCGGAACTCTTCCTTGACTATTATTCTTTCCGTCGATATAGTTTTTTTGGCAAATGCCCCCGAGTTGCCATCATGCGGAGGAGTGATGAAGGAACTATGTAAGCTGAAAGAGATGTTTCGGGCGATCTACGCGTTCGAGGTCATGCTGAAAAAGGATTTCAGCCTTTCCATCAACGAAGCCCTTACGCTGTGCACTCTCGGGAAGAAAACTAGGAACAGCGGTGAACTGGCCGAAGAACTCGGCATCTCGCTCTCGCGCATGTCGCGGGTACTCAGCGCCCTTGAGAACAAAGCGCTCATTGAGCGGACATTGGGAATAGACGACAAACGCAAGATGATCTTCTCTCTCTCGCCGACCGGCAGACAGAAGCTGGGCGACCTGCGACAGCGTAAACCCTCTTTTCCCGTTCTCGGCTGACCATTACTGCCTCCCGCAACAAATTTCTGGATTTCCCGCAAAGGAAAATTATAATCAATATGCCTGTTATTTTTGTGGGGATACACGATGCCAGATAACAAGGAAAAAGAACTTCCCTTGTTTTCCGACGATCTGCCTAAGGAGCCTGAAAAAGAGCCGGAGCTCGCCGCCGCTCCCGCTGAACCTGCGCAACCTTCCACCGGCGAAGAGGTCCCTGCCGATCCGACCGCTCCTTTACCGCCGACGGTCGACGAGACCTATTCGACCCCCAAGGATATCTTTGAGGCCATTCAGCGTAAAGACCTTGATGCCGTCGTCGGATTCCTTGAGAAAAGATCGAACCTCACCGCCACCAACGAAGATGAAAAGACCCCGTTGCAGATAGCCGCGGAGTTGGGATCGATAGACATTGTCAAACTGCTGATCGAATGCGGTTCCAACATAGAAGCAAAGGGCAAAGACGGCCGCACCCCGCTGATGCTGGCGCTCAGCAACTCCCATTTTGAAGCGGCAAGATATCTCCTTTCCAAAGGGGCGAATGTCAATGTTGCATCGGCATCCAACTACACCCCGCTTATGCAGGTTGCGGCAAAGGGAGTGACCGGCCTGCTCCGCGATATGCTTTCCAAGATAGATAATCTGAACGCGAAGAATAACGAAGGACGCACCGCGCTCATGATCGCCATCCGCTTCGGCCATCGCGACATCATCGACATGCTTCTTGCACGGAATGCATCGTTACAGATAACCGATATTCATGGGAACACCGCCGTTTCTCTGGCCGAAACTCCCGAACTGAAAGAATATCTCTCCCAGAAACTGGAAGAAGAAAAGAAACATGCCGAAGAAAGCCAGAAAGGAAAAGAAGAAAGCATCACCGAAGAAGTTAAGAAGCACTATCCTTCGATATTCATTGTCGTAGGGATTCTCCTTATGGTGGTTGCAACAGGATATTTCTCCTATTATCAGTTTCAAAAAACAAAAATCCGCAAAATCGATATCCCCATTGCACTGAAACAACCAGCGGGCACTATCGCCACCGCCTACTGCGCGCGTTTAACGGAGTGTCGTGAAGCAGAGGGCCTATCGTCTGATTTTGAGAAAAGATGCACCGCGCGCGCCAAATCCCGGTTCGGTGTTCTACTTACCGAACAAAAAGGAGCGAAATGCGATTCTAATCGCATAAGCACCTGCGCCGCATGTTTGCGAGGATTAAACTGCGACCGGGTAACGAATCTGAAATATGATTATTTGGAAACACACTGCAAGAGTTGCTTCAAAGCCTGCGAGCCATAGTCAGCACAGCAGATCAAGAACACCACATTACAGAGATTCTCATCAAATACCGTTGGTCCTGAATGCTAGGCTGGCATCCATGCAAGCCGCTTGGAAGTTAGGGGGAACAGGTATTTCCTCTTTCGCCAAAGCTATCGCCAAGCCATTCGGTTCGGGGTCATCTCCGCTTCCCGGATTGCACCCGGGATTATTTGCCGTACTGAATTCGTAAAAGGAGCCTACTGCCGTATTATCACCGTCGAAAGCAATATTCGTTTTCCATCCTAGAGTCAACAACGCACAGGCATAATTCCCTTCTGTCTCAAAATAGCCTATTTGTGTCTCGGCAAGAGACTTCAGTGTCATGGGCACTTCGGAGGTTCTTGCCTTCATAGTATAATCGTTGTACATGGGCATCGCGATACTCGTCAATATACTGATGAGAAGGACAACGATCATCACCTCGATCAATGTCATGCCTTTCGTAACTCGACCCATGATATTCCCCCTTTACTTACAACAAAAAACTTCCATCAACGGGAAAAATAAGCAAACCCCGTTCCCGCGGGACTCTTTTCTTGCTTTATTTTCTTTCTCCGGTTATTTTGACACTACTGTTCTTCGGAGTGGAGAGTACTCATGCGGCTGCTCGTAACTGGCGGAGCCGGCTATATCGGCTCTCATCTTGTTAAATTAATTAGTGATATCCCCGGCCATCAGATAACTGTTCTCGACAATCTTTCAACTGGGCACCGCGCGGCAATCCTTCACGGCGATCTCGTACAAATAGACCTTTCAGACACGAAAGCGGTCGAAGGCCTGCTGAAGAATGGCCGTTTTGATGCCGTCATTCACTTCGCCGCCCATATCGTGGTCCCCGAATCGGTCTCCGATCCGCTCAAATATTACCTGAACAATACCGTCAATACCACTAATCTCATCCGGCTCTGCGTGAAATATGGGATCGGCAAATTCATCTTCTCTTCGACCGCCGCGGTCTATGGGGAACCCGACAGCGGGGTGGTCTCCGAAACGAGTCCGCTCGCCCCCATAAATCCCTACGGCATGAGCAAACTGATGAGCGAACGGGTCCTGCTCGACACCGCGCGTGCCTTCCCCGGCCGCTTCAAAGCGGTCATTCTGCGCTA
>CAYPQK010000004.1:53165-64611 GCA_964412895.1 uncultured Spirochaetales bacterium
GGAGCCGACCCCGACGGGCGGATCGGTCAGAGCTTCCCCGACGCCACCCATCTTATCAAGGTCGCCGCCCAGACCGTCCTCGGCCAGAGAGAGCAGATAGCGATCTTCGGTACCGATTTTTCCACCCCCGATGGCACCGGCATCCGTGATTATATTCATGTTTCCGACCTTGCACAACTTCATGTGAGAGCGCTTGACCATCTCGACAAGGGTGGCGAGACGGACATTTTCAACTGCGGATATGGCCATGGCTATAGCGTTCGCGAAGTGCTCGACACGATGAAACGGCTAAGCGGTGTCGATTTCAAAGTTGTTGAAGGTCCGCGCCGCGCCGGCGATCCGGCAAAACTCATCGCCGACAATACAAAAGTGCGCACGGCATGGCATTGGGAACCGGCCTACGATTCGTTGGAACTGATCTGTCGTACCGCGCTCGACTGGGAGCGCAACCGGACCTACTGACCTTTCTTACCTATTTTCGACAACCGTTGAATGAACTCATCATCATCGCTCATTATCGCTTCGGGCGGCAGATGCGCCGCTATGTCACCGACATTAAAAGATAGTATCCCGCATTTCCCGAGGAATTCCCAGACGACGACCGGCATGCTCTCCTCACGCGAGGTGATACAGAGCACATCTATCCGTCGGACATAATAGGCCAACTCACCCGGACTCACTTGCCCCGCCCATCGCACGAGACCCTCTTTTTCCGCCGCCGTCACCAAGTTCTTGAGCGAGCCGTCGCCAAACACGAGAAATAACGCATCGGACCGTGCGCTCTTCACACGCTTAGCCATCTCTATAAACCGATCTATCCCTTTCACCCGTTCCAACCGGCCGACGAACGACACCACCAACATTTCTTCCGGCATCTCGATGGGGTTCTGCGGCACAACCGGCTCCGGCAGACGACTCCGCGTCGGCAGGATATCGATCGGTCGCGCGGTCAACCGTCGCATCTCTCCCCGCAGAAATTCGCTGTTGGCATAGACTCCGACCGCAAAGTGGAAGATCATGCGCAAAAGTATCGGTATCTTCTTGAACTTACTTATGTCTGTCCCCAATGCCCACACCGTATAGGGAATTCCGGTAAGCACCCTGACAAAAAGCGCAGCCAGCCCGCCGGGGATCGCCCAGCAGGCAAAAACATGCTGGATCTGATACGCCTTGACAATTTTTGTCGCCTTAATGACGAAAATGAGCAACATTTTGAGAAATACGATCAAGTCTCGGGGGTTATATATCCGCCGTCCCGCCAGATAACCGTGCGGCCACCGAAAACGGTGTATCGTCACCGATCCGATCACATCGACCCCGGAGCCGTTCGGGTCGGGGGTCAGGACGACCACCGGCACTGCATCGCCCCCGCGCGGCAGCAACTCATCAATGAAGCGCCCCCGATAGTCGTCGGCCGACAGCGGAAATGAATGCGTTATGATGAGTGTCGGTTTGTCGAACATAGTGCCTACCTGCCAAGTAGAGAGATCAGCAATCGACGCGCGATATCGACCGGTGAAACGGCAACAAACGATCGCTTCGCCTCGCCACAAACCGTCGCGAGCGCCGCACCATCGAAGAACCTCCGTTCCCCGTTCGCCTGTTGCAGAAAGTCCAGCCAACGGCGAGTCGTTTCTACCTTATCGGGCGAAATCGAAGCGAACCGACGGTCGTAGAGGCAGGCATGCGCGTCGAGTTGTTCTCTGTCTGGTGTGAAGCCCAGCGTTGTCTCGATATAGTCGGACCAGAGTCTCAAAAGGAGCTCCCGGCGATCCTTCAAACGCGTACTATCAAGATAGACTGCGCCGGTGACACTCGAAGGCGACACCCGGTAGTCGAGTAGCACAGCGGGGATGATCGCCATCCCGGTCACGAGCGCCATCTCGCAAAAGAGACGATAATCCTCCACCGCGGGAAAGGCGGGATCATAGCGCAGATGATGCTCATCCAGCACCGAGCGGCGCATCATCACCGTCGGATGGACAAAGGGGGTCGCGAACAAAAGTGCCGCTTTCAATTCGGCGGAACTCGCCGGCGCCTTCTGTGCCCAGCGTGGCCCGTACGGGATGAATTTCAGAGCCCACGAACCGCACAGACCGACATCAGGATGAGCATCCATGAACGCGACCTGCCGCGTGAGCCGCTCCGGTCGGGCGATATCGTCGGCATCCATCCGGGCGATGTAGCGCCCACGCGACTCTTCGATGCCGCGGTTCAGCGTGAAGACAAGGCTCTTGTTTGTGTCATTGCGCAAAAGTCGGATACGCGGATCGTCGAATTTCCGTATCACCGCAACGGTATCATCCCGCGACCCGTCATCGATAACGATGAGTTCAAAGTCGCCGAACGATTGTGCCAGAATGCTCCCTATCGCCCCCCCGATATGCCGCGCGGCATTGTAGGCGGGAAGAATGACCGATACACCGCTATAATAAGACATGACGCCTGCTCACGATCGCAAAGAACTTCATACCAAGCGACAACGCCAATAACAATTCACCATACAAATATTTCCCCTCCACCAGATCGGCGATCCACGAAGTTCTTATGCTTAACAGATAACTGTCGGGAAAAGCAATACTGACAAAAGCCGCGATTGCCAGCATTTCTGCGACATCGATCTTTCCCTGCCTCCACTCCAACAGGAAGAGCAGAAATAAGGGCAACAGACATACCGTCGCCATGGACCATGAAAGTGGTGCCGCCATAAGAATAAAAAGCACTGTCCCAAGCCAGAAGAACCAGTACGCGGCCTCATCTTCCTCAAGGACGGTCGGGGGTCTCCTTCTTTGGAAATAAGCCATTGTCAGAAAAACAGGGAGAGAGAAAAGAAAAGCCACCGTCGCGGTATCCAGCGGAAGTCTTTTCCCCAATGCACGGGCCACGGAAGCGTTTGAATACAACGCTATTGTCGTCACTTCATATTCTCTGCCATCCTTTTCGGAGAACCCGGCGGAAAATTCTTCCAGTCTACTCCAGAACGCAACATCGCGCAACAGCATATCGTCTGTTCCCGCCTCACCATGTTCCAGAATTCGGGGAAGTTCTTTCGTGTAGTATGTTGCCATGCCACCGTATCCGAAAACCGCAACAGCCACGATATTAGCCAGAAACAGGCCGCCGAAAATAGCGGTAACGACCCGCGCCCTTCTCAACAGAACAAGAAAGGGAACAAGCAAAAGGAACTGGGGCTTTACCAAAACAACCAAAGAAAGAAGAAGCCCGGCCCGCACGGTCCGTTGAGGATCACGCATAAGAGATATCGCGAGCACTATGAAAAACAACAGAAACGGATCTGTTTGACCGCGCTCCAGAACGGTTCTCAAAGGATAGTAAAGCAAAGCGGCCGATAGGAACAGCAGATACTTGCCGGCAGAGAACATCTTTCTGAAATGGTAGCCCGCCACCATCAGCGAGGCGATGATCGCCCCGAAAGACATAACCATCCAAACCAACTTTGCCGCAGAGTAGCCGATCAACGAAAGCGGCGCAAACAATACCGCGATCAAGGGAAAATAGAGAAAGCGGCTGTGGCTATACCGCGCGATGCCATCCCATGTCGAAGGCTGTTCGAGGACATTGTTCCGGTAGATATCCTGCCCGTATCGGAAGGATTCTCCGGCCGTGTAATAAGCTGAGAAATCAGCCTGAAGGCTGTTGGCGTGAGTATTCGACATAAAAGGCACCAAGAAGAAGACCAAGAGAGTCAGAAACAAAAAAAACAGAAAAAGGTCTATTCGTAGCACCTTGGTCATAACCGCACCCATCCGGACGGTATCAGATCACCGGTCTGTCGTTCCATCTTCTCATCGGCAAACCAGCGCTTCGGTGCGATGACGATCTTATCGGGGTTTTGATTCAACCACGCGCCCCACCATGAAAAAGAACTGTTCGCGATGATCTGGTGCCGGCAACGGCTTATCAGAAACATATCTTCATGGGGCGAAAGCCCCCTTACCACCACGCCGTCAACCTGTTGAGCAACCAACCAATCCGGCTCATCGGAAAAGAAGAAAAAGCTCACCCCCCCCACTCGTTCTCGCATGAGACGCATCGCGTTCTCGTAATATTTCCACGAACAATTGCCGTGAAAGGCTCGCGTTGTTGCATCGGCGATATAATCGCCGCGCCGGATATGGACCGCAACGGCCGCTATGCCGGTCTCGATATCTTTGAGATAGCGTTGTGCCGCTTCCGATAACGGCTCCCGCAAAGCAAAGTCGGCCCGTATCCGGTCGGCTATCGTGATGAAATACTTTTCAGATTGGAAATGACCCCACAAGGCCATGCCCACCGGCAGGTCCAGCACGGTCGGATCATAGGCAAATCCTTTTTCCCGATAATGCATGCCTGTCATTTTGCGCCATGCCCGCGACCACCGGGAGCAATTGACGACCTGTGCCCCGACACAAAAGGGGGCGAGTGCATACGACCGTTTCAGATCGCCCACAAAGGCCGACACATCAATCTTCAACGAAATACCATGGCGCAAGGCGAACGCGCGGCCCGCCGCATATTGGAACATCTGGTTGCCCAAACCGCCGAAAAGGTGGACTGGGAGAAGGTCTTTCCTTTTCGCTTTGGGCAAAACAGAGCGCAAGATCGACAATGGCAGGATGAACAAGGTCCGAATCGGGTCTTTTATCACTACGCCGACAAGTGTCTTCAAGGCAATGATGGGCTGCCGTTGCTTTGCAAGAACATGGGCAAATCGGAGTTTCAATTTGACCAACTTTAGGCCGTATATCTCCTTGTTGACGGGGGACAGAAGAAAAAGCGTCTCGTAGACGCGGATCATCCGATGCCAGTTCTGGGTCGTATCGCCCACACCGCTCCAAACTCCCCTGCCGGTCACCCGATATACCGACATACAGTCGCCAAGAAGAGCGATCGGACCCTGTTGTGCGAAGAATAGGAGCAACGGGATATCTCCTATCTCGAAATCACCCAGATACTCTGCCAGACGACTTGTATCGTGACCTCGAAAGAAATAGGAGGAGGTGTGAAGAAAAAGATTTTCCGAAAACAATCGCTCGATCCCGAATATCGTTACCTCGTCATCCGACAAGGGGAGATTGCATTCCTGTTCGGTATCGTCATCCTCACGATAATGCCGTGTTCTATGACCGCAGAGACGAATTTCCGGATGTGCATTCATGAGGTCATATTGCTTCTGCAACTTCAGATCATCTATCCAGTAATCGTCTCCTTCCAACAGGGCAAGATATCGGGCGGAACTTTCTTCTATCACCTGCCGGAGATTGCCCATCATGCCCCTATTGCATTCGTTGAAGATAGGCCTTATTTTCGACGGATACCTTCCCGCATAATCCTGTAGGATGCCCCTTGTACTGTCCGAGGATGCGTCTTCCCCCACGATTATATCAAAATCAAAATCGGTCTTCTGCATCAAGATCGAATCGAGCGCTCTTGCCAGATAATCCTCGTGATTATAGGTGATCACAAGAACGCTGACTGCTTTTTTGATCGTCATTGATCGTCCACCCGCTTTTTCTCAACCCGATATTCTTCCCCCAACTGCTGGATACCGTCAAAGAGACCCCGATACCAATCGACTGGAATGGTACCATCATATCCACCGGGCTTGAAAGAACCGCTGGCCCTTATCATTTCCATTATCAATGCATCGTCGCAGTCCGCACCAGCCGACAATCGCTTCACCCATTGCATATACTCCGGCCCGGCGTCCCCTACCTCGCGGCGCTCTCTGGACAAGGCTCGCGTACTCAACGCAAAATGAAAAAGAAGACCGGCGATGTTCTGCCCGAACACACCCGTACTCGGCGTAATGCCGATAAAACTGGTGACCGGGATATTGAACTTAGGACCCAACCGATTTATGTCGATGAAGTGATTGGCAGCAACACCATTGTCACAACCATTCGGAAGATAGGGATAACGGTTGTTAATAGCGTAGCGAAGAGGTGTTCCCCGAAACAACGCACGGTATATCCTTCGCAACGGCCCACCTTTTTTCATGATAAGGTGATGGGCGCCGCGAAGATACTTGTACAGGGTTTTTCTCGAACCATTGGCCCGTGTAAAACCGATGCCTTCCGAAACGACTCTTGCATCGGCGGTTCGCATGATACGGTACAGGTTGTTCGTGATGGTGAACCACTCATTATCATACAACGCCGTGCTGGGCGGATACCCCTGTTCCGGTTGCCAGAGCGGTGCGGCCCATGCATCGTGGTAGTAATCGTGTGAGAGTCCCGAATCGTAACCGACCGAACTGCACCGGTATTTTTCCAGAAGCCAGAGAGGAAAGGATATCCAATCGCCGGAAAGAGGTATGGTATCGGCATCAAGCATGACCACGAACTGCTCCTTGACCAGTTTCAACCCCTCATCGAGAAGCAACCCGACATCGGCGTCAATGTTCTTGTTGGGCCGAACTATTTGGTGGAATTCTATCCGGGGATCATGCGCAAAATCTTTCTTTCCCCGCTCGAAACTGCCGTCTCCACTCTGGTCATCGAGCACATAAACCTTCTCCAGCAACGCTCCGTTTCTCTGTTTCTCGATATGTTGCAGACACGGGTTGAGAAATTGATAACTTTCCCAGTGCGGGATCAATATCGCCACAGAACGGGGAGTATCGACCGCATCAAGTGTGAAGGCCAAGACTCTGATGTGTTTATACCTCTCACTGGGGCGCTGCCCAAATCTTCGCAGCGCCCGTGAGTCAGAGCGCAAAGTATCGACGGGCAACGCCGGCAGGTGACAGCCGAGAAATTCTTCAAGTTCGTGTATTTTCGCAAGAGGCAACCCCAATTGATCGCTGACATCCATCGTTACCACAACACGGTACCGGGCAATCCGCAACATTTCCTTGAGCACCTCAAAGGTATGAGGCATTTCCTCTATCGCTGAAATACTGAAAGAATAGTCGAATCGATCGTCTGCAAAGGGCGTACGGGCGGCATCTGATATCACCAATTTTCCCGCAGGCCATTTGCCCCTATGCAGAGGATGATCCAACAGGTCCAGTTCGCGGTTATCGACCGAGAGCGCTCGAGGGTAGTTCTTGAACAGAACAAAAGGGTATGTGCCGCCGATATCGACGGCATCGGCGGATGACGGGATCTTGGAAACCAGATAAGGGTACTCCCATATTCTCTGCCAGAAACCTCGAGGCAAGGGGTTCTTCCGATTCCATTTCTCCCATAGGGGGAGCGACAACTCTCCTTCCGAAGCCCATCGTATATCGGTGACCATGAATCGTTTCATCGCATACCTCTCTTCCCATTAAGCACATCGCGGTAGAGTTGCTCGTACCGTTCCGCTATCCTCTCCCAAGTGAACCTTTGCCGCCACGCGGCATGACCTGCCTCTGCCATCTCACGAAGCGCCCCGCGGTCACGGCACATCTCCTCCAACATGCGGGCCGAAGCGGCTATGTCGGCGTGGGCGTAGCCTTTGGCATCGGTCATCGTCGGCAGGATACGGCCGCCCCCCGTCCACTGTACGATCTCGGCGGCATTGCCCACATCGGTCGAAAGGAACGGCGTCCGGGCCGCCAGCGCCTCGAAAAGGACTATCGGTGAACACTCGACACGGGAAGGAAAGAGAAAAAGATCGGCCTCCTGATAAGCCCTGACCGTCTCTTCGCGGGAAAATCCCTTTATCGCCAATCGCTTCGCGCTCGCGCGCCAATCTTCCTTTTCATTGTACGCGCATTCAGCCCGCCGACAGAAAGCAGGACAGTCGTTGACAAGCATTTTATAAATTCCCCGCCCCCATTCCCACGATCTACCCATCACGCCTCTTGACGGAGGGTTCCGATCCGGATCAGTCGCGATGATAAGCAATGTTGCGTTGCTCATATGGGCCGCGTCAAATATCCGTATCGCCTCCTCATGCCCTTTTTTACCCGTGTGAGAACCCACCAGAAGTACAAGAAAAGCGCCCGAATCAGTTCCCGTTCTTTCCCGTATCGAGAAAGGATACTCCGCAAGAAACTCTTCCTCCGCAGCTCCATTAGGTATTAAAATCCTATTCTTTATGCCGTGTTCTTCCGCGAATCGAGCATCGCGATAGGTATCCGAGAGGAACACATTCTTGTCGTACTGCAGCATCCATCCGGGCATCTGGAGAAAGTAGTTGCGATATTTCGGCAAATAAAGTCCCGAAAAACCTGTCGGCACCAAGATCTTCTTCGCCCTTATATCGTCAAGTATCGGCAACGCCAGATCGGTCGCCCACTGCTGAGCGGCAAAATTAACGACAACATCGAAGCCACCCTCGATCAGGAGACGCCGGTAGCGCTCCTGCTCTCCCAAATCACCCCTATATCCTTTCACCATACTTCCCGCGAGCGCAAAACCCTCGACGCGGACACCATTGATCAACGGCTCCTTCCGGTCGGGATGAGCGGAGGTCGCTACGGTCACCTCGTGCCCCGCTTGCGCCAATCGCTCGGATATCCGGGATACCGCCTCCTGCATACCGTGGCGGGAGGGGAGATAGGACTCTACCGTGTGCAGTATCTTCATCCGCGGAACATCCTTCTCTTGATGCTGTTTTTATATACTCGCGCTAGGAACCGACCAAGTCTCCGGACGATGTAGGCTCTCTGGTCCCCTGAAAGAACATGGCGTCGAGAAAATTCATCGTATATTGTTCTGAGAAATTCCGGCAAAGAAAGGGGGCCGACCGCCACGATAGAGTCGTCGACATCGTGGAACAGCATCGTGAATGACCGAATGATCTCTTCGGCGACCGGGGCATCGCGCAGGAAGAAAGAAAGGTTGCGACAGGAGATGTTCGCCACGCCACGGGCTATCCTCCGTAAAGGGTCCTTTCTGCAGACGCTGGTCGGGACCTCCCGATAGATATGCAGTATCTCTGGTATATTGGCAACTTTCGACACATCGGCCATACGCGACCACAGATCGTAATCCTCGGGGAAGAATTGGTCTCCGGGTCGATATCCCCCCGTTTTGAGAAGGACATCCCGACGCATCATGACCGAACTGTGTACGAAGGGATTGTCGAAAAGAAGTTCAAATCGCAGCAAAGGATCGCTCTCGGGATGCCGGTGTTCCCGGCCCGAACGCGCACCGCCCACCCATATCTCCGCCCCTGTCCCCACCAATCCCACTGCAGGATGTTCCTCCAGAAAGGCAACTTGGCGCTCGATCCTTTCGGGGGATGAGCGATCATCCCCATCCATCCGGGCGATATATCTTCCCCGCGCCTCCTGCAGACCGCGTTCGAGAGCGGCCACCAGCCCCTTATTAGGTTGCGTGACAAGGATGATGCGCGGATCCCGATATCTCCGCACGATCTCTTCGGAACGATCGGTCGACCCGTCATTCACCACAAGGAACTCCATGTCGCGATAGGACTGCGCCAGTATGCTCTCTATCGCTTCTTCCAGATATGCTTCGGCATTGAATATCGGCATCAGTACGGTCACCGCCGGATCGGTCACGGGGGATCCTCCCAGCGCCCTCACGCGCCACCTAAAAGTTTTCTCAACGCGCGTCGCCACCACGGAGCGGGCCGCCGGGACCCCTCAAAGACCGGCACATCGCTCAATCCCCTCATATAATCATGCCCGCCGTAATGGTTCTTATCCAATATCAGTATCTTCTTTTCGAACGGTAGGCGCGCACCTTGCGGATAACAGTACCCCGGATCAAGCACCTTATGCGGACGATCCAGAACATAGCGGTTCAGATGCGACTCGTCATGCCAAACCGCCGTTATACCTTTACGCGCATCCTCCTCTTCGGCCGCTCTAAGGTCCTCTATCATCCGGACATAGGCGGCTGCCGTTCCGCCGTTTATGCCGCTCGCGAAATAACGGACCCCCTTCCCTTCCGGAATGTATGCCCGGGATCGCGGATCCCGCTCATAGGGGAAATCCTTCGGCGACCTGTTGTAAAACCCGGGATGCCGCGTCACGACAAGCCCCTCTTCCTCCATCGGCAGAATTTCTTCCCCCACCGAGGAGACGAAAACGGCGTTCGCATTAAAGAAGAAAAGAAAGTCGAACTCCCGCAGGTGTCCAATGACCGCCGAGAACATCGCATATCTTTTCAGTGCGTTCCCCGGCCAACCGGGATCCTCCTGAGAAACAACCTGTACCTTCTCCTCGCGCGGGAAAGCCGTATCGTCGGTGAACACAAAATAATGTTTCTCGTGGCCGACACAAAACCGTTTTTCACAAGCACGATAAAATGCCTCCCAGAAAACGCGATAACGACCGGTGCAGATATACAGTATCCCTATCTTGGACACACCCCCTCCCTCCCTCTATACTTTTCCATTCTTTTTCTGTAGCGCAACTGCAAGAAACATTCGCGCATCTTCTCGATCGGCGAAGCCGGAGCAGAAAGTTTCCGACTCAGAGAAAAGGCATATCGCGAAGGTTTACTCTGTCCCATGGAGAGAAGTCCTATCGCGAAGCGCAAAAAGAGCGTTCTCGCCTTATCTGCCGGATACTCAGCCCTTTGTATTTCCAGAAAAACCGCGTTCAGCATATTCCGGTACAGAATATCTTTTTCAAAAGCACACCTCGCGTCCCTCACGCTTCCCTGTCCGGGAAATATGCGGTACCGCATCAGCGGCTCTCCCATGAGAACGAAATCGTACCGTGCGGAAAAACGGAACCAGAGATCGATGTCTTGCGTGATACGAAGGTCCTCCCGGAAAAGAACGGCATGTTCAAAACACTCCCGCGGGATCAGCATCGTACAGCCATTCGCGATATAGTCGATCAAAAGATGATATCTGAACTTATCGGGAGGGATATTCTTGAAGCGGGTTCGACCGATAATTTTCGAATCCTTGTCCATAAAAAAGAAATTCCCGTAAAGGATCACATCGCTTCGTCCTATTTTCTTCAGATGTTCTACCTGCCGTGTTATCTTTTCCGACAGATATTTATCATCATGACTCAACCACGAGAAATACTCGCCTCGCATCTCGCCGACACCGAGATTCAGCGCCGAGGCAACACCACCATTATCCTTCCTGAAGTAACGTATCCGATCGCCATAGGAACGCGCTATCTTCTCGGTCGCACCATCGTCGTTCGATCCATCGTTAATGACCAATATCTCAAGGTTGTCATAAGTCTGAGCAAGCGCGCTGTCTATCGCCTCGGCGAGATAGTTCGCGCCGTTGTATACCGGGATAATGATCGAGACGAGTGGGTGAAAATTGCTATCCATAGTGTGGATACCATTCGCAATGTGCATCCACCCATATCTTCATCTCCTCGACCATCCGCTCGTAGGTCGAAATGGGTGTCCCCAGTTCTTTTCTGGTATCGACAAGGCTCTTATCCGATATGTATGCGCCATCCGGGCGGATGGCCACCTGTCCGTCCCTGAAGGTTCGGTTGAACAGCTTCAGAAGATCGTGCTTCGCTATCTTTTTGTCCGGTACCAGATGATACAGACCGGTCATG